>JAGWBS010000034.1:11434-36786 GCA_021295775.1 Pseudomonadota bacterium | reverse complement strand
GTGGCCAGCACGTCGCGCACTTCGCTGCTGCCGATGCCCAGCGCCACCGCCCCGAACGCCCCGTGGGTCGAGGTGTGGCTGTCCCCGCAGGCGATCGTCATGCCGGGCTGGGTCAGGCCCAGCTCCGGTCCGATCACGTGCACGATGCCCTGCCGCCCGGAGCCGACGTCGAAGAAGGCCACGCCCGAGCCGCGCAGGTTGCGCTCCAGCGAGGCCAGCATCTCCTCCGCCAACGGATCGGCCAGCGGCCGGACGATCTCGTCGGTCGGGATGATGTGGTCGGCGGTCGCGAACGTGCGGTCGGGGCGAAGCACGGGCAGTCCGGCCTCAGCCAGCTCCGCGAAGGCCTGCGGGGTGGTCACCTCGTGGATCAGGTGCAGCCCGACGAAGAGCTGCGTCTGCCCGCCCGGAAGCTCGCCGACCGTGTGCAGATCCCAGACTTTTTCGAGCAGCGTGCGGCCCATTCAGGCGACCTCGGCACCCCCCAGAGGCGAAGTGGCTAGGATAGCAGCGTGGCGTTGACGGCCAGAGCCGAGCAAGCGACGCGGTCGAGGTTCCTCGACACGCTCGCGGAGCTCCTCTCCGAGTGGGGGGCGGGCGAAGCTGGAGAGCTGCGCCCGATCTTCGGCGAGTCGCTGGCGGAGTTCACGGACGCGCAGATCGCCGGCTTCGCCGGGCGCCTCGAAACCACCGGCTCGGACTGGGGCTACCACCCCCCGGACCCGGTGGCGACGCGGCTCTCGCGCGTCGTTCATCGGCGCGTCGCGGCCCCGGGCGCGGAGCTGTACGACCAGGGCGGCCTGGCCGTCGCGCGCGAGCGGCCGGTCATCTTCCTGGGCAACCACCTGTCCTTCATCGACGCCAACGCGGTGGACTTCCTGCTGCACCGCGAGGGCCACGGCGACATCGCCGCCCGGCTGACGGTGCTGATGGGGCCGAAGGTCTTCTCGCTGCCGCTCCGGCGCCTGGCGAGCCTGTGCTTCGGGGCGATCAAGCTCCCGCAGAGCCCGAGCCGAGCCTCGGGCGAGGCCGTGCTGTCCAAGCGCGAGACCCTGCGCCTGGCCTACCGGGCGCTGGAGACGGCGCGCGAACGGCGCGAGCGCGGCGAGCACCTGTTGATCTTCAGCGAGGGGTCGCGCAGCCGAACGGGCTCCATGCAGCGCGCGCTGCCGGCCGTGGCGCGCTACATCGAGAACCCCTGGGCGACCGTGGTCCCGTTCGGTGTCTGGGGCACCGAGAAGATGCTCCCCCTCGGCGAGGACCACGCCTACGTGTATCCGGTCTGCGTGCGGATCGGACGCGCGTTCGAGGCTCGGCGCCTGTTCGAGCGCCCACACCTCAGCCGGACGGTGATCTCCGACGCGATCGGCTACCTGACCGCCGATCTGCTGCCCCGCGAGTACCGGGGCTTCTACAGCGGGACCCCGTCCGAACTGGCCGAGGCGCGGGCGCTGGCTTCTTCTCTGGCCTGAATATCGCGCGGCCTCCGTTCCGGGTCCTCGACAGGCAACCGATCGACCCGGCCCGCGCCGCGTCCCGCGCGACGCACCGGGATCAGCCGGAGGGGCGCAGTTCCACCACCACGCCCGTCGCCTCCGGCTCGACCGGATCCGCCAGCTCGCCGGCCACGTCGGCGGGCGAGCGCGTCAGCGGGTCACCGTCGGCGTCGACCCGCGCCGACAGCCGCATCGGACCGGCGAAGGGCCGGCCCTCGATCATCGCGTCCGCCGCTCCGATCGCGAAACTCATCGGAAAGCGGCCCGGGACCATGCGCTTGACCGCCAGCGGCGGACCGCCGGCCTGCGGGCGCGCGATCACGAACAGCACCCCGCCTGCCGGAACGTCCGCGCCCTCGGCCAGACGCAGCTCTCCGCGGATGGAGGGGCCGGCCTCGCCCGGGCCGGGGGCGGAGGCGAGGTCCGGAGTCTGGCGGGGAGCGGGCGCGCCCAGACCGGGAATGCGGACCGGGCGCTCGGGTGGAGGAGGTTCCTGGTCGGCTTCGATCCACGGCTCGACCCGGCGGTCGCAGCCCGAGGCGAGCAGCCCCGACCCCAGGGCCGCCCAGAACACCAACAGCGGAAGCGCGGTCGCTCGCATGAGACCCGCAGAGTAGGCAGCCCGAGGTCGCGCGGCCATACTGGGGAAGTGACCGCCTCGATCCGCATCGCTGTCCTGGGCGCCTGGGCGGGAGCGCTGCTGGCGTTCGCCGCCCTCGCGGTGCCGGGGGCCTTCGGGAACCTGCCCACCTTCCTGGCCGCCGAAGTGCTCGGCGGCGGCTTCGTCGGTCTCGACCGCTTCGGAATCGTCGCCGGCCTGACCTGCTGCGGCCTGGGACTGCTGGGCCGACCCGGCGGCCGGGCGGAGCGCCTGCGGGCGCTGGCGCCTCTGCTGGCGGTGGCCGGACACGCGCTCAGCCTGGGCTGGGTGACCCCGGAGCTGGCGGAACTCCGCCAGGCCGCGGGCGGAAGCATCGGCCAACTGCCCGCGGGCGATGAAGGAATCTCCCGCTTCCAATTCCTGCACGAGGCGTCCCGGGGCCTGTACTCGGCCAATTCCCTGATCGCCGCCGGGGTCTGCCTGTGGGACGTCTTCGCAACCCGCGTGAATTTCCCTACGCAAACGCCACAGACCCCGAAAACTACTTAGTTTTTTTTCGATTACCCGTGGCGCCGGTCCCGCCCTCCGTTACTATCCCGGCCCCCGACTCCATCCCGGGAGGTCTGCATGCCGATCGCTATCAAGATCGAAGTCAACTTGGCCGTCGACGAGGAAGACCTGGAAGACGCCATGGCCGAGTTCGACGAGCTGTCGGTCAGCAATCTGGTGTGTCAGATCCTCGACAAGTCGATCGCCCTCGACACGGTCGAGGCGCGCGTCCTGCAAGGGCCCGACACGCTGGAAGACTACGACGCGGCCAGCGAGGCCCAGGGCTAGCCCGGCTCACTCTCCCGCGGACCAGAACAGATCGAGCTGGATCGGCGCTTCGGGCCTTCCCACCGGGCGCGCCGCGGCGGGCGGATCGCCGCGAGCCTGCCGCGACTCGAACTTCCAGCGCGACGGGCGGCCCGGCCGGTAGATCCCCTGACGGCGGGCGTAGGCCAGGATCCGCTCGTACAGGCGCCGGAACTGCCGACCGTGATTGAAATGGCGCAGGTGCGCCAGCTCGTGGCAGAGCGTGTCGACCAGAGAGGATTCGCGCAGGAACCGGCCCGTGCGGGCGTGGCGCAGCCGGATCTTGACGGTGCCGTCCTGGAAGCAGACGCCGTAGCGCCGCTTGACCCGCGGGCTCTCCGGCAGCAGCGCGCGCAACGGCAGGTCGAAGCTCGCCGCGAGCCGCAGCGCATGGCGCCGGAGCTGCTCCAGCACGACCTCGTCCTGCTCGCGTTCGACCGAGCGCGCCGCCAACGTCGCCTTTCCAGGTGCGTCGCGGGGGGAGGGCAGGCAGTATAACGAGCGATCCGTGTCGGAGGATGGATGCCGCAGTTCCCCTCGAGTTTTCCGATCTTCCCGCTCCCCAACGTCGTGCTCTTCCCCGGCATGGACCTGCCGCTCCACATCTTCGAGCCGCGCTACCGGCTGATGACGGCGCACGCGCTCGAGAGCGACCAGGTGATCGGCATGGTGCTGATCCGGCCGGGGGAAACGCCGATGCAGCCCCGGGCGCCCATCTTCGAGATCGGCTGCGCCGGGCGCATGACCCGCGTGCAGCAGCTTCCCGACGGCCGCTACGGCTTCGTCCTGGTGGGCGAGCGTCGCTTCCGCGTGGAGCGCGAACCCGAGACCGAGCAGCCGTACCGCACCGCGGAGGCCGAGTTCCTGTCCGATCCCGACTTCGCTTCGCTGCCCTCCGGCCAGCGCGACGGGCTGCAGCGGGCGGCCGAGCACCTGAGCCTGAGCGTGATCGAGTTTGCGCGCCAGGCCGCGCCGCGCAGCCTCGAGACGCTGCGCGCGCGCATGCGCGACCTGGACCCGGTCGCCTTGAGCCACTTTCTGGCCTTCGCGCTGGACTGCGCCCCGGTGGAAAAGCAAACGCTTCTCGAAACCGACGACCCCGGACTGCGCCTCGAAACCCTGGTACGGATCGTCGAGATCCGCCGGGCGGAGATCGCGCATCCGGGCGGGTCGGATTCCGTGAACTGAAAATCGATGATTTTCAATGAAATTAGTTGAAATAGGCTGATTTCTCGAGATCGACAGACACAGCATTGCGATCATTCGCCATCGTTCCATCTGTGTTCACACTGTGTACAAATCTACACGAAATTGTGACCGTCTATCCACAATCGCCCTAGATTTCGGGCGCTTCCAGGATTCACCGTCGGTGCGGGCCAACGGCTGCAAAGCTCTTTCCCGTGACAGATGAAGCGAAAACTGAGCAGTCGAATCCTGGCGTTGCGCGCCGCAGGCTTTCGCGAGAGAGTCCGCAGCCGCACGACGTTTCCTCTTTCTTGCCCTGAGTTGGAGAAAATGGCCGAATTGGGGGGGTGGGACGTCGTACGCGCGGCGGTCCGCGAGCAGATCGGACCGCACGCGTACGACGCATGGTTCCGTACGCTCGACTGCCGTCTGGAAGACGACGGTCTGGTCGTGGAATGTCCCGACCGTTTCAGCCTGGAGTGGATCCGCGACCGCTACGACGACGTGCTCAAGCGCGCCTGCGGCCCGGACCGGGCGATCGACTACCGGCTCGCCAGCTCGCCACCGGCCGAGGCGCCCAACGGGCCGCCCCCGGAGGCCTCCGCTCGTTCCGCCCAGGCCGCGGGCGCTCCCGACTTCGAGAACTTCGTGGTCGAGCCGGGCAACGCGCTCGCGCTCGAGGCCGCGCGCGCGGTCGCGGGCGGGGCGGCGGGCCGCTGCAGCCCGCTGTTCATCGCTGCGCCGAGCGGTCTGGGCAAGACCCACCTGTGCCGCGCGATCCAGGGCTCACTCGGCACGGCTTCCACCTACCGCTCGGCGGAGGGCTTCACGACCGAGGTCACCGAAGGCATCCGCGGGCGCGAGATGCACAAGGTCCGGCGGCGCTACCGGCGCTCGCGGAACGTGCTGGTGCTCGAGGACGTGCAGTTCCTGGCGGGCAAGCGCCAGACGCAGATCGAACTCTTCCACACCCTTGACCATCTGATCGAGACCGGCTGCCCGGTGGTGCTGAGCGGCGACCGTCCCCCGCTGGAGATCCCCGATCTCGACGCCGAGCTGGCTTCGCGCATGGCCGCGGGGCTGGTCGCCCGAATCGCTTCGCCCGAGCTGCCGGCCCGCCGGCAGATCCTGCGCGAGAAGGCCGCCCGCGGCGGCGTCCGCCTGCCCGAAGACTGCCTCGAGCGGCTGGCGCTCCGGCCGGTCCGCAGCGTCCGCGACCTGCTGGCCGGCCTGAACCAGACGGTCGCACGCGCCTCGCTGCTGAGGCGTCCGATCACGCTGGAGTTGGTCGGCGAGGCGCTGGAGGCGGCGGGGTCGAGCCGCCGCCCGCGGACGATCGAGGAGATCCGGGAGCGCGTGGCGCGCAGCTATGCGCTGGGCGTCGAGGAGCTGACGAGCCGCTCGCGCCGGCGCCGGGTGGTGCGGCCGCGCCAGATCGCCATGTACCTGTGCCGGCAGTGGACCGACGCTTCGCTCAAGGACATTGGCCGGGCGTTCGGACGCGACCACACCAGCGTGATGTACGCTGTGGAGGTGGTCGAGCGGCGCCTGCTGGAGAGGCCTCAACTCCGCTACGAAATCGAAGATCTCGCAACGCGCTTCTGAGCGGCCCGGCCGGGGCGGATCGGGGCGAGGAGAATCGGCATGATCCCCGCGGACGAAACCTTCGACGGAACCTGGCCCTTCCAGGCCCGCTACTTCGACGGCCACGGCTTCCGCCAGCACTACATCGACGAAGGCCAGGCGGACTCCGGCGAGACCTTCGTGCTGCTCCACGGCGAGCCGACCTGGGGTTACCTGTTCCGCAAGTTCGTCGCGCCGCTCGCCGCGCGGGGGCGCGTGGTCGTGCCCGACCACATGGGCTTCGGCAAGAGCGAGACGCCGCAGGACCGCGACTACTCCTACCAGGACCATTGCGAGAACCTCGAGGCGTTGCTGCTCCACCTCGATCTGCGGGACACCACGCTGGTGATGCACGACTGGGGCGGCATGATCGGAGGACAGTTCGCGTTTCGCCACTCCGACCGGGTGGACCGGGTGGTCGTGCTCGATACGTTCGTCAGCCCGCCGGGTTCGCCACTCGATCCGCCGCAGGGCGAGGCGCCGGCCCCGACGCCCTGGTTCGAGTTGGTTCTCGACGAGAACTTCGGGCCCGTCATCCAGAACCTGCGCTTCACGATCCTGTCGGTCCTGCAGCGGATCGGCATCCACCGGGGCGAACAGATCGACGACAACTGGGTGCGCGCCTACGCCGCTCCCTTCCCGACGCCCGCGGACTGCAAGGGCGCCCAGGCCTTTCCCCTGAGTCTGCTGCAGCCGGAGACCTATGCCTACGTCGAACAGGGCAGAGCGATTCCGGGAGCCGTGGAGGCCCTGCGCAGCAAGCCGGCCCTCGCGGTCTGGGGCGAACAGGAAACGACCGTCCCCCGCGAGGCCGTCGAGGCCGCGTTCCGCACCTACTGGCCGGACGGCCCCCTGGTCACGATTCCCGGAGCGGCGCACTACACGCCGGAAGACGCACCCGAAACTCTGGTGGCGCTGATCGAGCAGTTCGTTCAGGCGACCGGCTGAACCGACGCGGGGAGCCACGGACGGTTTCGCGCGAGCGCGGACCGGCCGCCGTGCCGCTTCAGGAGTTGGCGTGGACGGGCAGAGTCTCCGGCGCGGACGGCCGGACCTCGGGCGCGGTCTCCGAATCGGGTCGCGAGAGCCAGGCCGGCGTGCGCCGGCCGTAGGTGGTCGTACGCTCGTAGGGCGTGCGCCCGACCTCGCGGACCAGGCGCTCGATCTCCTCGGGGTCGATGTGGTCGCCGTGCTCGGAGCCGGCGGAGTTGCTGATGGACTCCTCCATCAGCGTCCCGCCGAAGTCGTTGGCGCCGGAGTTCAGCGCCACCTGCGCCAGCTTCTTGCCCATCTTGACCCAGGACATCTGGATGTTGGTGATCCAGGGCCGCAGGAACAGCCGGGCGATCGCGATCATCTGCAGGTCTTCGGGCATGGTCGCCCCGGGCCGCGCGCCCTTCTCGCGGTACAGCCGGGTCTTGTGGTGGATGAAGCCCAGCGGGACGAACTCGGTGAAGCCGCCGGTGCGCTTCTGCAGCTCGCGGATGACGTCGAAGTGGTGGGCGATGTGATGCGGCTGCTCCACGTGCCCGTACATGATGGTCGAGGTCGAGCGCAGCCCGACCTCGTGGGCGGCCTCCACGATCTCGACCCAGCGCCCGCTCATGATCTTGCGCGGGGCCACGATCCGGCGCACGTCGTCGTGGAGGATCTCGGCGGCGGTGCCGGGGATCGTGCCCAGGCCCGCGTCGCGCAGCATCTTCAGGTAGTCCCGCAGCTCCATCCCTTGCGAGTTGCGGTGGCCGAAGTCGATCTCCTCGGGGGAGAAGGCGTGGATGTGCAGCTCCGGAAACTCGTCCCGGATGGCGCGGGCGATGTCGCGGTACCAGAAGCCGTCCTTGTTGGGGTGGATGCCGCCCTGGATGCAGACCTCCGAGGCGCCCCGGCCAACGGCTTCGCGGGAGCGCTCCAGCATGTCGTCGAGCCCGCGGTCGTAGGCGTCGGGGTCGTGCTTGTGGCGCGAGAAGCCGCAGTAGGTGCAGCCGACGTAGCAGACGTTGGTGAAGTTGATGTTGCGGCAGATGACGTAGGAGACCTCGTCGCCGGCGTCCTCGCGGCGCGCGGCGTCGGCGACCATGCACAGCGCCTGCAGGTCGCGGCCCTGGGCGGTCAGCAGCGTCTCGACGTCGCCGCGGCTCAGTTCGCGCCCTTCGAGCGCGCCCTCCAGGACCCCCCGAATCGCGGGGGCGACGTCACGCAGCAGGGATTCGGCCAGGCTCATGCTCTACCTCGGACCCGCTCGGCGGATAGCCGCCGGCGTCCGTAGCGGCGCGCAGCGCGCGGTACATGCGGGGTTCGAAGAAATCGGGACGGTCGGTGACGAACTCGGGATAGACGCAGAGCCGATCCCGCAGCCGGTAGCCCGCCGCCTCGGTGCGGCGCCGCAGCAGCTCCAGCTCGGGCCAGGGCGCCTCGGGATTGATGAAGTCGATCGTCAGCGGCGACACGCCGCCCCAGTCGTTCAGGCCCGAGCGCACCAGCAGCTCCAGCGAGGTGGGCGACAGGTTCGGGGGCGCCTGCAGGTTCATCGCCGGACCCAGGAGCAGGCGCGCCAGCGCCACCGTCCCGCCCATCAGGGCGTCGGACGGCTGCGGCACGTCCGCCATGGGCGTGTCCGGCTTGGGATGGAAGTTCTGGACGATGACCTCCTGGATGTGACCGCCCTGCGCCTGTAGTTCGCCGATCGCCAGCAGCGTGTCCACCCGCTCCTCCGGAGTCTCGCCGATCCCGATCAGGATGCCGCTGGTGAAGGGGATCTTCAGCTCGCCGGCCTCGCGGGTCATGCGCAGGCGCCTGGCCGGCTCCTTGTCGGGCGCGTAGTAGTGCGCCTGGCCGCGTCCGCGCAGGCGCCGGCTGGTCGTCTCCAGCATCAGGCCCAGGCTGGCGTTGAAGGGCCGCAGCGCCTGCATCTCGGCGCCGCTCAGCACGCCCGCGTTGGTGTGCGGGAAGACGCCCTGCTCGAACGCCACCCGGCAGGCCTCGACCAGGTACTCGGCGGTCGAGGCGTAGCCGCCCTCGTCGAGCCAGCCCCGGTAGCCGCGGTAGGCGACCTCGGGCTTGTCGCCCAGGCAGAACAGCGCCTCGGCGCAGCCCGCCCGGCACGCGTCCCGGGCGGTCCGGCGCACCTCGTCCAGCCGGTAGGTCTTGGCCTGGGGCGAATCGGGACGGACCGCGAAGGTGCAGTAGCCGCAGCGGTTGCGGCACAGATTCGTCAACGGGATGAAGACGTTGCGCGAGACCGTGATCTCGCGCCCGTGCCCGCGGACGCCGAGTTCCTGGGCGGCTTCGAGCAGCGGTTCGAGGATCGAGTCCGGCTCGCGATCGAGGGCCTGCGCGATCCGCACGGCGGCCGCGCGGTCGAGCGGCTCCGCGTCCACGGCCTTGCGGATCCGATCGATCAGGGCCGCGGCGCTCGCGGGCGGAGCAGGGGGCAAACTCGGCTCCTCTGAGCTGGTGGGGGATAAGGAAGCTCGGATGCTAGCACCCACTTCTCGCGCCCATCCAGTGTCCGGCCTTCGTTTGGCGCTCCGCGGGGAACGTCGCCGCGGCCCGGACGCGCCGCTACCCTGCCGGACGTGGCGCTGCGCGGAGTGCTCTTCGATCTTTTCGACACGCTCGTCGACCTGCACATGGACCGCCTGCCGCCCGTGGAGATCGACGGGCGCCGCCATCCGTCGACACTGGGCGCGCTGCATCGGGCCTTCGGCCGCTTCGCCGAGCTGGATCTGGAGGCATTCGCCGCGGAGCTGCGGCGCTCCGACCGGGAACTCTTCCCCAGCCACTACGCAAAGGGGATCGAACTGCCCACGCTCGAGCGCTTCGCGGCGCTGTGCCGGCGGCTGGGCGTCGACGACCCGGAGGCGCCGGAGCTGCTGACCCGCACGCACATGGGCCAGCTGCGCGAGCAGATCCGGCTGCTGCCGCACCACCGGGACGTGCTGGCGGAGCTGGCGCCGCGGTTTTCCCTGGCCGTGGTCTCGAACTTCAGCCATTCGCCGCTCGCCCTGAAGACCCTGGACGAGGCGGGACTGCGGGGTCACCTCGACAACGTCGTGATCTCGGAGGAGGTCCGGTTCCGCAAGCCGCGGCCAGAAATCTTCCAGGCGGCGCTGGGGAACCTGGGCCTGCAGGCGGCCGAAGTCCTGCACGTGGGCGACAGCCTGCGCGACGACATCGGCGGCGGGGCCGCGCTCGGGATCGCGACCGTCTGGATCACCCGCCGGATCGCCGACCCCGAAGCGGCGCTGGCGGCCCACGAGGGGCCGCCCCCGGCGCACGTCATCCGCGACCTGACCGAACTGCCGGAACTGCTGCGCGGGCGGGAGGGAACCGGGGCGTGAACGGGCTCGCGGTCCGCTGGCTGACGCACCTGGCCCGGCTGGGCAACCGCCTGCCGGATCCGGTCACCCTGTTCGTGCTGCTGGCGGCCGGGGTGGCGCTGGCCTCGGCCGGGCTGGCGGGCGTCGAAGAGGAGATCGTGCAGCGCGACGGCACGCGCGTGCGGCAGACCGTCCGCAGCCTGCTCAGCGCGACCGGCGTGCGCTGGTTCTTCGACAACGCGGTGACCAACTTCACCGGCTTCGCGCCCCTGGGCAAGGTCCTGACTGTGATGCTCGGAATCGGCGTGGCCGAGCGCAGCGGGCTGATCGCCGCCGCTTTGCGCGTGCTGGTCAACAGTGTTCCGAAGGCGCTGCTCACCGCCACCCTGGTGTTCGCCGGGGTGATGAGCTCGACCGCCGCGGACGCCGGCTACGTCGTGCTCACGCCGCTGGGCGCGGTGCTCTTCGCCGGCCTCGGCCGGCATCCGCTGGCCGGGCTGGCGGCCGCCTTCGCCGGAGTCTCGGGCGGATACAGCGCCAACCTGCTGCTGACGGGGCTCGACCCGATGCTGGCCGGGCTGACGCAGGAGGCCGCCCGCGCCGTCGATCCGGGCTACACCGTCCACGCCGCGTCCAACTACTACTTCATGCTCTTCTCGACCGCGCTGATCACCGTGATCGGCACCTGGGTGACCACGCGCTTCGTCGAGCCGATGCTCGGGGAATGGGACCGCTCGCGCGCGTCGGAGATCCCGGACGCCTCCGAGGAGCCGACGCAGCGGCAGAGGCTCGCGCTGAGAGCGGCGCTGGCGACCGGCGCGGTCATCCTGGCCGGGATCGGCTGGCTGGCGCTGTCCGAGAGTTCCCCGCTGCGCGACGCGGCCGCGGCGGGCGGCTCGGCCACCCGGGCGATGGCGCCGTTCTTCGCCTCGATCGACCTGCAGATCGCCCTGCTCTTCTTCGCCCCCGGCGTGGTCTACGGCGCGCTGACCGGACAGGTGCGGAACGACCGGGACGTGGCGCGCATGACCTCGGAGACCATGGCCACGATGGGCGCCTACATCGTGCTGGCGTTCGCGGCCGCGCAGTTCGTGGCCTTCTTCAACTGGACCCACCTGGGGGCGGTCTCGGCGGTCAAGGGGGCCAAGCTTCTGCAGGCGATCGGCCTGGGCGGGGTGCCGCTGCTGCTGGCCTTCCTGGCCCTGGCCGCGGCCCTCAACCTGCTGGTCGGTAGCGCCTCGGCGAAGTGGGCCTTCATGGCGCCGATCTTCGTGCCCATGCTGATGCTCTCGGGCTTCAGCCCCGAGGTCGTCCAGGCCACCTACCGGGTGGGCGACTCGGTGACCAACATCGTCACTCCGCTGCTCCCCTATCTGCCGATCATCATCGTCTTCGCCCGCAAGTACGACCGGGAGGCCGGGCTGGGCACTCTGATCGCCGCCATGCTCCCCTTCTCGATCGCCTTCGGGCTGGCCTGGGCGGCAGCGCTCGCCGTCTGGGTCGCCTTGGGCATCCCCCTGGGGCCGGGAGTCGCGACCACCTACCCGTGACGGCCTCGGCCGGGCGCGGGCCTCGTCGAGGCCGCGGAGCCGCCGCTCTCGACCGGGCCGGCGCCGGACGCCGCCTGTAGAGGTTTCGAGCCCGGCCCGATTCGAGACGGCCGGCGCCGCCCTTGATCCCGGAGCGTCTCGAAAGGCTCTAGGAGTCGCCGGGGCGCGATGCGGCGGGATCCCCCGAGCGCGGTCGGCTCGGGCGGCTGCGCTGGAGCCGGACGCCGGCGTGCTGCAGGCTGCCCGCCACCGGGGCGATCTTGCGGATCTCGACGCGCACCCCGTCGATCGGGAAGTTCTCGAACAGCGCCTCGACGATGCGCTCCGCCAGGGCCTCGACCAGCCGGTGCTCGCGAGCCCCCGCGACCTTGGCGACGGTCTCGTAGACCTGCGCGTAGTCGACCGTGTCGTCGAGTTCGTCGCTGCGGCCGGAGGCGCTCAGGTCGCGCAGCAGCTCGAGATCGATGCGCACCGGCCGGCGCAGCGCCCGCTCGCCGGCGCTGACGCCGAGCGCGGCGGGCACCTGGATTCCCTCGATCAGGATCGCGTCCATCGGACCCCGGGCTACTTGACGTGAACCGTGATCCGCTGCGACGCGAGCGGCGGATCGTGGGGCACGTGGTTGTGGTCGGCGAACAGGAGCTGGAGCGTGTGCGGGCCCGGGGCCAGCTCGAGCGTGGTCTCGGTCTGGCCGCCGCCGTAGTGCCGGTGGTTGTCGTCGGTCGGGATCGACGCGTCGAGCGCGGGCAGGTCCACGTCGACGATCAGGTGGTGGTGGCCGGTTCCCTCGCCGGGATAGCCGGCGGGCGCCACGCCCATCCCCCGCAGTCCGAAGCGGACGGTCACGGGCCCGCTGACTTCCGCCCCGTCGGCGGGGCTGATGATGTACACCTGCGCGCCGGCGGCCGACGGCGTGCGGGGGGCCGCATGCGCCGCGTGCGAGTGGGCATCGTGCGTCTCGTGGTGGGCGGCCAGCAGCCCCAGGGACGCCAGCATGACGATTGCGGTCCGTGCGGCGGATATGATCTCCCCTCTCGAAGGGCGGGTTTCGCGGATCCTGGCGCGTCTCTCAGACATAGGTGCTGCCCTTCGGCGCGCCCTCGTCCTTGCGGATCTTGACGTTGATCAGCGCCGGCTTGCCGGCCGCGAAGGAGCGCTCCAACGCCGGCCGGATCTCCTCGGGACGTTCGCAGTACTCGCCGTGGCCGCCCATCGCCTCGACGATCTTGTCGTAGCGCGTGTACTCCAGGTCGACGGTCACGCGCCGCTCGTTGCCGTACAGCCCGATGAACGGCCGCATCATCTGGCCCCAGGCCGCGTCGTTGCCCACGATGCCCACGATCGGCAGGCCGTGCCGGATCGCGGTGTCGTACTCGAAGCCGTTGAGACCGAACGAACCGTCGCCGTAGATGATCAGCACCTTCTTGTCCGGAAAGCAGTGCTGTGCGGCCAGCGCGAACGGCATGCCGACCCCGAGCGTCCCCAGCGGCCCCGGATCCATCCAGCAGTTCTCCTTCATCACCGGCACGACCTTGGCGGCCTGGGCGACGATGTCGCCGCCGTCGCCGATCAGCAGGGTGTCCTCGTCGATGAAGTCGCGGATCTCGCGGCACATTCGCAGCGGGTCCACGGGGCTCTCGTCGGAGTTGAGCTGCGATTCGAAGCCGGCCTCGATCTCGTCCTCCCGCGCGCGCAGTTCGTCGCGCCAGGCGCTGAAGTCGAGCTGGATCGACTCCTCTTTCATGACCTGCAGCAGCGCCTCGAAGGCCGTGCCCAGGTTGCCGACGATGGCGGCGTCGGGCGAGCGGTTCTGCCCGATCAGCACGTTGTCCATGTCGAGCTGGATGATCTTGGCCTCGGCGGGGATCGAGCGGCCGAACTTCAGCCGGAAGTCGAGCGGCGAGCCGGCCAGCACGAACACGTCGGTCTGCTCCATCGCCTCGCGGCGCACTCGGTTGAAGAACTGCGGGTCGTCGAAGCGGAGCTGTCCGCGTCCCATGCCGTTCAGGAAGGTGGGAAGGCGCGTCTCCTCCACGAAGCGCTGCAGGGCGGAGCTGCCCTGCGACCACTTGACGCCCGTTCCCCCCATCATCACCGGGCGCTCGGCGTTGCGCAGGATCTCCAGCGCGGCGCGCACGTCGCCGCCGTCCGGCAGCATGCGCGGAGGCGTGGTGCGGAAGGTGGGGAACCAGGCGCTGTCGAACGACGACTGTCCCATCAGCACGTCCATGGGAATCTCGAGGAAGGACGGTCCCGGAACGCCGGAGACCGCGTGCCGCACCGCGATCTCGATGTACTCGGGGATGCGGTCGGTGGCGTAGCAGGCGTCCGACCACTTGCTGATCGGACGCACCAGCCCGACGTGGTCCATCTCCTGCAGCGAGCCGCGCTTGAGCTGGGCGAACGGACCCTGCCCGCCGATGACCAGGATGGGCGAGTTGGCCCGCCAGGCGTTGGCGATGCCGGTGACGCCGTCGGTGAGGCCCGGCCCCGCGGTCACGACGGCGCAGCCGATGCGCCCCGGCATGAGCCGGCTGTAGGCGTCGGCGGCGTGCACCGCCGCCTGCTCGTGACGCACGTCGATGATGGGGATGCCTTCGTCGATCGCCCCGTCGTAGATGGGCATGACGTGCCCACCGGTGAGGGTGAAGATGCAACCGACCCCTGCCTGCTTGAGAGCCCGCGCCGCGAGCTTGCCGCCGTGTACTGTCATGCGGCCATGGTAGCGCGATCCGCCGGCGCGGCCGAAGGCGGGGTCGATCAGCGGGGGCCGGCGACCTCGGCCCGCAGGCGGGGGAACTCCAGGCCGGCCCGCTCGGCGGCGTCCAGCGCGAGCCGGGCGTCGGACCGGCGGCCGCTCTCGAGCAGGACCACGACGCGGTTTCGGTGAGCCGTGCGCAGTTCCCCGCGGCTGCAGCGCGCTCCGTCGCAGGGGAGCAGATCCGCGTAGAGTTCGACCGCGCGGCCGAAGGCGCGCGCGGCGCCTGCGCGGTCGGCGGCGACCGCCATCTCGCTGCCCCAGATCACGTATCCCTGCGCGAGCAGCCGCATCACGTCTCCGCGGTCCGGGTAGTCGGAGCGCAGGCTCTCCAGCCTGCGCAGGCCGATTTCGTACTGCCCGCGCTCGAGCAGCTCGAAGGCCAGGTCCAAGCGCCGCTCCACTTCGTGCTGCAGGGGGGCGGCGTCCGGTCCGGCGGCGCGCGCGGCCTCCTCGGGGGCCAGGCCGCGAGCCTCGGCGCGCAGCCTCCCGGCCTCCGCGCCAGGGACGAAGGGCGCGAGTTCCAGCAGCACCACGCCCAGGTTGCGGCGGAACGTGGCGTCTGTGGGGTCGATCTCGAGCGCCCGACGCAGATCCCGCTCGGCGGCGCGCAGGCCGGCCACGCCCGGGGTCCCGCGCCTGTGTCCGGCGCGCTCCGCGTGCGCAACCGCCAGACGGCGGCTCAATCGCGTGTTCCAGGGCGTCCGCTCGAGCGCATCGCCGTAAAGCGCGATGGCCGTGTCGTAGTCGCCCCGTTCCAGCGCGCTCCCGGCCCGGGCGACCAGCGGAGCCACGCCCGTCGTTCCGGTCTGCGTTCCCGCGGGCTCGGAAGGCGGCGGCGCGGCGCAACCCGAGACGCCCCCCGCGAGCAGGGCGGCCAGCGTCCAGACCACCGCCCCGCGGCCCCGCGGCCCCGGGCGGTCGCGCTCCGCGCCGAGTCTCGGCATCACCCACCTCCGCCGCGGCGAGGATACTCCCGGCCGGCGAGGCGCGTCGTCCGGTTCCAGGCCGCGCCCGGCGAATCCGGACTGTCCGCTGCAGCGGTTGTCCCTCCAGCCGCCATTCCATATCCTCCCCGCCCGCATGAAGAAGTCCACCAAGCTCCCCCACCGCAACCGGCGGCGCAGCGCCCGCCACCGGGCGAAGCTCAAGGCCAAGCACCGCCGAACCCGGCTGCGGCAGAGCCGCGGCGAGCGACGCTACCCGTAGAACGCCGGTGGCCGGCCGCCAGTACGCGCGCAGCGGCGTGGACACGGACCAGGCGGACCGCGCGCTGGCGCGGCTGCTGCTGGAACTGACCCCGACCCAGGCGCAGGGCGCCCGCAGCGAGATCGGCGTCGGCCACTTCGCGGCCGTGATCCGGATCGGCTCGGTGCGGCTGGCGGTGACCGCCGACGGAGTCGGCTCCAAGCTGCTGGTCGCCGAGCTGGCGGAGCGCTACGACACGGTGGGCGTCGACTGCGTGGCGATGAACGTCAACGACCTGCTGTGCGTGGGCGCGAAGCCCGAGGCCATGCTCGACTACATCGCCGTGCAGCAGGCCGATCCGGAGGTCTTCGCGCAGCTCGGACGCGGACTGGCCGAGGGAGCCCGGCAGGCCGGAGTGAGCATCGTCGGCGGCGAGACCGCCCAGGTGCCCGACATGCTGCGGGGGGTGGCCGAGGGCAAGGGGCTCGATCTGGTCGGCATGGCGATCGGGTCGATCGACGACGGCGAGCTGATCGACGGCTCCGCGGTGAAGCCGGGCGACGTGGTCGTGGGCCTGGCCTCGAACGGGGTTCACTCCAACGGCCTGTCGCTGGCGCGCCGCGCCCTGCTGCCCCGCCTGCGGATCGACCAGTACGTGGAAGAGCTGGGCGCCGCGCTGGGCGACGAGCTGCTGCGTCCGACGCAGATCTACGTCCCGCAGACCCAGGCGCTGCGGGAGGCTGGGATCCGGCCCAGGGCCATCGCGCACATCACCGGCGACGGGCTGCTGAACCTGCGCCGCGTGGAGGCGCCGGTCGGTTTCGAGATCACCGACCTGCCCGAGCCGGGGCCGATCTTCACGCTGATCGAGCGCACGGGCGGGATCGACCGGGCCGAGATGCGCACCGTTTTCAACATGGGCGTGGGACTCTGCGTCACCGTCGACGAGGCGGACGTCAGCCGGACGCTCGACGCGCTGCGCGCCACCGGGCTCGACGCCTGGGCCATCGGCGTGGCGGTTTCGGATCCCGAGCGCCGAGTCCGCATCGTCCCCGAGGGCCTGGTCGGCCGCTCCAAGCACTTCGCGCGCCCGTCCCAATGATCCGCTACGAGTTGGAGGCGCGCGATCCCGGTTGCGGGGCACGCGCCGGACGGCTCCACACGCGCCGCGGCCCGGTCGAGACGCCCTGCTTCATGCCGGTGGGAACGCAGGCCGCGGTGCGGGCCATGACCCCCGAGCAGGTCGCGGCGACGGGCTCGCGGATCGTGCTCGCCAACACCTACCACCTGATGCTGAAGCCGGGCGAGGAGCTGGTCGCCAAGGCCGGGGGGCTGCACCGCTTCATGGGCTGGGACGGTCCGATCCTGACCGACTCGGGGGGCTTCCAGGTCTTCAGCCTGCCGGGCGCCGAGATCAGCTCCGACGGCGTGCGCTTCCCCGGCCGGGACGGCGAGACCCTGCTGACTCCCGAGCGGGCGATCGAGGCTCAGCGGGCGCTCGGCGCGGACATCGTGATGGCGTTCGACGAGTGCACCCCCTATCCGGCGGACCGGCCCACGGCCGAGCGCGGCGTGCGCCACACGCTGGAGTGGCTGGAGCGCTGCGTCGCCGCCCACCGGGAGCAGGACACGGGCCAGGCGCTGTTCGGCATCGTGCAGGGTTCGGTCTATCCCCGGCTCCGCGAACGCTGCGCGCGAGGCGTCGTCGAGCACGACCTGCCGGGCTACGCGATCGGGGGCGTGTCGGTGGGCGAGGGCCTCGAGGAACTGAAGCGGATCGTGGCCGCGACCGCGCCGCTGCTGCCCGAAGACCGCCCGCGCTATCTGATGGGCGTGGGCCTGCCCGAAGACCTGCTCGAGGCGATCGAGCGCGGGATGGATCTGTTCGACTGCGTGATCCCCACGCGCTACGCGCGCTCGGCCACGCTGTTCACGCGCCGCGGTAGAGTGCGCATCAACGCCCGCCGCTACCGGCGCGACTTCTACCCGATCGACCCGGCCTGCGCCTGCTACGCCTGCGCGCGCTTCACGCGCGCCTACCTGCACCACCTGTACGCCGCCAACGAGATCCTGGGCACGATCCTGGGCGCCATCCACAACGTGAGCTTCTACCAGCAGCTGACCGCCCTGGCCCGCGAAGCGATCCTGGACGGCCGCTATCCCGACTTCAAACAGGGGTTCCTGGGCGCCCTTTCGGGGTCGAACTGATGGCTCCGGGCGCGGCGACGAGTCGAGGGCGCGTGCGGGGAACCACCCGAGGGGGCGTCGAAGCCTTCCTGGGCATTCCCTACGCGGCGGCGCCGGTCGGAGAGCGGCGCTTTCGGTCCCCGGAACCGGCCGAGCCGTGGTCGGGAGATCGGCCCGCCGGGGAATTCTCCGCCGGACCGCCCCAGGCCGTGGACGCGTTCGTGGAGCTTCTCGGCCTGGGTCCGAGCGGCCCGATGGACGAGGACTGTCTGTATCTGAACGTGTGGACGCCGGCCGCCGACGGCGGGCGGCGTCCGGTGCTGGTCTGGGTGCACGGCGGTGCGTTCGCGGGCGGGACCGCCTGCACGCCTGTGTACGACGGCCGTCGGCTCGCGCGCCGCGGCGAGGTGGTGGTGGTCACCCTCAACTACCGCGTGGGCCTGCTGGGCTTCGGCTGTTTCGAGAGCGTCCCGCCGAACCTGGGTCTGCAGGATCAGATGGCCGCGCTGCGCTGGGTGCGCGAAGAGATCGCCGGTTTCGGCGGCGACCCCGACAACGTGACACTCTTCGGCGAGTCGGCCGGCGCGGGCAGCATCGCGGCGCTCTGCGCCATGCCCGGAGCCCGCGGCCTGTTCCGGCGCGCCATCGTCCAGAGCGCCGCCCCGGACGGAATGATCGAGCCGGCCGAGGCGGAGCGCCGCGCGCGGCTGCTGCAGGCCCGCCTCGGCTGCGAGCCGCGCGCGGAGGCGCTGCGCGAGCTGCCGGTCGAGCGGATCGTGTCGGCGCAGACGGCCTGCGCCGCCGAGGACGGGCCGTTCTCCTCCAACATGCTGTTCCTGCCGGTGATCGACGGCGATCTCCTGCCGCGGCGGCCGCTGCACGCCTTCCGCGACGGCCACGCCTTCGACGGCCCGCTGGTGATCGGCACGACCGCCGGCGAGATGGGGCTCTACGCGCGCGAACCGGCCGTGAGCGCCTTCGACCCGGAGCTCCTGGAGCGCTACGCGCGCAGTGCGCTGCCGCCCGAGATCGCCCGCGACGCAGTGGAGACCTACGCACGGGAGCTGCGCGGGGAGGGCCTGGCCGCCGACGCGCCGGCGATCTTTTGCGCGATCGAGTCCGACCGCATCCTGCGCGTTCCGTCCATCCGGATCGCCGCCTGGCAGAGCGAGCGGCAGCCCCAGACCTATATGTACCGGTTCGCCTGGCGCTCCCCGATCTTCGGCGGCGCGCTCGGCTCCTGCCACGCCCTCGACCTGCCGTTCACCTTCGGGACGCTCGACGCCCCGGGCATGCGCGAGTTCGCCGGCCATGGCGAGCCGGCGCGGCGGCTGGCCGGACTGCTGATGGACGCGTGGGTCGCCTTCGCCCGAAGCGGCGAGCCCAGCCACGCGGAGCTGGGCCGCTGGCCCGCCTACGAGTCCGGCCGGCGGCTGACGCTGGAGCTGGGACCGGATCCGGAGATCCTGGGCGCGCCCGGCGAAACCGCGCGCTCTCTCTGGGAGCGCGTGCCGGACTGAAACCAGTTCGCGCCGCGCGGACGGGCCCGCTCGAGCGGGCGACTCGCCGACAGCGGCGCCTGTGCGCAGGAGCCCGCCGGGCGCCGTGGCGCTTCCCGGGGAGGATCGAATAGTCCGGCCGAGGTGCGTGTCGAATTCAGTACCGCCGGGTAATGCCGAGTCAGAGCCGAGTGGATACTGAAATGTCCTCGAGTGGTAACTCGCCAGAACACTGTCCGCCGAAACAGGGAGCGATTCTTTCTCACGCTTCCCCGGAAAGATCCCGAGTGACTCCCCGGAAGCGTCCGGATCGAGTGACCCGATGAATGACTCCGAGGAATCCCGAAAAAGACCGGCGGCCAAGCTCGACCGCTCGAGGGACCCGAATCCGGCCCCGCCTCCCTCGAGCCGGAAACGCATCGTCGACGCCCTGCTCGACGCGGCGGAGGAACTCTTCGCCGAACGCGGACCGGACGCGTGCCCCGTTCGATAGGTCGCCCGGAAGGCGGGGCTCCAGCACTCGCTCATCTTTCGTCACATCGGAAAGAAGCGCGACCTCGTCCGCACCGTCTACGAGCGGGCGTTCCGGCGCCAGCTCCAGAACCTGCACCGGGACGCGCCCCCGCTGGAGATCTTCCAGGAAATCGCCAAGGATTCGACCGCCCGGCGCCTCTTTCTCCGCAGGGCCCTCGACCACATTTCGGGCGAGACCGTCATCCACGGGGTGCGCTTCGACACGCTGGTCTCCCGAATCGCGGAGGCCCAGCGGCGCGGCCGCATCGTACGGAGCATTCCCCCGGAGATCGTCTACGCGCTGGGCCTGTCCTTCGGGATCGGGTGGCTGCTGTTCGGAGACCTTCTGATGCTGGCGTTGAAGGTGCACCCGACTCGCGCGGACGAGTTTCGCGCGCAAGTCCCGGAGGCGGCGGCCGGTCTGCTCCAGGGCCGCGTCGGGACGAACTCCGCCGACGCCTCGGGCTGAGCGGAAGCGAGTCCGGAGCCCTCGGCTAGAGGCCGAACACGCGCCGGGCGTTCCCGCCCAGCAGGCGCTCGGTCGTCTCGGCCGAGACCGAATGGCGCTCGAGCATCGCCTGCGCCTCGGCGGGCGGGGCCGCGTCGTGGCGCGGATAGCGCGAGCCCCAGACGGCGACCTGCCCGTAGACGTCCGAGAGGATTCCCACCGGATCCTCCCAGGCGTCGAAGTTCACCGCGTTGGACTCGCGCAGGAAAAGCTCGGCCGGCTCGAGGTGGACGGGCCGCGGGCCCGGCGGGAAGAGCCACAGATAGGTCTCGGCCTTCTCGAGCGCGAGCTGCAGCCAGCTCGCGCCGGCGTTCGACAGGCAGAGCTTCAGCTCGGGATGGTCTTCGAGGTGGCCATAGTACGCCAGCGTGAGCACGGCGGTCATGTTGTCCTGGACCGGCGCGATCGCCGGCGCGACGTCGTGGCCGACACCCAGGTTGGCCGCGACCCGCTCCACGAACGGCCCCGCCGAGGTGAACTCCGGATTCGTGCTGCCCGGCGAAGGGTGCAGGCACGCGACCAGGCCGGTCTCGGCCAGCGCCGCCCAGACCGGGTCGAAGTCGCTGTGGTTGATGTAGCGGCCCTGCAGATAGCTCGGGCGGACCAGCGCGCCGCGGAACCCCATCCCGGAGGCGCGTTCGATCTCGGCCAGGGCTCCCGGCAGCGACTGCAGCGGGATCACGGCCACGGGGTGAAGCCGCCCCGCACCCGAGGCGGCCAGCTCGCGCGCCCAGTCGTTGTAGGCGCGCGCCAGGGCGACGGCCGCGCGCGGATTGTCCACCACCGGAAAGTACTCGGCGAAGAGCGTCGGATAGACGATCTGTTCGGCGATCCCCAGGGCGTCCAGATCGCGCACCCTCGCCGCGCCGTCCCACGCGCCCGGGTTGTCCCCGCGGTCGGAGCCCGGATCGAGCTCTCCCAGGGACTCCGGGGTGTCGCCGGGCCGGTAGCAGGCGAAGCGGTTCAGGCGCGACCGATTCAAGGGCCGGGCCGCCCGGCCGTTGACCACCACCAGCTCGCTGCCGCCCGCGCCGCGTTCGTACCAGAACGACTCTTCGGCGAGCGTGCGCTCTCCCTGCGACAGAAAATCGGTCCAGATCGCGGCCGGTTCGTAGACCGAGCTGTTGGCGTCGACGATCGAGAGCACGACCGTCTTCCTAGTAGGCCCCGCGGCCGGCGCCTCCGGCGCCGAGCATTTCCATCAACTCCGCCAGATTCGCGCGCGGGTTGCGGGACAGGGCGGTGAAGCGCTCCAGATCTTCGCCCTGCGGGAACCACGCCGGCCGCTCGATCGGTTCGGCTTCACGGGAGACGAACGTCTTGGGCTCGATGCGGTACAGGCGCCGCGCGTTGCCGCCCAGCATCTTGGCCTGCGCCTCCTCGGGCACGCCGCAGTCCCGCATCTCGCGGATCGCGGTCCAGACGTCGGCCCCGTCGGCGTGGTAGGCGTCGGAGCTCCAGATCGACAGCTCCTCGAAGAAGCGCCACTGCCGGAAGCTCGGCGCCTCGTCGCTCTCGAAGGCGATGAAGCACTGCTCCCGGAACGCCTCGCTGGGCAGGCGCTCGGCGCGCGTCCGGCGCTCGCGCGCGTGCAGCTTGAACAGCCGGTCGCAGTGCGCCAGCACCCCGGGCACCCAGCTCGAGTTCGATTCCAGGATCGCCATGCGCAGCCGGGGATAGCGGTCCAGGAAGCCCGACAGCAGCACCTGCACCAGCCAGGCCTGCGCCTCGAAGATGAACGTCAGGGCCTGGCTCTCGATGCGCTGGCCGACTCCGGGATCGGTCGCCCGCGTGGTCAGCTCGCCGGGCGACACCATGTAGTCCAGCTCTTGGCCGTCGTAGTAGCTGGGCACGTCCGGCGCCGGGAAGGTGTGCATGCCCAGCACCATGTCGCACTCCTCGAACGCGCGGAAGACGCCGTCCCAGCCCGGCCCGGTCGGAGCGCCGCCCGCCGGCCCGAGCCGATTGGGGTACTGGTGCCGGGCGTCGATCGGCCGGACCAGACCCATGCGGAAGCCCCGGGCGGCGGTGCGCCGGATCTCGTCGATGGCGTACTCGGCCGACTGCAGCGGCAGCCAGGCCGCGGGGAACAGCCGGACCGGGTCGGCGGCGCAGTAGTCGGCCGCCCATTCGTTGTAGGCGCGCGCGAAGCCGCGGGCGCCGTCGGGGCTCTCCCCGAAGGGCGCGTGCATCACCATCATCGAGGGGATGACCATCACCTGGTCGATGCCCATCAGGTCCATCTCTCCGAGCCGGCCGTGCGGGTCGACCGCGCCGGAGAATTCGCACTGGGCGACCTGCTCCTCGTCGAGCCTGCCGGCGGCGATGTCCATCAGCAGCTTGCGGATGATCGGCTTGTTCATCTGCGGGCCGGCGATGTGGATCGGATTGAAGAGCGGCCGGAAATAATGCGTCGCTCCGCCCATCACCAGCGTGCGGCCGTTGAGGATGGTCTGCTTCTCGTCCTGCCAGTAGAAAGCCTTGACCGCCTCGCGGTCGGCCTCGGCGACGTACTCGCTCCAGATCTCCAGCGGATCGTTGACGTGCGCGTCGCAGTCGAACACGGGGAACGCCTTGGTCAGGCGCTCCGCACCGTTGCCGTCACCCATGCGGAGCCTCCTGTACGATGCCGCGATTGCACCACGCCCCACGCGGGGCGTCCAGCCATGGGCGAGGAAATCGCGGTGCCGTGCGGAAAGCCGTTCGGGTGGAGGTCGGAACGTGGCGGGACCGGATTTGAAGCTCTTCGGGCGGCTCGGGATTGGCGGCGAGCGCAGCCCGGACGGGTCGGTGACCCTGCGGCCCTACCCGCAGATCTGCGCCAAGGGAGTGGTGCGCCCGGCGGTGTTGGCGCTGGTCGTGGACATGATGGGCGGCTTCGTGGCCGAGGCGGGCACCGGCACCGACTGGATCTTCACCAGCGATCTCTCGCTGCGCGCACCCGCGCGGCGCATTCCCGGCGAGGTCGTCGCGACCGGACGCGCTTTGCGGACGGGGCGCGGCATCGTCGGCACCGACGTGGTGCTGCGCGAGAACGGCGAGGTGTTCGCCTACGGCCAGGCGGGGTTCGTGCGCATGCCGCGCCGCCACGGCGACCCGCCGCATCCGCACCTGCACGAAAACCGGGTTCGGAACGACCTGCCCCCGCTGGACCGGCCGCTGGTCGACGAGGTCGGTCTGCGGGTGCTCGACCCCTCGCGCGGAGGCGTCGAGGTCGAGATGACCGACGCGCTGCGCAATCCCGCCGGGGCGATGCAGGGCGCGATCGTGGCGCTGGTGGCCGAGGTCTCCGCCGAATGCCTGGCGGACCACGGCCGCGGGTCCGCGCAGATCGTCACCGACCTCGACGTCCGCTACCTGGCGATGGGGCGGGAAGGCCCGGTGGCGGGCAACGCGGAGTGGATCGGCGGACCGGAGTCGGGAGCGCTGCGGGTCGAACTGCGCGACCGCGGCGCGCGCGACCGGCTGATGGCCGCCGCGCTGGCGCGGGTCGCCCCGGCTCCCGCCTGAGCCCTCCGACCGGCGGCAGGGCGACCGGAGCGCCGGCTACTGGAC
This sequence comes from Pseudomonadota bacterium, assembly GCA_021295775.1. Taxonomy (GTDB): domain Bacteria; phylum Myxococcota_A; class UBA9160; order SZUA-336; family SZUA-336; genus JAGWBS01. The sequence goes on along the minus strand of JAGWBS010000034.1, from coordinate 12,949 downwards.
GTAGACCGTCTTGACGTTCACGAACTCCTTGATCCCGTAGGGACCGAGCTCGCGGCCGTAGCCCGACTCCTTGACGCCGCCGAAGGGCAGCCGCGGATCGGACTTGACGAAGGCGTTCACGAAGCAGCAGCCCGCCTCCAGGCGCCGCGCGGCGATCTCCTCTCCGCGCGCGCGGTCGCGCGTGAAGACCGCCGCCCCCAGGCCGAAGGGGCTGTCGTTGGCCACGCGAATCGCCTCGTCCTCGTCGGCCACCGGGATGATCGCGGCCACCGGGCCGAAGAGTTCGTCGTCGTAGGCGGGCATGCCCGGGGCGACGTCGGTCAGCACTGTCGGCGGGTACCACGCGCCGGCGCGCTCGGGCACCTCTCCGCCCAGCAGACAGCGGGCGCCCGCCGCGACGCTCCGCTCGACCTGCCCGTGGAGTTCGTCCCGCAGGTCCTCGCGCGCCTGCGGGCCCAGGTCGGAGTCCGGGTCGGTCGGGTCCCCGAGCCGGCGGCGGCGCATCTCCGCCACGTAGAGCCGCTCGAACTCGGCCCGGACCGCGGCGGGAACGACGAAGCGTTTGGCCGCGATGCAGCTCTGGCCGGCGTTGATCAGCCGGCTGTCCACGCAGGCGCGCGCGGCGGCCTCGAGGTCGGCGTCCTCCAGGATCACGTAGGCGTCGCTGCCGCCGAGTTCGAGTACGGTCTTCTTGAGCCTCTCGCCCGCCTGACGCGCCACCGCGCGCCCCGCCGGCGTGCTGCCCGTCAGCGTCACGGCGCGCAGCTTGGGATGCGCGATCACGCGCTCCATCTCCGAGCCGCGCACGAGCAGGCTGCGGAACGCGTCGGCGGGGAAGCCCGCGTCCCGGAACACGCGCTCGATCTCGAGCGCGCAGCCGGGCACGTTGCTGGCGTGCTTGAGCACTCCGACGTTGCCCGCCATCAGCGCGGGCGCCGCGAACCGGAACACCTGCCAGAAGGGAAAATTCCACGGCATCACCGCCAGCACCGCGCCCAGCGGCTCGAAGCAGACGAAGCTCTTGGACGCGTCGGTCTCGATCGGCTCATGCGCCAGAAAGGCCCGGGCGTTTTCGGCGTAGTACTCGCACACCCAGGCGCACTTCTCGGCCTCCGCCTCCCCGTCACGCAGCAGCTTGCCCATCTCGTCGCACATCAGCCGGGCGTAGTCGCGCTTGCGCTCGCGCAGCAGCTCCGCGGCACGCCGCATGCGTTCCGCGCGCTGCCCGAAATCCGTTTCGCGCCAGCCTCGGAAAGCCCTGTCGGCGGCCTCGATCGCCTCGCGCGCCTGCTCGAAGGTGTGCTCTTCGTAGACTTCGACGCGCTCGCCGGTGGCGGGATTGATGCTCTCGATCGCCATTCGCCGAACCCCCTTCGGCCCATCCTACGCCCGGCGGAAGAGGGACGCGGACCGTGCCGGCGACACGCCCCCGCCGCCGTCCCGCGCCGCGTTCAAGCCCCTCCGCGGGGCGCGGCCCCCCGGGCCGCCACCCAGTAGAACTCGCGCGAACTCGCG
>JAGWBS010000034.1:0-11399 GCA_021295775.1 Pseudomonadota bacterium | reverse complement strand
TCCCGGCGAACGGCCTGGGACTCGGGACCCGGAAAGGCCTTGAGGATCAGTCCCCCCGCGGGCTCGAGCACGCGCTCGCAGGTTTCGAGCGCCGCCTCGTGGATCTCCTCCATTCGCGCCCGGTCCAGGTCGGCCACACCTGAGAGCTTGGGAGCGGCGTCGCAGAGCACGAGCTGGGCGGGGCCGCCGAGCCGCTCCGCGATCCGCTCCCGAACCTCGGGCCGGGTCAGGTCTCCGCGGATCAGCTCGACCGGCGGGCCCAGCGGCTCGACCTCGTCCAGGTCGACCCCGACCACGCGGCCGCGCGGCCCCACTCGTTCGGCCAGCACCTGCAGCCATCCGCCCGGCCAGCAGCCGAGTTCCAGCACGCGTGCGCCGCGCGGCAGGCGCACCGACGCGCGCAGCAGGGCCTCCAGCTTGTAGACGCCCCGCGAGCGGTATCCCTCGCGCTTGGCGCGCTGGTAGAAGCGGTCCCGGCGCTCGTAGCGGGGCGTGTGGCCGCCCTAGCTCTCGCCCCGGGCGCGCACGGCCGGGCGGATCCGCACCAGGCCGTTGCTGTGGCCGGGGACGGCGCCCCGCAGGTAGATCAGGTGCCGCTCGGCGTCGATCTTCTCCACCCGCAGTCCCAGCGTGGTGACCTGCTCGTCGCCCATGTGGCCGGCCATCTTCTTGCCCTTGACGATCCGCCCCGGGTAGGTGCCCGCGCTCAGCGCCCCGGCGTGGCGGAAAAACTCGTGGGTGCCGTGCGATTTGCTCGACGTGGAAAAGCCGTGCCGCTTGATCACGCCGGTGAAGCCCCGGCCCTTGCTGCGGCCGGTGACGTCGACGCGCCGGATCTCCGCGAAGGCCTCCGCCAGACCGATCTCCTGGCCGACTTCCAGCTGGTCCAGCTCTTCGCCCTCGAGCCGGACTTCGAAGAGCACGCGCTTGGGCGAGGTTTCGGCCTTCTCGTAGTGGCCCTGCAGCGGCTTGGAGAGGTGCTTGAGCTTGCGCTCTTCGAAGCCGAGCTGGACGGCGCCGTAGCCGTCGCTCTCGGGCGTCTTCTTCTGCACGACCGTGCAGGGGCCCGCGCCGATCACCGTCACGGGAACGCGGTCTCCGGCTTCGTTGAAGATCTGGGTCATGCCCAGCTTGCGGCCCATCAGTTCGAGACTCATGGCTGGCTTCTCTCGGTCAGGTTCTGTGGAGCGCGCGACGGGGGACTCGCCGTTCTGCGGCCGTGACGGCTCCCGGGGGCGCGGCAGTATAGCGGGCGACCGGACGCGGAGCGAGCCACGCGGGGCCGCGGGGGAACCCTATACTCCCGGGCTCGGAAAACGGCCCCCGCGGGCGGGGGCGTACGCTTCCGCCGCCGGGCGGGGCAGACAGAGCGAAGCTTGCTGGAACCCCTGATCGACAGCGCGCTCGAGCGCGGGCGAACTCTGCGTCTCAGCGGGGCGCGGGGGTCCGCGGGCGCCTACTTGGTCAGCCGGCTGCGCCGGCGCCCCCCCGGCGTCCTGCTGCTGGTCTGCCCCACGACCGCGCGCGCGCGCGAACTCTCCGCCGCGCTGGAGGTCTTCTCCCCGGGCATCGAGGCGAGTCTTTTCCCGCGCTACGACACCCCGCCCTACGACCGCTTCTCCCCCCATCCGGAGATCGAGGCGCGGCGCATGAGCGGACTCTATTCGCTGCTCGCCTCCTCTGCGGACCGCCCGCTCACCCTCGTCGCTCCCCTGTCGGCGCTGCTGCGGCTCGTCCCGCCCCGCTCCGAGCTGCGCAGCCGCGCGACCCACCTGGAGCGGGGCATGACGATCGACCGGGACGCGCTGCTCGACGTGCTGATCTCGTCCGGCTACCACCACACCGCGCTGGTGGAGGAGCGCGGCGAGGTCGCCTCCCGCGGAGGCATCCTCGATCTGTTTCCGCCCCAGCTCGAGCGCCCGGTGCGCATCGAACTCGACTATCGCGAGATCGGCTCGATGCGGCCTTTCGATCCGGCCACCCAGCGCTCCCGGGACGAACTCGACCACGTGGTGGCGATCCCCCCGCGCTCGTTCCGCCTGCCTCACCCGCCCGACGCGCTGCTGCAGCGCGTGCGCGAGCTGGGGCGCGATGCGCGCGTCCCCGAGTCCAATATCTACGCGCTGACCGAGGCGCTGGGGCGCAAGCACGCGCCCGCGGGCATCGAGAACCTGGAGCCGCTGCTGCACGAGCGCATGGAGAGGGTGTTCGACTACGTGCCGGATGCCGCCCTGGTCGTGGTCGACGACCCCGAGGCCTGCCGAAAGCGGGGGGCGGAACTCGGCGAGGAGGTCCGGGCCGGCTGCGAGCGGGCCCGACTGCAGGACCGGCTGGTGTCGGACCCGGACTCGCTCTACTTGAGCGGCGACGCCGCCTGCGACCTGCTGCTGGAGCGCCGGCCGGTCCTGCTGGACCCGCTGGGTGCGCCGGGCCCCGACTCCGAGGAGCTGCGGCAGGACCTGGGCGCCGCGGACCACCGCGGGCTGCGGCGGGAGATCCAGGCGCGGCGCGGCGCGGGGCGCGCCCTGCAGCCGCTCGCGGACCGGCTGGCGGACTGGACCCAGGCCGGCCGCCGCGTGCGCCTGCTGTGCCCCTCGCCCTCGGCGTCGGAACGTCTGATCGACATCCTGCGGGACTACTCGCTCGAGCTGCCGCTCGCGCCGGCGTCGCGGCCGGCGCTGGACGCGTGGCCGGACCCCGGCGAGATCGATGTGGCGACCTCGCAGCTTGCCGAGGGCTTCGACTGGCCCGGCGAGGGGCTGGTGCTGCTGACCGAGCAGGACATCTTCGGCGCGCGCGTGCGGCGGCGTGCGGTGCGCCCCACGCGCCGCAGCCAGGCCATCGACCGCCTGGCCCAGATCCAGATCGACGACCTGCTGGTCCACGCCCAGCACGGAATCTGCCGCTATCGCGGGCTCACCAAGCTGGTGGCCGGGGGCGTGGAACAGGAGTTCCTGCTGCTGGGCTTCGCGGGCAGCGACAAGCTCTACATCCCGATCGCGCAGCTTCGCCAGGTGCAGGGCTATGCCAACGCCGACGAAGCGTCCCCTCCGCTCGACCGGCTCGGCGGACCGGGCTGGTCCAAGCGCAAGCGCCGCGCCCGCCGGGCGGTGCAGGACATGGCCGACGAACTGCTGGCGGTGATCGCCGCGCGCGAGTCGCTGGCGGGGTTCGAGTTTCCTGCTCCCGACTCCGGCTACGAAGAGTTCGAGGCGCGCTTTCCGTTCGAGGACACGCCGGACCAGCGCCGCGCCACCGAAGAAGTGCTGGCGGACATGCGCCGGGCCCGTCCGATGGACCGCCTGGTGTGCGGCGACGTCGGCTTCGGCAAGACCGAGATCGCCGCCCGCGCGGCCTTCCTGGCCGTCTCCGCCGGCAGGCAGGTCGCATTCCTGGTGCCGACCACCGTGCTGTGCCAGCAGCACTGGGAGACGCTGACGGAGCGCTTCGCGGGCGAACCGGTCGAAATCGTCTCGCTGTCCCGCCTGACGCCTCCCGGGCAGGTCAAGCGGACCCGCGAGGCGCTTGCGAACGGGCGGGCGGACATCGTGATCGGAACCCACCGGCTGCTGTCGGACGACGTGCAGTTCCGCAACCTGGGCCTGGTGGTGGTGGACGAGGAGCACCGCTTCGGCGTGGGGCAGAAGGAGCGCCTCAAGCAGCTCCGCAAGCTGGTCGACGTGCTGACCCTTTCGGCCACGCCGATCCCGCGCACCCTGCAGATGGCCTTCACCAGCATGCGCGACCTGTCGCTGATCGCCACCCCGCCGCCGGACCGGACCGCGGTCCGGACGCAGGTCTGCCGCTTCGGCGAAGACATCGTCCGCGAGGCCGTCGAGCGCGAGCTGCGGCGCGGCGGGCAGGTGTTCTTCGTGCACAACCGGGTCGAGACCATCGAGGAGTTCGGCGAATATCTGCGCGGCCTGCTGCCCGACGTGCGCCTGGGGATCGGGCACGGCCAGATGCCGGCCCGGAATCTCGAACAGGTGATGATGGGCTTCATGCGGCGCGAATTCGACGTGCTGCTGTGCACGGCGATCATCGAGTCGGGCCTCGACATCCCCAACGCCAATACCATCCTGATCCACCGCGCGGACCGCTTCGGACTGGCGCAGCTCTACCAGCTCCGCGGCCGGGTCGGACGCAGCGACCGCCGCGCCCACGCCTACCTTTTCGTGCCGCCCGAGGGACAGATGAGCGACGAGGCCCGCCGCCGGATCGAAGCGGTCCAGGAGCTGTCCGAACTGGGAGCGGGCTTACGCCTGGCCACCGAGGACCTGGAGATTCGGGGGGCGGGGGAACTGCTCGGCGCGGAGCAGTCGGGGCACGTCGCCAGCGTGGGCTACGACCTGTACATGGAGATGCTGGACGAGGCCCTGCGCCGGGTGCGGGGCGACGCCGTCGCCGACGAACTCGACCCCGAGATCAAGCTGCCGCTGCCGGCCCTGCTGCCCGAGAAGTACGTGCCCGACGCGAGCCAGCGGCTGGTGCTCTACAAGCAGCTCGCCGCGGCGCGCGACGACGCCGAGCTCGACGAGGCGCGCGGCGACCTGCTGGACCGCTTCGGCCCGCTGCCCGCCGAGGCCGAGAACCTGATCGGGGTGATGCGGCTGAAGCTGCGCTGCCGTGCGCTGGGAATCGAGGCGCTGGAAGTCGCCGGGCCGGAGCTGGTGTTCCGCGTGGGCGAGCGCGCGGCGATCGATCCCCGGCGCCTCGCCGGCCTGCTCGACCGTCCGGGCACCCCCTTGCGGGTGACGCCGGACCACCGCATCTACCTGAGCCTGCGGCAGGCCGGCGACGCGCTGGCGGAGAGCTTCGGCCTGCTCGAGCTTCTGACTCCGGACGCGAATCAAGGTCAAATGGAGGGTCTCCCATGAAGAACGTTGGCGCCGCCGTCCTGCTCCTGAGCGGGCTTTTCGGCTTTCCGGCGAGCGCGGATCTTCTGCGCGTGGACGGCGTGGCGGCGATCGTCGGCGAGCAGGTGATCCTTCGCTCCGAACTCGACCTGGCCACGGACATGATGCTGCGCCGCATCCGGGCCGGCGGCGGCGATGTCGCCCCCGATCAGGAAATCGAACTGCGGATGGAGGCGCTGCGCGCCCTGATCGACGATCGGCTGATCCTGGATCTGGCCGAGCGCAACGAGGCGGCCGCGACCGACGAGGAGATCGACCAGGCGATCCAGGAGATCGCCCGCGAGGAAGGGGTGCAGGTCGAGGAGATCTATCGCGCCGCCGGCGCGCAGGGACTGGGCCGGCGCGCCTACCGCCAGCAGCTCGGCATGCAGATGACGCGCATGCGGGTGGTCAGCGGCTCGGTGCGCTCGCGCATCGCCGTGACCGACGCGGAAGTGCGCGAGCTTTTCGACGAGCGCTACGCCCAGGCCCGGCCCGGCGAGCGCGTCCGCGTGCTCCACATCCTGCTTCCGAACCCGCCCCAGACCGAGCCCGAAATACGCCGAGAGGCCCTGGGACTGGCCGAGAAGGTCCGCGAACTGGCGCTGGAGTCGGGGGATTTCGCCAGCGTGGCGCGCCGCATGTCCCGGGCCCCGACGGCCCGGCAGGGCGGCCTGACGGTGTTCCGCGAAGGCGACGCGCCGCCGCAGCTCGAAGAGGCCTTCCGCCAGCTGGTCCCCGGGGAGATCTCGCCGGTCATCCCCACCGAGCACGGCCTGAACCTGTTCCAGCTCCTGGACCGCTTCGACCCCTCCGACGTTCAGTACGAAGACGTCGCGAACCAGCTGCGCGCGGAACTGGAGGATCGCCAGGTGGAGCCGGAGTTCACCAAGTTCCTGGACGAAGTGCGCAAGCGCCAGTACATCGAGATCGTCAACCCCAACCCGCGATGACGGTCCGACCGCGCATCGGAGTGACGGTCGGGGACCCGGCGGGGATCGGTCCCGAGCTGGTCGGGGCGCTGCTCGCCGAAGGCGACTCCGGGGTCGATCTCGCGGTCTACGGCGACGTGGAGGCGGTGGCCGAGCGCGTTCCGATCCCCGGCGGCATCGCGACGCGCGCCTTCCGCAGCGCCGCGGTCGCGCCCGGCTCGCCCGACCCCCGGGCGGCGGCGGGGATCGTCGAGTCGATCCGCTGCGCCGCCCGCGACTGCCTGCAGGGCCGGCTCGACGCGCTGGTGACCGCGCCGATCGCCAAGCGCGTGCTGGCCGAGGGGGGCTTCGCCTACCCCGGCCACACCGAGCTGCTGGCCGAGACCGCGGGCTCGGACCGGGCCGTCATGCTGCTGGTCGGAGACGGGCTGCGGGTGGGGCTGGCGACCGTCCACTGCGCGCTGCGCGAGGTGCCCGCGCGGCTGGCGGAAACCGACCTGGACGTGGTTCTGTCGGTCATGCACGACGACCTGGAACGGCGCTTCGCCGTAACCCGCCCGCGGATCGCGGTCTGCGGACTGAACCCGCACGCCGGGGAGGGCGGGCGCTTCGGCGACGAGGAAGAGCGCCTGATCGCACCGGCCGTGGAGCGCGCCCGGGAGCGCGGGATCCGGGCCTCGGGGCCGTTCGCGGCCGACAGCCTGTTCTTCCGCGCGGCCTCCGGCGAGTTCGACGCGGTGCTGGGCATGTACCACGACCAGGCGCTGGGGCCGCTCAAGACGCACGCCTTCGGGAAGGCGGTGAACGTTACGCTCGGCCTGCCCTTCGTGCGCACCAGCGTCGACCACGGCACCGCCTTCGACATCGCCGGGACCGGCCGCGCCGATGCCGGATCGATGCGCGAGGCGCTAAGATTGGCCTGCGAGCTGAGTCGCAACCAGCGGGATCGGGGGGACGAACGCTGATGGCCCACGGGCCCCAGGAAATCTCCATCCGGGGGGCGCGCGAGCACAACCTGCGCTCCATCGACGTATCCATTCCGCGCGATCGGCTGGTGGTGATCACAGGCCTGTCGGGCTCGGGCAAGTCGTCGCTGGCGTTCGACACCATCTACGCCGAGGGTCAGCGCCGCTACGTCGAGAGTCTGTCGGCCTACGCGCGTCAGTTCCTCGACCAGATGAGCAAGCCGGACGTCGACTCGATCGACGGACTCTCGCCCGCGATCTCGATCGAGCAGAAGACCACCAGCCGCAATCCGCGTTCGACGGTCGGAACCGTCACCGAGATCTACGACTACCTGCGCCTGCTCTACGCGCGCATCGGCATTCCGCACTGCGTCAGCTGCGGCAAGCCGATCCGGGCCCAGACCGTGTCCCAGATGGTGGCGCGCCTGATGCAGCTGCAGGAGGGCACGCGCCTGCAGATCCTGTCGCCGGTGGTGCGCGACCGCAAGGGCGAATACCGCAAGGAGATGCGCGAGTTCGCGCGCCAGGGCTTCGTCCGCTTGATCGTCGACGGCGAGCTCCACGAGCTGGCCGATCCCCCCGCGCTGGACAAGAAAAAGCGCCACGACCTGGACCTGGTGGTCGACCGCATCGCGATCCGGGGCGACGTGGGCGGCCGCCTCACGGACTCGCTCGAGACCGCCCTGGGGGCGAGCGGAGGCTACGCCAAGGCCGACATCGGTCCCGGGCGCGAAGAGGTCCTGTTCTCGGAGAACGCCGCCTGCGTCGACTGCGGCGAGAGCTACCCCGAGATCAACCCCCGACTGTTCTCGTTCAACAGCCCGCACGGCGCCTGTCCGGAGTGCGACGGGCTGGGCACCCGCGACTATTTCGACGAGGAACTGCTGATCCCGGACCGCGACGTGGCGCTTTCCGACGGTGCGATCGCGCCCTTCCGCGGGCGCGGCCACGCCGCGCGTTACTACCAGTCGATGCTGCGCTCGCTTTCCGACCAGCTCGATTTCGACCTGGGCACGCCCTGGGCCAAGCTTCCGGTCCGTGCCCGCCGCCAGATCCTGAAGGGCACCGGCGAGAACGTGACCTTCCGCTTCGGGCGCAGCCGGCGCTTCCGCTTCGACCGCCGCTGGGACGGCGTGATCGGAATGCTCGACAAGCGCTACCGCGAGACCGACAGCGACGCGGTGCGCGAGTGGCTGCGCGCTTTCATGAGCAACACCGACTGCCCGGCCTGCGATCGGGCGCGCCTGCGCCCGGAGGCGCGCTCCATCGGCGAGATCTGCGAGCTGACCGTGACCGGCGCCTTGGAGTGGTTCAGGAACCTGGAGCTGGGCCGGCAGGAAGAGGCGATCGCCGCGCGGCTGCTGCGCGAGATCCGCGAGCGCCTGGCCTTTCTGCAGAACGTCGGCCTGGAGTACCTTTCGCTGGCCCGAACCGCGGGAACCCTCTCCGGCGGCGAGAGCCAAAGGATCCGCCTGGCCACGCAGGTCGGATCGGCCCTGGCCGGCGTGCTTTACATCCTGGACGAGCCGTCGATCGGCCTGCACGCGCGCGACAACGGCCGCCTGCTCAAGACGCTGTTCTCGCTGCGCGACACCGGCAACACCGTGATCGTGGTGGAGCACGACGAGGAGACCATCCGCGCCGCAGACCACGTCCTGGACCTGGGGCCGGGCGCGGGGCGTCACGGCGGCGAAATCGTGGCCGAGGGAACGCCGGAACAGATCGAGGGCTCGAAGCGCTCCGTCACCGGCCAGTTCCTGTCGGGCAAGCGCCGGATCGAGGTTCCGGACCGGCGGCGGCCGGGCTCCGACAAGTTCGTCACCGTGGTCGGGGCGAGCGAGAACAACCTCAAGGAGATCAGCGTCCCGTTTCCGCTGGGCGTGTTCACGGTGGTCACGGGCGTCTCGGGCAGCGGCAAGTCGACGCTGGTCAACGACACCCTGTATCCAGCGCTGGCCGGCAAGCTCTACGACTCCAAGCTCAAGCCGGGGCGGCACCGGCGGATCAGCGGGCTGACCCACGTCGACAAGGTGATCGACGTCAACCAGGCGCCGATCGGCCGGACTTCGCGCTCGAACCCGGTGACCTACACGGGCGTCTTCACCGGCATCCGCGAGCTTTTCGCGCAGCTTCCCGAGAGCCGCAAGCGCGGCTACAAGCCGGGGCGCTTCAGCTTCAACGTCAAGGGCGGCCGCTGCGAGGCCTGCCAGGGCGACGGCATCCTGCGCATCGAGATGCACTTCCTCCCCGACGTCTTCGTCACCTGCGAGGAGTGCGCCGGCCAGCGCTACAACCCCGCGACGCTGGAGGTCAAGTTCAAGAACCGCACGATCGCCGACGTGCTCGACATGACGGTCGACGAGGCGCTCGAGTTCCTGGAGAACATTCCTTCGGCGCGCAACGGGCTGCGGACCCTGGCCGAGGTGGGCCTGGGCTACATCCACCTGGGCCAGCAGGCGACCACCCTGTCGGGCGGGGAGGCCCAGCGCATCAAGCTGGCCAAGGAGCTTTCCAAGCGCTCCACTGGCCGCACGCTCTACATCCTGGACGAGCCGACCACCGGCCTGCACTTCGCCGACGTGGAGAAGCTGCTCGACGTGCTCAATCGGCTGGTCGAGCGCGGCAACAGCGTGATCGTGATCGAGCACAACCTCGACGTGATCAAGACCGCCGACCACATCGTCGACCTCGGCCCCGAGGGCGGCGACAAGGGCGGGGAGGTGGTGGCGACCGGGACGCCCGAGGAGATCGCCAACAACCCCCTGTCCCACACCGGCCGGGCGCTGCGCCCGGTCCTGTTCGGGGCGTGAGCGCACCTCCCGAGCCCGCCCTTCCGCTACGCATCGGCCCGCGGCTCGCGCTGCTGCTCTCGCTCGGCGCGGCCGTGGGCCAGATGTTCGGCCTGGTGCTCCTGCTCGGGCTGGGCGTTCCGCTCGCACCCGGTCTGATCGGCATGTCCGCCCTGATCGGCTACGGAGCGATTTTCGGACTGCTCGCGCCGCGCCTGGGCGAGTCCCCCGCCACGACGCTCGGGCTGGTCCCGCCGCCGCGCGGCTACCGCCTGGCGGTCCTGCTTCTGCTCCCCTCGGTGGTCCTGGTCAGCGAGATCGACAACTGGACGGCCGGCCTGTTCCCCCTGCCGGAGGGCGCGGAGAACGCTGGCGGCGGGACGGCGCCGCGCTCCTGGGCCTACCAGCTCGCCCTGGTGCAGATCGTCGTGCTGCCGATGGTCCACGAGCTGTTCTTCCGCGGGCTGCTGCAGCCCCGGCTGGTCGCGAGCCTCGGGGCGCGGCGCGGCGTGATCGCCATGGCCGCGCTGGATGCCCTCGCCTCCAGCCTGGCGGTGCTCAACCCGCGGCTTGCCGCACCCACCGCCGCCTCGGCGGCGCTGCTCGGCTTCGTGCGCCAGACCACCGGTTCGGTGGTGCCCTGCCTGGCGCTTCACGCGCTGACCGGGACGATCACCCTGGGCGCCCACTTCAGGATCTTCGGCATCGGGGGCTTCGGCGACACCAGCGAGGCGCACACCCCGCTGCTGTGGCTGCTCTGCGCCGGGGTCCTCACGGCGGCCGGGATCGTCCGCTGCCGCAAGCTTGCCCCATCCAAGCCGGCCGGGGGCGAAACCCCGCCGTGACGCGGTTGAAAAGATTGGACGAAATAAGAGAGGATTTAGGCTCGCCTGTGCGAGGGGGGCCAGGGTCCCTCTCGCAAAAGGAGAGGGGAATGCTGCAATCGAACTTGGTCCGCTACGCCCTGACCGGCATCGCGGCCGTCGCGCTCGCCTGGAGCGCCCCGGCGCTCGCCCAGGACGCCGAGCCCGCCGCCGATGCGGAAGACTCGCCCGTCGGCATCGAGGAAATCACCGTCACCGCCGAAAAGCGCGAAGCCACCCTCCAGGACACGGCCATCGCGGTCACGGCCTTCACGGCCGAGGATCTCGAGAACCTCAACATGCTGGAGACGCGGGATCTGGCCAACTTCACCCCCGGCCTGACCCTGACGACCTTCTCGAACCCGACGTACGCCCAGGCGATCCTGCGCGGCATCGGGCAGGGCGACTTCCACCCCCTCTACCAGAGCCGCGTGGGCTTCTACCTGGACGGCGTCTACGTGGGCAATCAGTCGGGCATCTCCAGCACCCTGCTCGACATCGATCGCATCGAGGTGCTGCGCGGCCCGCAGGGCACCCTGTACGGCCGCAACACGATCGGCGGGGCGATCAACATGGTCACCCGCCGGCCCTCCGGGGACTTCGGCGGCAAGGTCCAGGTCGGCGTCGGCAACTACGGACTGCGCGAACTCCGCGGCAGCGTCGACTTCCCGATCCTACCCGAGAGGCTCTCGGGCAGGATCAGCTACTACAACGGCAAGCGCGACCCCTACGAGGACTCCTATCAGGCCGTCTGCAACTCCCCGACCGGATGCGGCTTCGACCCGCTGGCGGGTGATTGGGAGACCGTCAAAGGACCCGATATCTGGGACATGGACCGCTGGGCCGTCACGGGCCAGTTGAGCTGGACCCCGAACGACCGGCTGACCGTCGATTACACCTTCAACCACTTCGAACTCGAAGAGGGCATGATCCCGGAGTGGATGACCGACTTCAT
>JAGWBS010000096.1:3934-15363 GCA_021295775.1 Pseudomonadota bacterium | reverse complement strand
CCCGGAGGGTCTTCGTTTCTCGGTCGGGTCGAAGCGAAGCGGAGGGGACCCGTCGCGAAACGAAGACCCTCCGGGACGCGCCCCACGGAACGCCCCTCCCCCCGGACCCTCAGTCGAGCCCGGCCAGATCCGCGAACTTGACCAGACGGGTTTCGACCGGCGGATGCTCGTCCGCCTCGATCCAGCGGAAAAGCATTCCGCCCAGCCGGTGCCCGGTGGTTTCCAGCCAGTTGGGATAGCGCTCCCCCGGGTCCTGGTGCGCGATCACGATCCGCACCGAGCCGTCGGGGTTGTAGACCGCGTTGTGCTTGTTCACGCAGGCGCGGTGGTAGCGGTAGTCGAGCGACTCCATCCAGTAGTTGCTGATCTGCAGGTTCCAGGAGGAGCAGTTCGGGATGCGGCGGGCATCGACCACCAGCGCCTCGTCGGGCTCAAGCTTCCAGTAGCTCTGCAGGTAGTGGATGTTCTTGTCGCCCCCGGCGCGCTGGCAGGTCTCCTGGTCGTCGGACGGGAGCTGATTGATGTGCGCGCTGTAGCGGTTCATCCAGTCGATGAACTTGTTGGCGGTCCCCTCGACGAACGACAGGGTCCGCTGCAGGCCGGCCTCGAAGTTCTCGACGTCGAGCCGGTTGGTTCCGTCCGGATCGACCCGCTCGATCTTTAGCCGCGCCTCCTCTTCCAGGGAGCGGTCCAGGAAAGTCTCGCGCACCAGGAGATGCGAGGTCTCCGGCCGCATCGGCAGCCAGTTTCCGGGCCGCGGTTCGCAACTGACGGCGATCTCGAAGGTTCCGTCGGGCTCGATCTTCAGATCCGTGCCGTCGAGCTGGCCGGTCGGCTTCATCTCGCCGTCGGCCTCGTAGCCGCCGCTGCGCGTGCCGAAGCTGAGGTAGTGGACGGAGCCGCGCGTCCCCGAAAGACGGTATTCGTAGGCGCCGCTGATGGTGGTGTTCCAGTAGACGTTGTCCGGGTTGTCGTTTCCGATCTTGATGGTCTCGTTGGAGAGCTGATAGAAGCCGGGAAAGCGCGGGTCCCCGAACTCGATCTGGCTCTCGAGACCGGCGCGCAGCAGCCGGGTCAGATAGCGGTAGCCCTCGGCGCGGTCGAAGGCGTCGTCGGGCGTCCCCTCGCGCAGCAGGAGGTCTCCCGCGGCCTTGAGGCGGTCGCAGAAGTCGTGCCAGAGACTTCCGTCCAGAATGCGCTTTTCCGCGGGACTCGGGGACATGGCGGATCCTCCTGTCGTGAAGGGCGAATGTTGGGGGCGCGGCCGCGTCCGGTCAAACGCGCGGCCGCGTTCGAGACGGGCCGCGTCGGGGCGCGCGCTAACGCAGCGCGTGAATTTCGTAGCTGAGAACGAGACGCTCCGCGTCGAAGCCGCCCTTGCCCACGATCTGAGTGGCGTTGAGCCACGCGTAGCGCTCGGCTTCGGTCTCGATCCGACCCGCCAGGTAGACGGGATTCGAGCCAGGCGTCAGTGTCCCGGTCTGCTCGCGGACGGTCTCGTCGACGGCGAAGCGAGCCCGGTACTCCAGGAAGAGCCTCGCCGGCTCGGTTTCCTCGGTCTCGAACAGCGCCCGGATGTTGGGTTCTGCGAAGTGCTCGGTTCCGAGATAGGTCCCATTCGCCCACAGCGAGTGCGCGTTCAGCACCGGTCCCCGCCAGATCACCTTCTCGAAGGTCGTCACCGAACGCGTGCCGCGCGGGCCCGCGGCGATCGACCACGACTCGCGCGCGTGGATGTCGAGCCGCCCCAGCGGCTGCAGCTCGAGCGACATCAGCGACTCTCCCGACCCGTGTAGCCGCAGGTCATGCCACCGTCGATGACCAGTTCGGCACCCGTGATGTAGCCCGCCTCGTCGCTGGCGAGGAAGAGCGAAGTCGGTGCGATGTCCTCTGGACGGCCACAGCGCGGTACCGGCAGGTGTGCGTGCGCCGCGTCGAGGGTCTCGGTGGTCATCTCAATCCCCGCTACCGCATCGCGGATCAGCGGGGTGTCGACGCCTCCCGGGTGGATCGAGTTCACGCGGATCCCGAACGTGCCGAGTTCCAGCGCCGTGGTCTTCGTGAGCCCGCGCAGACCGAACTTGCTCGCCGTGTAGCCGGGGGTCCCGGCGCGCCCGACGATCCCCTGGATCGACGAGACGTTCACGATCGCGCCGCCGCCCGTCAGGCGCATCACCGGGGCTGCGATTTTCATTCCGATGAAGGGGCCGACGAGATTCACGTCGAGGACGCCTCGGAACTCTTCGACGCTGCAGTCGACCACGGGTGTCCGCTGCATGATGCCGGCATTGTTGACCAGGATGTCGAGCCGGCCGAAGCGCTCGACCGCCGTTTCGACGACGCGCCGCCAGTCGGCCTCGCTGGTCACGTCGTGCTTAACGAAGCAGGTGGCAGCACCGATGTCGGCGGCCACGGTCTCGCCCTCGGCTTCGAGAAGATCCGTCAGAACGACCTTCGATCCTTCGCTCGCGAAGAGCCGCGCCGTCGTTTCCCCCTGGCCGCGGGCCGCGCCGGTGATGATCGAAACCTTGCCGTCGAGCCTGCCCATCCAGCTTCCCCCTTGATTCCGAGCCTCGCGCCATTCTACGGATGTCGGGATGAAGGGGCCCTCGACGGGCTGAAGCTCAGGCGACGAGCCAGGCGATCGAGGAGGCGCTTCGGTTCCTCTCCCGCCGGCGTCTTCCCTGTCGCGCGGCCGGAGGCCTGCGGTTCAGAACGGTCTCGGCGCTCGAGTCCGTCAGCGCCGCTCGGCCGTGATGATCCGCCCCGGAACGCCGGGCTTCAGCCCGTCCCCGCGTCCCTCGAAATAGAGAGCCGTGAGATCGACTTCGCTCGCGTGCTCGAGGACCTCGAAGCCGATATCGCTGAGCATCGCCGCGAAGTCCACCGGTTTCCATTGGCTCCGGACCGGCTCTCCGGCGCTCGAAACCACTTCCTGCAGGCGACTCAGGAAGGCGATCTGATCGGGGGTCAGCGGAACCTCGGCTCCGTAGTTCACGACCACGCGACTTCCGGCGGCGAGCACCGCGTGGATCTCCTTCATCGTGGTCACCGTGGCTTCTTGCGTGAGATAGGGGATCGTGTTGAGCCAGGAGAGCACCGCGGGGCGCCCGCCGTCGAAACCGGACTTCGCGATCTCGGCCGCGAAGCTGGTGGCCTCGAAATCGACCGGCACGAAAGTCGGCAGAGACGCGGGTTCGCGGCTCGAGGCCGCCACGCGCTCGCGCTTCAAAGCCTGGACGTCGGGATGGTCGATTTCGTAGACGCGCAGGCGCCCGCTCAGGTCCACGCGCCTCAGCGCGAAGGTGTCGAAGCCCGCGCCGAGGATCAGGTACTGATCGATTCCCTTGCGGACGCAGCGCTCGACCTCGTCCTCGGCGTAGCGCAGGCTCGCGACGCCCAGCGCGAAGATCGGCGACGCGTCGAAACCCGGCGATACCTCTACGTCCTGCGCGCCGGTCGCCGCCTCGATGCGGGCGCGATTCCGCGGCGCGAGCAGCTCGATCGCCCAGAATTTTCGCGACCCTGGAGTGGTGGCCGGGCCTAATGCCGGCGCCCTCGGCCGTTCCGAGCTGCTCCCCGCTTCCCGTCTTCGCCACCTTGACAACTATGAACCCTTCTCAGGAGCATGGTCCATTGCCTCGAGCCCGGTGACCCGTGCGATCGGGGGGAGGAACGGTGAGCGAGGGCCGAATCCCGACGACCCACACGGGCAGCCTTCCCCGACCGGCGGAACTCCTCGATCTGCTCGAGGCCCGGGACCGCGGGGAGCCGATCGACGAGTCCCGTCTGTCGAAGACCGTCGCCGCCACGGTCGGCGATCTCGTCTCGCGTCAGCGCGAGATCGGCCTCGACGTCGTGGGCGACGGCGAGGCCGGCAAGACCAGCTACTTCGCTTACGTGTCAGAGCGGGTCTCCGGTTTCTCGCCGGTTCCGCATGACTCCCGAGCGGGGGGGATGGCCGCAGCGGCGGATCTGCGAGACTTCCCCGAGTACGCGCGGCGATACCTCTCGAACGAGGGCGCAGGGGGGGACGCCGGGAAGCGGTTCGCGTGCACGGAGTCCCTCGCCTATTCGAACCGCGCTCCACTCGAAGCGGACCTGAAGAATCTCGCGACCGCGGTCGATTCCGCGGACGCCACGGCGGCATTCGTCTCCGCGGCGTCGCCGGGCATCATCAGCCAGACACTCTCCAATCAGTACTACCCGAGTCCGGTCGCCTACCTAGAAGCGGTCGCGGACGTGATGAAGGTGGAGTACGAGGCCATTCACCGCGCCGGTTTCGTGCTGCAGATCGACTGCCCGGACCTCGCTCTGGGCCATCACACGCGATTCCCGGACAAGTCCATCCGAAAGTTTCGGGAAATCATCGACACCCATGTCGAGGCGCTCAACCGCGCGACAGCGAACATTCCGAGCGAGGCCATGCGCATGCACGTGTGCTGGGGGAACTACGCCGGGCCGCACCACCGGGACATTCCCCTCGCCGACATCGTCGACATCGTGCTTCGGGCTCGTCCCGCGGGTCTCGTGCTCGAGTCCTGCAATCCGCGCCACAGTCACGAGTGGGTCGTCTTCGAAGAGACGTCCCTGCCTCCCGGCAAGGTCTTGATTCCGGGAGTGATCGAATCGAGTTCGCCTTACATCGAGCATCCCGAGGTCGTGGCTCAGCGCCTCGAGCGGTTCGCCTCGGTCGTGGGGAGCGAGAACCTGATGGCGGGGACCGATTGCGGCTTTGCCACCGTCGCGGGATTCACGCCGGTTCACCCGGACCTGGTCTGGGCGAAGCTCGCATCGCTCGTAGAGGGCGCGCGGATCGCATCCAAAAGGCTCTGGTAGCTCTCGGTGGGTCTGGGCGCGCTGGAGACCGCGGTTCGCCCCGGGCGAATCGATCCCGTGTTTCGCCGGGCCGTGACAAGGCTCCGGCTAGGCCGTATCCCAGGAGACCGTCCATGAAGACACTCTGGTTCCATCTGATGCCCTATCCGGGTCTCGACGAACGCTTCGATCGCGAGGCGAAGAGCGTCTGGGTCGACCTCGACCGCAGCTACTTCGACTCCAGCGTGGTGACCCGTTCCTATCACGAGTACCTCGATCAGCTCGAGTACGCGGCCGCGGCCGGCTTCGACGGAATCTGCGTGAACGAACACCACCAGAGCGCCTACGGAACCATGCCCTCGCCGAACCTGATGGCGGCGGCCCTGTCGCGCCGCGCTCCCGATGCGGCGATCGTGGTGATGGGCAACTCGATCGCGCTCTACAATCCGCCGACGCGCGTGGCGGAAGAGCTGGCGATGCTCGACCACCTCAGCGAGGGGCGTCTCGTCGCGGGATTTCCCGTCGGCACGGCCATGGACACCTGCTACTGCTACGGCATTCAGCCCGGACAGCTGCGGCAGCGATTCGCCGAGGCGCACGAACTCATCATCCGCGCGTGGAGCGAAGCGGAGCCGTTCGCCTTCAACGGCCGATACCACAAGCTCCGCTACGTGAACGTCACGCCGCGCCCCCTCCAGTCGCCCCGACCGCCGGTCTGGATCCCGGGCGGGGGCTCCTCCGTGGAGACCTGGGACCTCGCCGTCCGCCACGACTACGTCTACGCCTACCTCTCCTACTACGGCTACGAGCAGGGCAAGGCCACGATGGACGGGTTCTGGGAATACGCCACCTCCCGCGGCCTCGATGACAATCCGTACCGCGCGGCGTTCCTCCAGTTCATCACCGTCGCGGAAACGGACGCGGAAGCCAGGCGTCTCTACAAGGAGCCCGTCGAGTACTTCTATCGCCGCTGTCTCAAGATTCCGCCCGGCTACGCGGGTGCGCCGGGGTACCAGAGCGAGGCGACCTTTCGGAGCAAGCTGTCCTCCCAGGTCCGCAAAGCGGCCCGGGACGTCGGCAGCGAGCCGCCGACCTTCGACCAGATCGTCGATCGCGGCTGGGTGATCGCCGGCTCGCCGGACACGGTCCGCGAGAGACTTGAACAGTCCATCGGCGACCTACGTTTCGGGCATCTCCTTTGTCTGATGCATATCGGGAACATGTCCGACGAGCTGACGAAGATGAACACGAAGCTTTTCGCGGAGAAGGTCATGCCGCAGCTTCGGAATCGATGGCCTGGTTACGAAGACAAGTGGTGGCCCGAAGCATGCATGTGATCTACCTCCATTCGCTGGCCGGGAATCCCGGCCTCTCTCCCGCCCTCGAGCAGCTGACAGCCTCCGGGATCGAAGTGGTCGCGCCGACGCTTCCCGGCTTCGACGGCACCTCCGGCTGGGAACCTCCCCACGATCACCTGACCTGGCTGACCCGCGTATGGGACGTCCTCGATTCGACGGGGGCCCTGCCGTGTCCCGTGATCGGAGCTTCGATCGGGGGGATGTTCGCGGCCGAGCTGGCGATCTTTCGACCCGAGAGCGTGACGGCACTCTCGCTCCTGGCGCCCCTCGGGATCTGGGCGGGCGAGAGTCCGGCCGCCGACCCCTACGCCCTTCCCGGTGCGCAGCGCCTTCCCCTGCTGTTCGCCTCGGAAGTGCCGCAGGCTTTCGAGGATCAGTATGCGGCGTTCGGGGAGGGCGGGGACGTCGCTCGCTATCTGGCACAGGTGGCGGGAGCGAGCCTGGTCTGGCCCATTCCCGATCGCGATCTCGACACCCGCATCCACCGCATCCGTCAGCGAAACCGGATTCTCTGGGGAGGCCGGGACCGCATCGCCCCGGTAGAGGTCGCGATGCGATGGTCGTCCGTGTCGGAGCCGACCATCATCGAGAGTGCCGGGCATCTCCTGGAATGGGATGAGCCGGACGCCGTGGGCGGCGCACTGCTCGAGTTCCTCGACGAAGAACGGCAGCGACCCGCGGTGTAGCGCAGCGAATCCGGTCGTCCGGCGCCGCTGACCGCTCGGGAGGGGCAGGGCCGGGCGGGCCGAGGGGGCCGCGCGTCACTCCCTTGCGGCGGAGGGGGCCGGTCGAATCCAGATCGCCGAGCTGACGGCCCGCTCCTGGATCGCGGTCGGCTCGGGCGCCCGAACCCCCAGAAGTTTCGCCGCGTAGGTGGTGTGACGAGGCGTCGGGATCTCGATCGCCCGGGCGTAGTACAGGGCGTGCCGCGACGCATCGAACTCCGGGTCCGTCCACTGTGCGAAAAGCTGCGCCGCCCCGATCGCGTTGGTGTAGCTGGCCCGCGCCACTTCGACGGTGTTCCCGACGTCCGGCAGCGGCCGTTCGGAACCCGGATCCCGCCGGTCGTCGGAGGCCGCGACGTCGAAAACCCGCTCGTGTCCCCGCCCGTCCGCGTCGACCCAGAGCTTGACGATCTGCACGCGGTCCAGGTTCGCCCCCAGCGGATCCTTGAGCGCCGCGAGAACGAAGACGGGAGAGGTCTCGCCGCGGGCTTCGAGCGTGCCGCCCATGGGGACGCCGCCGCGATAGGCGTCTGCGAGCCAATCCCCTTCGAGCAGACCCTGTGGGTAGTCCCAACCGGCAAAGAAGCGCAGCGACATCCGCGGCCCCGAGGTCGCGTACGTCTCCTTGCGCCGCATCGCGCGGAAGATCGACGGCCGCGTGTTCTCCTCCGCCCAGACGGCCACCAGCCCGGCGGCTCCCCAGGCGCGGGACGGGAGCCGATCCGCCGGGATCTGCCACGCCAGCCCCAGGCGCTGGGCCGGTGTCCCGTCGAAGATCGGCAGCTTGCCGTGATAGTTGTCCTCCTCGGCCGAGGAACTGGAGTTGTGACTGTCGCTGCTGCCGATCACGCCGAAGCGGAACGGGTTGAAGCCTTTGCGATGGGCGAACTCGAGTCCGGTGCGAAGCGCGTCGCGCGAGTAGCTTCCGAGCCGCTCCCCCGCACGGGTCCCGTTCGCGGTCATGGGGTCGAGCAATTCGAAGTCGGCGAAGGGGTCTTCCGGCGACAGGCTCGGGTGCGCTTCCGAACTGCCCTTGATCTGGAAGATCTCCACCAGCGGCTCGTTCCGGCTGCGCGCCGCGGCGTACCCGGGCGTGAGCGCGCCCCCCTCGAAGGTGGTCGATTCGAACATCCGGCCGCCGCTCAGGTTTCCGTTGTGCGGGATGGCGAGTACGTCCATCCCCTGGCGGCGCTGTTCGTCGAGCGCCCGCCAGAGATCCTCCGGATCCTCCGAGTCGAGCGCCGAGAAGGGAAAGTCGGGCACCCGCTCCGAGCCGTAGATCACGTTGCGGTGCAGCATGTTGTCGTCGGGAACGGACGACCACTCGTAGCCGACGAAGGTCGTGAAGAGGCCGGGATCGTCATGTCTCTCGGCTGCGGCGACGATCTCGCTCCAGGCGCTGCGCGAGACTTCTTCGAAGCCCTGCCGGTCGAAGGTCTCGTTCCGCGTCTCGGCGGTGGAGAACTTCGAGACCGTCCGCAGAAAGAGCTGCGTCATTCGCCGCCGGCTGCCGGACCGGATCGCCGCGCGCATCTCGTCCGAGGCCGAGGTGTCGCCGCCGGCAAGGTGACGCTCGATCCCGAGGAACTTGGCGTGATCGGTCACCGCGCCGAAATCGAGCGGGCGCCTGGCGCGAATCGGGTAGCCCATGGCGTGCTCGATCGCGCCGCCCTTCATGTAGGTGTAGGCGTCGTCGGGCAGCGTTCGCACGCCGTTCGTGAAGGCGTCGAAGGAAAACGAGGTGTGCACGTGCAGGTCGCCCCAGAGCAGGTTCCGATTCGGGTCGAAGGGCACCTCGGCGCGCGGGGGCGGTCCTTCGGCGGTCGCCGGATCGAAGCGCTCGTGGAGCGTGGGGTCGTCGAAATCGCCGCATCCGGCCAAAGCGGCCGCGAAACCGAAAATCAGGAGCCCGCGGAGCCGGGGCGTTCCGATTCGCAGCATCAGCGACTCGGCTTCACCCAGATCGCCGAACTCACGGCTCTCTCCTGGATCGTCGTCGGTTCCGGAGCCTCCACGCCCATCGTCTTCGCCGCGTAGGTGGTGTGGCGCGGCGTCGGGATCTCGATCGCCCGGGCGTAGTACAGCGCCTCCTGAGAGGCTTCGTACTCCGGGTCCCGCCAGAGCGCCGTGAGTTCGGTCGCTCCGATCGAGTTGCTGTAGCTCGCGTCGGCCACATCGACGCTGTTCCCGACCGGTGCGAGGGCGCCCGAGCCGGCCCGTTCCAGGCGTCCGTCCGAAGCGTTCACGTCATGGACGCGTTCGTGGCTCCGTCCGCTCGCGTCGACCCACGCTTTGACGATCTGCACCCGGTCCAGGTTGGCCCCGAGCGGGTCTTTCAGCGCCACGACCGCGAAGACGGGCGAAGTCTCACCACGCGCCTCGAGCGTTCCACCCATCGGAACGCCGTGCCGGTAGGCCGTGTCGAGCCATTCCATCTCGAGCAGGTCGTCGGGGTAGTCCCAGCCCGCGAAGAAGCGAAGCGAGATGCGCGGCCCCGTCGTCGCGAAGGTCTCCTTCCTCTCCATCGCCCCGAAGATCGACTCGCGGGTGTTCGCCTGCCGCGCCGTAGGCGCGGGCCGGCCGGCGGTCCCCGGGCAGGAGCGTCGCGATCCCCAGACGCTGGGCCGGCGTTCCGTCCACCGCCGGCATCTTGCCGTGGTAATTGTCCTCCTCGGCCGACGAACTCGAATTGTGGCTGTCGCTGCTCCCGATCACGCCGAAGCGGTAGGGGTTGAAGCCGCTGCGATGCGAAAACTCGAGACCCGTGCGCAGCGCGTCGCGCGCGTAGCTGCCGGCGGGCTGACTCGGCGGGGCCTCCGCGGACATCACCGTATCCATCAGCTCGAAGCCGGCGAATTCGTCCTCGGGCGAGAGGCTGGGATGCGTCTCCGACGATCCCTTGATCTGGAAGATCTCGACCAGGGGCTCGTTGCGGCTGCGCAGATCGGCGTACTCGGCGTCGAGAGGCTCGCCCGCGAAAGTGGTCGATTCGAACATGCGGCCGTCGCTGACGTTGCTGTTGTGCGGAATCGCGAGCATCCGCATCCCCTCCGACCGCTGCCCGTCGAGCGCGCGCCAGAGATCCTCCGGATTCTCCGAATCCCGAGACGAGACGGGGGAATCGGGCACCTCGCGGCCGGCGTAGATCACGTTTCGATGCAGATTCCTCTCTTCGGGCATCGAACTCCATTCGTAGCCGATGAAGGTCGTGAAGCGCCCCGGGTTGTTGTGGCGCTCCGCCGTCTCGACGATGTCCTTCCAGGCCGACCGGGACAGGTGCTCGACCCCTTCGATCCCGAAGTTCGCCTCGCGAATCTCGCGGGTCGCCATCCACTTTCCGATCGTATGCAGGTAGTTCGAGGTGACCCGCCGCGGACTGCCCGAGCGGAGGGCGGCCCGCAGGGATTCGGATTCGGCCTCGCCCCCGCCCATCACATGGCCGGCGACGCCGAGGTACTCCGCGTGGTCGGT
This sequence comes from Pseudomonadota bacterium, assembly GCA_021295775.1. Taxonomy (GTDB): domain Bacteria; phylum Myxococcota_A; class UBA9160; order SZUA-336; family SZUA-336; genus JAGWBS01. The sequence goes on along the minus strand of JAGWBS010000096.1, from coordinate 4,991 downwards.
GACGGCTCCGAAGTCGAGGGGGCGGGTCGCGCGGATGGGATACCCGAGGGAGTGCTCGATGGTGCCCCCCTTCATGTAGGTGTAGGCGTCCTCGGGCAGCGTGCGATTTCCGGTGACGAAGGCGTCGTAGGAGTGGGAGGTGTGGACGTGCAGGTCTCCCCACAGCAGGTTGCGCGTGGCAACGAACGGCACCTCGGGTCGCTCCGGAGGGCCTTCCGCGGTGGCCGGGTCAAAGACTTCGGTGAGCGTGGGGTCCTCGAAGCGGTCGCAGGCCGAGACGGTCAGAAGCAGGGCGCAGGCGAATGCGCGGCCCGACCGGAGCACGGGGGATCTCGGACGACAAGGCTGTCCGGCGGCGAGCCGGATGGACGATCTCGGCGCTGGCACGCGTCACTACTCCTTCGTGTTTGCCGGGGCGGGGCGGCAACGGATACCCACCCACTGCGGCTCGAGCGACATCGCACGCTCTACCGGAGCCCCGCCGGCATCCGAACAAGCCCGCAAGCCGATCGACGGGGCCGCCGCTTTCATGCTTTCCCATGCGCCATCGGAATTGCAAACCGAGGTCCAGCCGGCGCAGGCGGTCCGTAGTCTCGCAAGACGGTCAATGACAAACTGTCCAAAAGGCACGGATGATCGGTCAAGGGTCGAGGACAGCATTCGCGGGAAGAGTCTTTTCCCGATCCGTGCGCTCACAGTCCGGCACCCCGCGGATCTGCCGGGATCAAGCGGCCCGCTGCGCCACAGGGAGTTCTCGTGACGCGTTCATCGAGTGAAGAGCTGCTCGTACGGCAGAATCGGAACGTCCGCCGGATCACGCTCAACCGCCCCGGGAAGCTCAACGCGATGACGGCCCGGATGGAGGACGAACTCGCACAGAAGATCGCCGAGGTGGATCCCCGGCTGCTGGCGACGACCAAGCAGGCTGCCAACGCCTGGTTCGAGGCGGCGGGAGGCCGACAGGCCGCCCTCGGCGGCGCGGAATACCACGCGATCTACCATCAGGCGAGCGAGTGGGGCTCGAAGATTCCGGATCCGAAGTAGGCGAAGTCGATCG
>JAGWBS010000096.1:0-3836 GCA_021295775.1 Pseudomonadota bacterium | reverse complement strand
GCCGCGGCCAGGGAGGATCCCCGTTGATCGAGAAGTTCCCGTTTGGGCAGACCGGCCACGCGAGCACCCGCACGCTGTTCGGAGCGGCCGCGCTCGGCACGATGAGTCAGGAGCGCGCCGACAGGGTCCTGGAGCTTCTGCTCGAGTTCGGCGTCAACCACATCGACACGGCCGCGGTCTACGGCGACTCCGAGCTGAGGCTCGCGGCTTGGCTCCGCAGGCATCGCGACGAGTTTTTCCTGGCCACCAAGACCCCTCACCGCGGCTACGAGGGGGCGAAGGCGGGAATCCAGAACTCGCTCGAGCGGCTCGGGGTGGAGCGGATCGACCTGATCCAGTTCCACAATCTGAGCGACGAGGAAGGCTGGCGGATGGTGCACGGGCCCGGCGGCGCGCTCGAGGCCGCGATCGAGGCCCGAGAACAGGGCAAGGTGCGCTTCATCGGAGTCACCGGACACGGCACCTACGTCGCGGGCATGCACCGGCGCAGCCTGGAGCGCTTCGCCTACGACGCGGTGCTGCTCCCGTACAACTACGCGATGCTGCGCATCCCGGAGTACGCCGCCGACTTCGAGGCGCTGTACGCACTCTGCCGCGAGCGCGGAGTCGCCATGCAGACGATCAAGTCGATCGCGCAGCGCCGCTGGCGGGACGACGAGACCGACCCCCGCTACAGCTGGTATCGACCCATCCGCGAGCCGGCGGCGCTCGAGCGCGCGGTGGAATACACACTCTCGCGACCCGGCCTGTTCCTCAACACCCCGAGCGATGCCACGCTGCTGCGGCCCGTGCTCGAGGCGGCCGCGCGCTTCGGCGGCCGCTGCGACGAGACGGCCGTCGCGGCCGATCAGGAGGCGCTCGGAGTCGAGCCGCTCTTCGTCCGCGACGTGAGCGACGACGTGAGGCCGCCCGCCTAGCCGCTTAACGGGGCGTTTCCCGGCGGCCCGTCGGCAGGCGCGCAACGGGTCCCGGGCCCGATTCGCGTAGGCTATCCGGGCCAAACGCCGGGCTGAGCGGCAGACGCACGCAGCGAGGACCCCAGATGGCGCAGACACCCGTCGAGGAGATCGACGCGCTCGTGATCGGCGCGGGGATCACCGGGCTCTACCAGCTCTACTGCCTGCGCCGGCAGGGCGTGAACGCGCGGATCTACGACGCCGCCGGGGGCGTGGGCGGCACCTGGTACTGGAACCGCTATCCCGGCGCCCGGCTCGACTCGGAGAGCTGGAGCTACGCCTACTCGTTCTCGGACGAGCTGCTGCAGGAGTGGGACTGGTCGGAGTCCTTCGTCGGACAGCCGGAGCTCGAGCGCTACCTGAACTACGTCGCCGACAAGTTCGAGCTGCGGCCGCACATCCGCCTGAACACCCGCGTGAAGGGGGCTGCCTTCGACGAGCAGGCCAACCGATGGAGGGTGGAGACGGAGGCCGGCCACCGCGCGCGGGCCCGCTTTGTGATCTGCGCGACGGGGCTGCTGTCCGCCAAGCACGTGCCGGACATTCCCGGGGTCGACACGTTCGCGGGCGAGTCGTTCCACACCGCGCGCTGGCCGCGGGAGCCGGTCGACTTCGGCGGGAAGCGAGTCGGCGTGATCGGCGTCGGCTCGACCGGCGTGCAGGTGATCACCGAGGTCGCGAAGCAGTGCGGTCACCTCACGGTCTTCCAGCGCACGCCGAACTACTGCGCCCCGCTGCGCAACTCTCCGATCGGCCGAGAGTGGATGGAGCAGATCAAGGCCAACTACCACGAGGTCTTCGAGGGCTGCCGGCGGACCATTTCCGGCTTCATCCACGAGCCCGATCCTCGCCGGACGCTCGAGGTTCCGCCCGAGGAGCGCGAGGCCTTCTACGAGGACATCTGGCAGAAACCCGGCTTCGCGAAGTGGTTCGGGAACTTCAGCGACCTGATGATCGACCGGGAGGCGAACGAGCTGTACTGCGAGTTCGTGCGCAGGAAGATCCGCGAGCGCGTGAAGGACCCCGAGGTGGCGGAGAAGCTGGTCCCGAAGGACCACCACTTCGGCGCAAAGCGCATCCCGCTCGAGACCGACTACTACGAGACGTACAACCGCGACAACGTCGCGCTCGTCGACGTGCGCGAGGACCCCATCCAGCGCATCACGCCGCGGGGCCTCGAGACGCGGAGCGGACTGCACGAACTCGACGTGCTGATCTTCGCCACCGGCTTCGACGCGCTCACGGGCGAGGTCACGCGCATGGACATCCGCGGAGTGGGCGGCCAGACCATCCAGGAACACTGGGCCGACGGCCCGAGCATGTACCTCGGCCTGCAGACCGCCGGCTTCCCGAACCTGTTCTTCGAGAACGGCGGCCTGTTCTGCAACTTCACTCGCTGCGCGGAGGCGACCGCCGAGTTCGTGAGCGACGCCATCGTCTACCTGCGGGACCAGGGCTTCGAGCGCATGGAGGCCGACGCGCAGGCGGAGCGGGAATGGATCGAACACGCTCAGTCCCTGAGCGCCAAGCGCCTGATCTCCGACGTGCCCAACTGGGCCGACGGGAGCAACATCCCCGGCAAGCCCGTCGCGCTCGCGTTCTACGGAGGCGGGTTCAAGAGGTACACCGACATCTGCGACGACGTGGCCGCCCAGGGCTACAGGGGTTTCCGGCTCACTTAGACCGACTCAGGAGTCTGCCTGCCCGCCGGGCACGTACCAGATGGGCGAGGTCCAGGCTCGCTCCTGGACGAGCTTTGGAATCCCGGGGTCCGCGCAGGACGCGGGCCGCTCGGTCGCGGGCAGCGCGAGGCACTGCAGAGCGCTCCAGCGGCAGCTCGGGTTCTCCAGCACGCGGGCGTAGTAGACGGCGGGCCGGGTGGGATCGAAGTCCGGGTCGCGCCAGGCCGCGCACAGCGTGTCGGCCCCGGGGCCCCGGGGGGTGCAGGTCTCGAGATCCACGTCGGCGACGTTTCCCGGATCTCCGGCCACGTCGAAGACCTTCTGATGGAGCTGTCCGTCCTCATCCACCCAGCCCTTGATCAACTGGATCCGCTGCAGCAGCCCGGCGCTGCCGGGATCCCGCAGCGCGCTCGCCAGGAAGATCGGCGAGCCGGCGCCGCCGGGACGGTCCGGCAGCAGCGATCCCATCGGAACCCCAAGCTCGTAACCCAGAACCGTCTGATCCGGCCGCCGGCAGACCTGGTCGGGGAGGTCCCAGGCCCCGAAGAGGCGCGGGGTGATGCGGGTTCCGCTGGTGGCGAAGGTTTCGCGGCGCTTCATGGCGTCGAACAGAGACTCCCGTGAGTTCTCCTCGGCATAGACGCCGGCCAGGCCCCCGGGGTTGCGGTAGAGACTTTGGATGCCGCGGCCACTGGCCCTCGGCGACAGGCGCTTGACCGGCGTGTCGCTCAAAAGCGCCGTGATCCCATCGAAGCGTCGCTCGTCGGTGGCGCCGGGATTGCTGTGGTGGGTGTCGGTGCTGCCGATCAGCCCGAAGCGGAACGGGTTGACCCCCAACCGACTCTCCTCCCGGAGGCCCTCGATCAGTACGTTGCGGACGAAGTCGCGGCGCGAGATGCAGCCAGTTCCTGCCAGGGCGCCGGAACCGCTGCCCTCGCCGCAGTCTTCGGGCGGATCGGCCAGGCCGCGGATCTTCTCGAAATCGCACAGCTCGTCGCGTTCGCCGACGATCCCGGACAGGCCGTTGCGGCACTCCGACTCGCCCTTCGCCTGCATCACCTCCACCAGGGGTTCGAGCCGCGCCCGTCGCGCCGCCTCTTCGCGCTGCGCGGAGGGCGCAAGGTCCTGGTACCACAGCGCGAACATCCGGCCGTTCGAGAGGTTCGGGTTGTGGGGGATCGAGATCACGTCGCAGCCG
>JAGWBS010000095.1:6380-8946 GCA_021295775.1 Pseudomonadota bacterium | reverse complement strand
CCTCCGCTTCGCTTCCACCCGACCGCCCGGAGGCAGGTCCGCCGGACCGGTGGCTTGAGGTTCACGGAAGGGGGTGGGGGTAGGGGCGGGAGTTGAATGGGGGCGGTCTGCTCGATTTGGGACAGGAGGAGTTGATGCATCGGGACGATGGGTTTCATCCGGCGACCAGTGACGATCCTTATTGGACCGAGACTTGCTGGTTTACGTTTGCGGTGCCGGAGAGGCGGCTTTCGGGGCAGCTCTATCCGTTCTTTCGGCCGAATCAGGGGGTGACTTCGGGCGGGGCGTTCTTCTGGGACACGAACGGGGCGCTGCCCTGGAACTGTCTGTACGGGAAGAATTTCTGGCACCTGCCGCTGCCCGCGGACGCGGAACTGACGGATCTCTCGCTGCCCAACGGGATCCGGTATCGCTGCCTGGAGCCGCTGAAGAGCTACCGGATCGGATATCGCGATCCGGACGCCGAGGAGCCCGAGGTCGAAGTCGACCTGGAGTTCGAGGCGACCTGTCCGCCCAACTATCTGGGCGAGTCGCACCTGGACCAGCCGGGCCGCTACCGCGGCACGATCCGGCTGCGGGGCGAGGAGATCGCGGTCGACGCCTACGGCATGCGCGACCGCTCCTGGGGGCCGCGCTCGCAGTTCGGGGACACGCTCTCGGGGGCCGCGCGTGGTGGGTACACCTACGCCACCGCCTCGGAGCGGGACGCCTTCCACGCCCTGACCATGGCGTACGAGGGCGACGTCTGCGCGGTCATCCACGGCTACCTGCTGCGCGACGGCGAGTACTCCAAACTGGCCCCCGGCCAGGGGCGGCGCGAGGTGCTGGAGAGGCACCCCGACTACGGCTGTCCGACGCGCGTGCGCATCGAGGCCACGGACGAGCTGGGCCGCGAGCTGGTCGCCGAGGGCCGCTGCGTCAACCGCTTCGGCGTGCACCTGAACCCCAACCTGTTCACCTGGAACTGCCTGACCGAGTGGGAGTTCGGCGGCGCCGCCGGCTGGGGCGAAGACCACGACAACTGGAGCGCCGCCGGCGCCCGGCGCTTCTTTCGCCGGCAGCTCGGCTACGACGCCAGCGGCTAGGAGCCCCGGAACCCGGGGGCGCGCTTGGAGAGGAAGGCGTCGATGCCCTCGCGGGCGTCGGCGCTGGCGCCCAGGGCGGAGATCTGGCGCGCTTCGAGTTCCATCTGGGTCTCCAGCGAGGTGTCCAGGCTGTGCTGGAGCAGTCGCTTGGCCGCGCCGTAGGCCCGGGTGGCTCCGGTGGCGAGCTGGCCGGCCAGTGCCTCGGCCTGTTGCAGATATTCGTCGTCCGGTGCCAGGCGCGTGATCAGGCCCAGTTCGAGCGCCTCCGCCGCGCTCAGCACGCGGTTGGTCAGGGTCAGGTCGAGGGCCTGCCGGAGTCCGACCAGGCGCGGCAGGAAGTAACTGCTGGAGCCGTCGGGGCTGAGGCCGATGGCGGTGTAGGCCATGGTGAAGCGGGTACTCTCGGCGGCCACGACCAGGTCGCAGGCCAGCATCAGGCCCAGACCGCCGCCGGCTGCGCTGCCGTGAACCGCGGCCACCACCGGCGCGTCCAGGCGCGCGAGCAGGGAGACGGCCGCGTGCAGCGGAGTGGTGATGCGCTTGAGGACGCCGGCGAGCCCCTCTTGCGCCTGGGTGAATCCGCGCAGGTCGCCGCCCGCGCAGAAAACACGGCCCTCGCCGCGGATCAGCACCGCGCGCACCTCCGGATCGGAGGTGCAGCTCTGGGCGGCCTCCAGCAGTCCCTCCGCAAGCTGCAGATCGATCGTGTTCATCGCGTCGGGGCGGTTGAGCACGATCCGCGCGACTCCCTCCCGGACCTGCATTTCGACTGAGGCCATCGGTCTCCTCCCGGCTGAGTGCGGCGCGAGCTTGCCCCAAGCCGCTCCGCGCGTCCAATCCCGGCCCTGCTTGTGCCGGATAGTGCGGTTTTCCGGGCGTTCAGACCGCGCGCAGCGCCACGCGGTGCAGGGAGTTGTTCAGGTGGCCCCGGGGATTCCAGGCTAGGGCATGGGGCTGGGACTGGCCCTGATCGTCGGTCGCCCGGGCCCAGATCTCGTAGTAGCCGGCGCTGGGCAGCGCGAAGCGCGCGCGCCAGTTCTGCCAGGCGCCGGGGTTGACCGGGTCGTCCAGCTCGGCGGCCCGCCAGCTCGCGCCGAAGTCGATCGAGACTTCCACGCGGGCGACCCACCGGTCGCCGGACCAGGCGTGGCCCCGCACCTCCGCGGACCGCTCGCGCGTTCGCGCTCCGCTGGCCGGATGGGTGATCAGGGACTTGACCGGCATGCGTTCGATGATGGCGAAGTCCCCTTCCGGGAGGCTTTCGCCGGGCGCGACCGGCCGCTTGGGAACGCGGTAGGACGTGCCCGTCATCTTGGGACCGTCGTGGACGATCTCCCTCAACGAGATGCGCGTCAGCCACTTCTGGGAGCAGGAGCCCGGCCAGCCCGGCACCACCAGCCGCAGTGGCGCGCCGTTGTGCGGATGGATCGGGCCGCCGTTCATCCCGAAGGCGACCAGCACGTCGTCGGTCCGCGCCTTGG
>JAGWBS010000095.1:0-6028 GCA_021295775.1 Pseudomonadota bacterium | reverse complement strand
ACGAAGTGGCGCGAGGTGGGCGTGACCGCGTTGTCCAGCAGGTGCGCGGGAGTCTCGGGATTCCCCGGCGCTGCCCGCTTCCGCCGCGCTCGGCCGCGGCTCAGGGCGAGGGGAGTTGGACCTCCGCCTGGCCGCTGGCCATGGTCGCGCCGGTCTGAGTGGTCATCCGCACCGCCAGCGTGGCGACCGGCCCGCGCGTGGAATCGTGCTCGACCGCGGTGACCTCGGCGTCGATGAAGGTCGCGTCGCCGGTGTGCGCGGGGCCGGTGTACTTCATGTCGCTGTGGATCACGAAGCCGTGCTCCCCGGCCCAGTTGGCCAGGTAGTCGAGGATCCAGGCGCCCATGGTGGCGCCGTAGCCGTAGCTGCGCGGCATGCCGATCAGGCGCGCGTAGCGCGGCTGGACGTGGCCGCGCGAAGGTCCCTTGTACAGGCCGTCGATGTTGGCGGGATCGATCTTGCCGCCCTCCTCGTCGCGCGACATCTCGGGCAGCCAGCCGGCCTGGTGGGTGGAGGACGCGCCCTCCTCGTAGGTCGCGCCCCAGACGTTCATGCTGTAGGAGCGCCACTCGGTGGTGAAGCTCATCACCGTGTGCGGGCCGATCGGGCGGGTCGGGAGCTTCTCTCCGACCTCGACGAAGAGGCGCTTTTCGTGCTCCAGGTCCAGGAAGGAGCGGTAGTACTCCAGCTTGCGTTTCTCGAGATCGGCCAGTTCCTCGTCGCTCCAGACGGGGTCCTCGCGCGCCTCGCCGTACCCATCGGCGCGCCGCGCGGCCTCCTCGGCGAAATAGCGGATCGAAGTCGAGCGCTGCTTGCCGATCACCTCGCCGCGCTGGTTGATGTAGGTGGTGTCGCCGCGGGAGAACATGGTCGGACCCGCGAACTTGGTCTGCTTGACCACGTAGTCGTAGAGCATGCGCTCGGAGCGGATCTTGTCGCCGGCGAAGACGCGCGGCCCGGAGAACCACCACTCGTCCCCGCCGAAGAGCATGTGCGTGCCGTCGATGTAGCCCTGGATCGCGGGCACCGCGCCGTGGCCGACGGTGCAGTTGACGGTGAACGACTGCGGGGCGACCACCCGGCCGAAGACGCTCTCGGCGGCGAAGGAGCGGTCGAAGTGCAGCGGGTTGGGGTTCTGCATGCCCTGCGCCCAGCGCCCGATGTCGTTGACGTGGATGTCGTCGTGGAACTGCCCGCCGCCCAGCGGCACGCCGAGCCACTTGTCGACTTCGCGGGTGTCCATCTGCGGGATTTCCGCCTGCCTCATGCCGATCTCTCCTCGCGTCGGGGCGCCAGTTTCGCATACGGCCGCGGTGGGCGCGGAAGCGCCAGACTGAGCGCGGACAGCGCCAGCGCGAGGCCGCCGAAGGCCGCCAGCGGCGGCAGGAAACCGCCCGAAAAATCGGCCAGCAAGCCGAGCAGAAGCGGGCCGGCGACGCCGCCGGCTTCCGCGAAGCTGAAGAACAAACCGCTCGCGGCGCCCACCTGGGCCGCCCGCAGTCCGGGCGACTCGATCAGCGCCAGCACCAGGATCGGCACCAGGCAGGCGCGGGCCAAGCCGAGCAGGACCAGCGCCGGCCACCAGACGCCCGCCAGCAGCAGCACGGCGGCGGCGCTTCCGCAGGCGAAGGTCGCGCTCAGCAGGTACGCCCGCCTCGGCGGCAGCGCCAGCCGTGGAATCAGGATGGCCGCGGGGACGCCGACCCCCGTGGCGAAGGCCGCGGCCCAGCCCGCGCGGGTCGGAGTCATGCCCCCGCTGCGCAGGATCTCGGGCAGCCAGCCGGTCAGGCCGTGCGCGTACAGGAAGCAGCCCACGCCCAGCGCCAGGCAGAGCGGCACTCCCGGCGTGCGCAGCAGATCGGGCACCGCGATCCGCTCCTCCGCACCCGGTCCGGGCGGCGGAGCCGAGCTGGCTTCGAGGTCTCGGGAGACGACGCCCCACAGCGCCGCCGCGGCCAGGGCGAGCAGGGCGTAGAACGCCAGACCCTGGCGCCAGCCGCCCAGCCAGGGCAGGACCCAGGCCTGGGTGGCGCCGAGGGCCGCCATGTGACCGACCGCCGGACCGGTGGTGTACAGGCCCAGCGCCAGCCCGCGCTCGTCCTGCGGGAAGCGAGCTCCGATCAGCTTGGGCGCGCCGATCGAGATCAGCGGCCCGCCCAGTCCGAACAGCGCCACGGCCGCGAACAGGCTCAGGTGGTCCCAGGCCAGCGCTCGCAGCCCGCTCGAGGCGGCGACGCAGAGGGCGCCCCAGATCAGTGCGCGCCGCACGCCCCAGCGGTCGACCGCCAGCCCGGCGGGCAGGGCGGAGGCGATGTAGACCAGCGGCCAGGCGCCCATCACGCTGCCGAGGGCCGCCCGGCTGAGCCCCAGTTCGCCGCCGATTTCGGCGACCAGCGGCGCCAGGCCGCCCGAGATCAGGCCGAAAGCCGCATAGATCACCCACAGCCCGGAAAGCCAGATCCAGCGGCGTGAGTGCGGGGCGTCGGCGGGATTCACCGCGCGGCGGCCGCGGGGCCGTCGCTCACGCGGAGTCGCCGACCGGGGTGCCGAGCAGGGCGGCGGGATCGCCCGGCGATTCCACCAGTTCGATGCGCGTGCCGTCCGGATCGGTCACGAAGACGACCTCGGCGCGCATTGGGGGATTGGAAGATCGCGTCTGCTTCAGGACGCGCCCTCCGGCCGCCTCGATGCGCCCCAGCAGAGCCTCCAGCCCGGAGACGCGCAGCGCCAGGTGGGTCAGCCCGAGCTGGTTCATCGGCCGCGGATCCGGTTCTCCGACCGTGCCCGGCTGCGGGTAGTACAGCAGCTCGATCCGGTATCCGTCCCGCTCCAGATAGCGCGCGGTCAGCCAGCATCCGGGGATTTCCAGCAGCCTCTGGGTCGTCGCGTCGTCCTCCAGGACCAGTTCGGAGCGGTCTTCGAAGCCGAGCGCGTCGCGATAGAAGCGCAGCGAGCGCTCCAGATCGCTGACGCAGATTCCCACGTGCACCAGACGGTCGACGGGCATTTCCTCTCACTCCTCGATGAAGGTGTTTTCGGCCTCGCCGCTCAGGACGTTCTTGAGCACCTTGCCGCTGGCGTTGCGCGGCAGCGGCTCGGGGCGCAGCTCCACGTAGCGGGGCACCTTGTAGTAGGCCAGAGTCTCGCCCACGAAGTCGCGGACCTGCTGAGGGTCCAGCCGGACGCCGGGACGCGGCACGACCACCGCCTTGACCTCCTGGCCCAGTTCGCGGTGCTCCACGCCCAGCACCGCGGCCTCGGCGACGCCGGGGTGCTCCTCCAGGCGGTTTTCGATCTCGACCGGATAGATGTTCTCGCCGCCGCGCAGGATCAGGTCGCGCTTGCGCGAGGCCAGGAAGAGCAGTCCGTCGCGCATCCAGCCGATGTCGCCCGACTTCAGCCAGCCGTCGGGCGAGACCGCCTCGGCCGTGGCTTCGGGATTGTTCCAATAGCCCGGCATGACCATCGAACCGCGGATGCAGACGTTGCCCTCGCCGCCCTCGGGAAGCTCGCGCCAGTCGTCGTCCCGGATCGAGACTTCGACGGTGGGCAGGGCGCGTCCGACCGAGTCCGGGTGTTCGCGCAGGATCTCGTCGGTCGCGATGGTCGCCAGCCCGCCGCACTCGGTCAGGCCGTAGCCGACCGTCATCGCGCGCGAGGCGGCGGGCAGCTTGGCGCGCACCAGCCGCTGCAGCTCGGGCGACCAGGTCGAGCCGCCGCCGCCGACCGAGAGCAGCCGCGACAGGTCGTATTTTTCGAAGTCGGGGTGCTCCAGCAGGCGCCAGATGTGCGTGGTCACGCCGCCCCAGCGGTTGATGCCCTCCTCGAGCGTCAGCCGCAGGATCTTCTCGGGGTCGAATCGGCCGGTCGTCCAGACCGATTTGCTGCCGCTGTAGACGTTGGCGAGCGCGGCGCTCTGCAGCCCGGAGACGTGGAAGAGCGGAGAAGACGCCAGCGTGACGAGCTGCGGGCGGTCGTCGTCCTCGAGCTTCAGGCCGTGGAGCAGGGCGGTCCGCGCCGCGGAGTAGGCCGTGATGTCGAGGAACGCGATCAGGTTGCGGTGGGTGGAGACGGCGCCCTTCGGGCGGCCCGTGGGGCCGCGGGTGAACAGAATCGCGGCGGGGTCGTCCTCCCCGATCTCGACTTCGGGCAGCTCCGCCTCGGAGTGGGCGTTCCAGAGATCCTCGAAGCCGTCCTCGAACTCCACCACCGGCAGGCCCGGGTCCTCGCCCTCGAAGCGCGCCAGCCGCCGCCGGTCGGCGAGCAGCAGCTTGGGCCCGGTCAGATCCAGCCCATAGCGGATCTCGTCGCGCGTCCACCAGCCGTTCATCGCCACCGCGATGCCGCCCAGGCAGAGCGTGCCCCACAGCCCCACGATCCACTCGGGCGCGTTGGCCCCCAGGATCGCGACCCGGTCCCCGGGACCGATACCGTGACGCCGTGCGAGCGCCTCCGCGGTCGAGGCCACGCGCCGGCAGTGGTCCCGGAAGCTGAAGCGCCGGCCGTCGTCGAACACGAAGAGTTCCGCGTCCCCGAAGCGCAGCGAGCGGCGCAGCAGCTCGGGAAGGTTCGGCGCCCGCTGCTTGAACACCTGCGCCGGCCGCCCGCCGACCTCGGTCCGGATCAGCTCGAACGGTCCTCCCGGCCCACTCAGCTTCGCCTCGGCCTCCGCCGCCGTCATCGCCATCCGCCGCCACCTCGCCCGGCCTTTCTCGGGGCGCCAGTGTAAGGGCTCCGCGCCTGACGCTCCGGGGACTCAGTCCGGAGGGTCCTCGTACATGGCCGGCGCCGCGCGCTGGGCGGAGACCCCGCCGTCGATCGGGATCGCGGCGCCATTGATGTGCGAGGACTCGTCGGAGGCCAGGAACGCGACCAGCGCGGCGATCTCTTCGACGCGGCCCAGACGCCGCTGCGGGTGGGCCTGAAGGTAGGGTTCGGCTCCCCCGGGCCGTCCGGCGAGGGCCTGCAGCAGGGTCGGAGTCTCGACGCTGCCCGGACAGATGACGTTGGCGCGGATGCCCAGGGCGGCGTTCTCCACCGCGGTCGTCCGGGTCAGGCCCAGCAGGGCGGACTTGGCGCTGGCGTAACCGCCCAGGTTGGGCTCCGCGGCCAGCGCCGCGCCGGAGGCGGTGTTGACGATCGAGCCGCTGCGCTGGCGGCGCATGACGCGCAGGGCCGCGCGCGTGGCGAAGAAGGCCGCGTCGACGCCGACCGCGAACTGGCGCAGCCAGTCCTCGTCGCTTGTCTCGTGCAGCGGGGCCTGGATCCCCAGGCCGGCGTTGTTGTGCACGACGTCCAGGCGTCCGTGGCGCTCGACGGCCGCCTCGACCAGCGCGGCGGGGATCTCGGGCCGGGACACGTCGCCCGCCAGGGGCAAGGCCGTGCCTCCGAGTTCGCGGATCTCTCCGCAGACCCGCTCCAGCGGCTCAACTTCGATGTCGTTCACGACCAGGGCCGCGCCCTCGCGCGCCAGGCGCAGCGCGCACGCCCGGCCGATGCCCGTCCCCGCCGCCGTGACCAGCGCCACGCGGCCCTCGAGTCTGCGGCTCACGCTTCGCTCTCCCGACGTTCGGTTCGCCGGCGCGCGCCGCCGCTACCCGCTTCCCCAGACGTCGAAGATGCGGTCGGAGGTGGTGACGTAGGCGAGATTGCGGATGGCGTAGCGCAGCACCGCGTCGCCGTACTCGGGCGGGTCGCCGGCGGCGCAGTCCTCGGGAACGATCGCGCGGTAGCCGTGGTTGACGGCTTCGATGGTGGTTCCGATCAGGCCGATGTTGAGCGAGACGCCGGTGACGATGACGGTGCGGACGCCGAGGTCGCGCAGGCTCGGGTCGAGACCGGTGTAGTAGAAGCCGGTCATGCCGTGGGAGCGGGAGATCACCACGTCGCCCTCCTGAGGCGCGATCTCCGCGACCACCGAGGTGTCCGTGGCGTCCCCGCCGCCGGCGGTCGGGGAGCGCTCCATGCGGTCGTGGAGCGGCGTCTTGGCCCCCCCGAGCCCTCCGGTCGCCGGGGTGCAGTAGAAGAT
>JAGWBS010000003.1:64781-84582 GCA_021295775.1 Pseudomonadota bacterium | reverse complement strand
AGACCGAGCCCCCATGACAACTCAGTCCTTCTCTCCTCCGTCCGCCCCCTATCCCCTTGGCCTGCGTGTCACCGACGCAGAATTGCGTTGGCCGCTTTTGCAGGGCCTGCACCTGCTCGAACTGCGGGTTCTCGGTTGCCTCGGCAAGCGTGAACCGCTGCTGGAGCAGTGCGCCGCGTCGGCTTTCCAACTGCGCAGGCAGTTGGCGCTTCCCGCGGACCCGATCGAAGAAGCCGAGACTTTGGTGCGAGTGACCTGCTACGGCCTGATCGCTCGCCTCGACTCCCAAGTTTGCGACTTCCTACGGGACCACGCAGAGCCCGGACTTCCGGTTCCCGATCCGGGGATCGATGCCCGAGCCTGCGCGATGCATCGTTGGATCGAAGTCCTGGGGCGTTTCACTGGTGCTTTCCGGTTCGAACCCGGAGGATCTCTCCCCGCCCTGGACCCGGAATACCTCCATTCGCCGGTCCGCCCCCTGACGCCGCAGAGCCGACAGCGGTCTGTGTATGAGCGCCTCACCCACGCCGCGGAAATCCTGATCGGAGCCGGAGACCGCAGGCGCGACCGCGGGCGCCTGCAGCGCAACGCCCTCCGGCTCTCGGGCGAGGCCCTGATGTTGGCGGAGATCTACTTTCCCGAAGAGCAGGCGCAGTTCGTGCGGCTGCTCTGGCACACCCAGGATCTGCGGCTGGGGTCGCAGTCGATCCGCCTGCTGCGCCGACTCGGCTACCGGGGTCTCTCCATGGTCCCCACGCTGAGAGTCCCCCTGGAGCACTCGCTCGGCGCGGCCGCGAAAGCCTGATACGAGCCGCGCGTCCTGAAGAGCGACCTGAAGTCGTCCGCTCCGGGTGACTCGGGGGAGTCGTCCCGTCGGTCGGGTGAGACGCAGCGACTTACGGGCGCAGGCTGTACTGGCGGGGTCCGAGGTGCGCGCGCAGTCGCGGCTGGATCCAGTCCACCCAGTCGCACAGGGCGGGGCGGGTTCGGCGCGGGTCGATCAGGTCGTGCACGCCGAAGGCTTCGGCGCGGGCGTAGGGGTCGGCGCCGGGGGCGAGCCTCTCTTCGAGTTCGCGACGGCGGAGCTCGGGGTCGGGCGCGGCGGCGATCTCGCGCCGGAAGGCGACCGCCACGCCGCCCTCGACCGGCAGCGCGCCCTGCTCGGCGGAGGGCCAAGCCAGCACGTGGCCGCCGGGCCCGAAGTGCGCCGCGCCGGCCACGCCGTAGACCCGGCGCACGATCACCGACACCCACGGCACGCTGGACTGCATGACCGCGAAGAGCAGCGCGGTGCCGTGGCGGATGGTCGCGTCGCGCTCGGCCTCGGGGCCGATCATGAAGCCCGGCTCGTCGACCAGGCTGACGACCGGCAGGTGGAAGGTGTCGCACAGGTCGACGAAGCGGCGCACCTTCTGGGCCGCGTCGGCGGTCATGGCGCCGGCGTAGACGTAGGGGTCGTTGGCCAGCACGCCCACCGGCTGGCCGGCCAGGCGCGCCAGCCCCGTGATCTGGCTGCGCCCATGGCCGCGGCCCAGCTCGAAGAAGCTGTCCCGGTCCACGATCCAGTCGACGATGCGCCGCATCTTTGCGGGCCGGCGGCGCTCGCGCGGCACGCTGGACAGCAGCGCCTCTTCGCAGCGGTCGGGCGGGTCGTCCGACGCCCGCACTGGCGCGGGCTCCCAGACGTTGGTCGGCAGGTAGCTCAGAAAGCACCGGATCTGCGCCACGACGTCGGCCTCGTCGCGGCCCAGGTTGTCGACCACGCCGCTGCGGGCGTGCACGGCCGCGCCGCCCAGCTCGTCCTTGGACAGCGAGACGCCCATCGCGCGCTCGACCAGCGCCGGTCCGGCGACCAGCACCTGCGAGGTCTTCTCGGTCATCAGCGCCAGGTGCGACGCGACCAGCCGCGCCGCGGGCAGGCCGGCGACCGCGCCCATCGCTGCGGACACCACCGGCACCGATCCCATGGCGCGCATGACCGACATGAACCGGGGCTCGGCCGCCGCCGACTCGCCGCCTCCGCCCCCGCCTCCGGAGCCGGACTGGCCGCCCTTGGCGCCCGCCACGCTGCCGCCGCCGCCCTCCAGGAAGCGCACCAGGGGGACGCGGTAGCGGCAGGCCAGCTCCTCGGCGAAGGCCGATTTGCGCAGCCCCGCGGGATTGGGCGAGCCGCCCTTCTGGGTGAAGTCCTCGCCGCCCACCACCACCCGCCGGCCTTCGACCGTCCCCAGCCCCAGCACGTAGTTGGCCGGCGTGAAGGCCGTCAGCCGCCCCTCCGCGTCGGTCTCGGAGCGCCCGGCGATCGGCCCCTGCTCGCGGAAGCTGCCGGCGTCGAGCAGCGCGTCGATCCGCTCCCGCACCGTCGAGCGCCCCCGCGCCCGCTGCGCGGCGACCGCCTCGTCCCCGCCCAGCTCCTGCGCCCGCCGCCGCCGCTCCTCGATCCCCTCGACCTCCGACTCCCAGCTCATGACTCCGCTCCTGCCTGCGCCAGGACCGCCCGTTTGCCGCGTTCGCGGCCTCCGCGGCGCCCGGCTTTGCGCGAGGCCGGGGGAGACGCGAGACGAAGACGCTGCGTTGTCGCTGTCCCGGGTGGTCTGTATCGTGGCCCGCCGTGTCGCGAATCTCCAGGCCCCGGGTGTGTGTCGGCTGGCCGGTCGCCGCGCTGCTCGCGCTGGCGATCTGCGCTCCGGCCCGGGCGCACGACGAGGACGAGGGCTCCCGCCTCGCGCCGGAGGCGATCGAAGAGATCCTGGTCACCAGCCAGCGCCACGTCACGGCCAGCTTCGCGCTGACGGTTCCGGCCCGGGAATTCGAACTCCGGCCGCTGGAGAGCGGCGGCCAGATGATCGAGGCCGTGCCCGGAGCGATGACCGCGCAGCACACCGGCGGCGGCAAGGCCGAGCAGTACTTCATCCGCGGCTTCGACGCCGACCACGGTACGGACCTGGCGGTCTACTTCGACGGCGTGCCGGTCAACCTGCGCAGCCACGCGCACGGCCAGGGATACCTGGATCTGCACTTCGTCAGCCGGGAGACGATCGAGCGGCTGGTGGGAACCAAGGGCCCGTACCTGCCGCGTTACGGCGACTTCGGAACCGCGGCCACGATCGAGTATGTGCCCTACCGGCGCGTGGAGGAGTCGTCGGTCGAGTTCGAGGCGGGCGCCTGGGACACCTTCCGCCTGTTCGGTCTGTGGTCGCCCCGCTCGGGGGCGTTCGGGGGCGCGGACCCCGACGCCCGCGGCTATCTCTCGTTCGAGGCCTATGGCACCGACGGTCCGTTTCGGGAGGCGGAAGACCTGCGGCGCTATTCGCTGTTCGGGCGCGGCGAAGTGCGCCTTTCGCCGGATCTGCGGCTCTCCGGGCACCTGCTGGCCTACTCGGCGGATTGGAACGCCTCGGGGCTGATCCCCGAGCGCCGGGTGAAGAGCGGCGATCTGAGCCGCCTGGGATCGCTCGATCCCAGCGAGGGAGGCGAGACTTCTCGCCTGCAGGGCAAGCTGCAGCTCGACTGGAGGCTGGCGGAGAACCGCCTGCTGGTCGCCAGCGCCTATCTGGCTTCGTACGAGCTGGAGATGTTCTCGAACTTCACCTACGCCCTGGCGGATCCGCACGCCTGCGACGGGATCGTCCAGCGCGACGGGCGGGTCTACGCGGGGGGACGCGTCGAGTACCAGCAGTTCGTCGCGCTGCCCTGGCCGAGCAACCTGCACGCCGGGCTGGAGTGGCGCTACGACGACGCGCGCGTGCGCCTGGGCCACCAGACTCGGCGCCGGGTGACCGGCTTCGCGCGCGACCACGACATCCGGGAACTCTCGCTCGGGCCGTACCTCGAGCTCGAAGTCTTTCCGCTCGAGTGGGTCCGCTTCATCGGCGGACTGCGGCTGGAGCGCGCCGCCTTCGACGTGGACAGCCGGCTTGCGGGCGGGGGCAGCGGGAGCGGCGACGACACCCTCTGGCTGCCGAAGGCCAATTGGATTCTGTCTCCGTTCGGGGAAGGGTCGCCCTGGGTCAGCGAGAACGACGCGCTGCGGGGGCTGGAACTGTTCTTGAACTTCGGCGTCGGCTTCCACTCGAACGACGCGCGCTCCGGCCTGCTCGACGAGCGCATCCTGACCCGCGCGCCCGGGGCCGAGATCGGAGTCCGCACCCGTCTTTTCGACCGGGTCACGTTCTCGCTCGGGGGCTTCTGGCTCGGGCTGGAGGACGAACTGGTCTTCGTGGGCGACGAGGGCACCACCGAGAGCGCCGGCCGCAGCCGCCGGCTCGGCGTCGAGTTCGTCGCCCGGGCCGACCTGAGCGAACGGTTCTACCTGCGCGGCGACCTGACCTATACCTCGGCGCGGCTGACCCGCGGGGACGTTCCGGTCCCGCAGGCGACGCGCTTCATCGCCAAGGCCGCGCTGGGCGTGCGCGCGGGCAACTGGGTGGCGGAACTCGGCCTGCGCTCGCTCGGCGACCGCTACGCCGGCGAGGACTTCCGCAACCCCAGGCTCTCCGGCTACACCGTGCTGGATCTCGGCGCCCGCCACCGCCGCAGCCCGTGGGAGTTCGGCCTCGCCATCGAGAACCTGACCGGCACCCGCTGGCGCAGCTCGGAGTTCCACTACGCCTCCTGCGCCCTGTCCGAACGGGGCGCCGTCCCCGCCTGCCCCGCGGCCCTCGCTCTCGCCGGATCCGCGGCCGCCGCCGACGCTCCTTCCGCCGCCGCGGAGGGCATCGACGACTTCCACTTCACCCCCGGCAACCCCCGCAACCTGCGAGTCTGGCTCCGCTACCGCTTCTAGCCCGCCCTCCCCACAGCGCGGATGCCGAAGAGCCCGTGTGAACAGCGGCTCAACGCCCTTGGGCCGCTCTTTCCCGCGGTGCCGGGCGGTGTAGTCTCCCGGGCGGAATGGACGGGCGCGGCGCGGCGATCGAGCGGCTGGAGCGGGACTTCGGGCGGACCGTGGAGCAGTTGTGCGGGCTGTCGCGGATTCCGGGGGTCTCGGCGCGGGGGTACGAGCCTGCCGAGCTGGAGCGCTCCGCCGTCGAGGTGGCGGAGGGGATGCGCGCGGCCGGGCTGGAGAACGTGTCCGTGCTGCGGGTCGAGGGGGCGCATCCCTACGTGCTGGGCGACTGGCTGCACGCGCCGGGGGCGCCCACGGCGTTGATTTACGCGCACCACGACGTGCAGCCGCCGGGGCGGCGGGAGCACTGGATCGGCGATCCCTTCGAACCCGAGGAGCGCAGCGGGCGGCTGTACGGCCGCGGGGTGGTCGACGACAAAGCCGGCCTGATGCTGCACCTGGCCGCGCTGCGCGCCTGGCTCGACACTGCCGGCGCGCTGCCGCTCAACGTCAAGCTGCTGGTCGAGGGCGAAGAAGAGATCGGCTCGCCGCACCTGGAGGAGTTCCTGCGCGCCCACCGCGTGCGCTTGGCCGCGGACGTGCTGGTGCTCTCGGACACCGCCAACCTGGACACGGGCCTGCCGTCCCTGACCACCAGCCTGCGCGGGCTGGTGGTGGTCGACGTGGAGGCGCGCGCGCTGGACCACCCGCTGCACAGCGGGATGTGGGGCGGCCCGGTGGCCGACTCGGCCAGCGCCCTGGTCCGGCTGCTGTCGCGGCTGGTCGACGACCGCGGGGTGATCCAGGTGCCGGGGCTCTACGACGACGTGCCGGAGACCGCGCCCGACGAGCGCGAGCGGCTGGCAGCGCTGCCCTTCGACGAGGCGCGCTTCCGCGAGCAGTCGGGGCTGCTGGCGGGCGGACCGCTGGCGGGCGAGTCGGAACGCAGCGCCTACGAGCGACTCTGGCTGCGCCCCAGCCTGGCGCTGACGGCGCTGGAGGGCATGCCGCTGGCGACGGCGGGGAACCAGCTCATGGAACGGGCGCGCGCGCGGGTAGGACTGCGCCTGGCGCCGGAGCAGGACCCGCGGCGCGCCGCCGAGCTGCTGGCCGAGTTCCTGCGCGCGGACCCGCCGGCGGGGGTGCGGGTCGAAGCCGCGATCGACACCGCCGCGGCCGGCTGGAGCACCGAGCCGCGCGGGCCGGCCTTCGACGCCGCCCGGCGGGCGCTCCGGGCCGGCTACGACCGGCCTCCGGTCGAGATCGGCTGCGGCGGCTCGATCCCCTTCGTGGGGCCGTTCTGCCGGGTCCTGTCGGGCGCGCCGGCGCTGCTGCTCGGGCTCGAAGACCCGGTCTGCAACGCCCACGGCGAGAACGAGAGCCTGCACCTGGACGATTTCCGCAAGGCGGCGCGTTCGGCGGTGCACCTGCTGGCCGAGTTGCGCGGAGCTCTGTAAAGGTTTTGGCCGGCATGCGGGCGTTCAGACGATCGATCCGGGGCAGAGCGGGATGACGGGCCGCGCCGCCGCGATGGCGTTCGTCGCCGTAATGATCCTGATGCCGGTCACGCTACCGGTCCCGGTGCTGCGCGAACTCGTGCAGGAGCGATTCGCGGTCTCCCAACTGCAGACGTCGCTGTTCATGTCGATCAACATGATCGGCGCGGTGCTGGCGGCGCCGCTCGCCGGCGCGCTGGCCGACCGCTTCGGGCGCCGCCGGGAGCTGATCGTGGCGGCGCTTATCGTGGACGCCGGGGTCTTCTGGGGCATGACAGCGCCGGTCGGCTTCGGCTGGTTCATGGGGCTGCGCTTCATCGAGGGCTGCGCGCACATCTTCGCGCTCTCGCTGCTGCTCTCGGTCGCCTCCGGCTACGCGCCCGCCGAGCGCCGCGGGCGGATCATGGGCCTGGTCGGCGGCGGCATCATGCTGGGCGTGGCGCTGGGGGCGCCGATCGGGGGCCTGCTCGGCCGCGGCGGTCCGCTGGTTCCGCTGCAGGCGGCGGCCGCCCTGGCGCTGGGGGCGGCGGCGGTCTCCGCGTTGGTCCTGCCGCGCGTGGACGCCCGCGGGGAGTCGGGTTCGGATGCGCGCGCGATCGTGCTAGCGCTGCGCCGGAACGGGGCCCTGGCCGCGCCGCTGGCCTTCGCCTTCGCCGACCGCTTCACGGTGGGCTTCTTCACCACCACCTTCAGCCTCTACCTGAGCACCATTCACGCGTTCAGCGCGCCGCGCATCGGGCTGTTGATCAGCCTGTTCATGCTGCCCTTCGCCGGACTCTCGTACCCGTTCGGACGCATCGCGGAGCGCTATTCGCGCGCCGGGCTGCTCTGCGCGGGCAGCCTGATCTACGGGCTGGGCACCGCCAGCCTGGGCTGGTGGCCGGCGGAGTACCTGGGGCTGCTGATGGCCGGGCTGGGCGTCGCCGCGGCGGTGATGTTCGTGCCCTCGCTGATCATGACCACCGACCTGGCGCCGCCGGAGATCCGTTCGACCGCATTGGGCGCGTTCAACGCCGCGGGATCGCTGGGCTTCATCGTGGGCCCGCTGGTCGGCGGCCTGGTCAGTCAGAGCGTGGCGGCGGGCGCGGGCTGGACCGCCGGCTACCGCGCGGCCTTCGCCGTCGCGGGCGTCTCCGAGATGCTCTGCGTGCTGGCGACCCTGCCGCTGCTGCTCCGCCTCGTGCGCACCGGCCGCACGACCTAGCCGGACGCTTCCGGAATCGGCGGGCTCCGAGCGCTCCGCGAAATTAGGGAGCCCGCGACACGAGGCCACCTGAAACCGGGCAGCCGTCGGGTGGTTTCCGTCCAGGCAGAGCCCTATGGTCCCGCTCCGAGCCTGGGGGTCGGGTTCGACTTCAGAGAAGTCTTCGGGTGGCCCATGACCACCGGCCTGACCCCCACCGAGAAAGAGGAACTGAGCGTGATCCGCTACCAGCCTGACGAGCAACCGCCGCTGCCGATGGCGTTCGGCCTCGGATTCCAGCAAGCGGCGCTGTGCATCTCCGGCATGGTCCTGACGCCGATGATCGTCATTCGGGCGGCCGGTCTGGGGGACGATGCCTTCCTGCTCTGGGCCGTGTTCGCGGCGATAGCGATCAGCGGGGTGACGACGATCCTGCAGGCGCGTCGCATCGGTCGGGTGGGCGCCGGATACCCACTGCTCATGGGTACGTCCGGGGCGTTCATCGCGGTCTGCGTCACTGCCTTGCAGCAGGGAGGCCCCGCGCTGCTGTCGAGCCTGGTGTTCGTCTCGGCGATGTTTCAGTTCGCCCTCGCGGCGCGCCTCTCCTGGGTGCGGCGGGTGATCACGCCGACGGTTGCGGGCACGGTGATCATGCTGATCTCGGTGACGGTCATGCCGATCATGTTCGACCTGCTGGGCGATGTCCCCGAAGACGTGTCTCCCGCCGGGCCGCCGCTGAGCGCGGCGGTGACGCTGCTGGTCGTCGCCGGCCTGGCGCTGCGCGCCTCCGGGGCGCTGCGGTTGTGGGCGCCGGTGATCGGCTTGATCGCCGGCAGCGCGGTGGCGGGGTTTTTCGGTCTGTACGACCTCACCCGGGTGCTCGAAGCGGACTGGGTCGGAGTGCCGAGCGGCTGGCCGGGTCTCGACGTGAACCTGGATGCCCGCTTCTGGTCGCTGCTTCCGGCGTTCGTGTTCGTCACGCTGATCGGAGCCATCGAAACGGTCGGCGACGCCATGGGGGTGCAGACGGTGGCGTGGCGCCGATCGCGGGCCATCGACTTCCGCGAAGTCCAGGGAGCGGTCGCCGCGGACGGAGTGGGCAACCTGCTCTCCGGCCTGGCCGGGACGGTGCCCAACACGACCTATTCGAGCAGCATCGCCATCACGGAACTCACGGGCGTTGCGGCCCGAAGCGTGGGCGTCTGGATCGGCGTCGTGTTCGTGGTCATGGCGTTCATGCCCAAGGTCGCCGCCTTGCTCCTGGCCGTGCCCGGTCCCGTGGCGGCGGCGTACGTCACCGTGCTGATCGCCATGCTTTTCGTCCTGGGGATGCGCATGGTCGTGCGCGACGGCGCGGATGCGCGCAAGGGCGTGATCGTCGGGCTCTCGTTCTGGATCGGCGTGGGCTTCCAGAATCAGGTGATCTTCCCCGAGCATCTCGGGGGCTTCTGGGGGGCTCTGCTCGGCAACGGAATGACCACCGGTGGGCTGACGGCGATGGCCCTGACGGCCTTCCTGAACTTCACGAGTTCGCGGGCGCGACGGATTCGGACGGACCTGGACTCCGCCGCGGTCTCTCCGATCGACGACTTCCTGTGCGCCTATGCCGAGGGCCGGCGGTGGCCGGAGGAAGCCGCCGAACGCCTGCGCGCCGCCGGCGAAGAAGCTCTGCTCAGCCTTCTCCAGCGTCATGCCCAGGAAGACGACGCGCCGCCGCCCCGACTCCTTTTGACCGCTCGCAACGACGGCCCGGATGCCGTACTGGAGTTCGTGGTGGCGACCGGCGGGGGGAACCTGGAGGACCGCCTGCTATTGCTTTCCGAGCGCCCCCTGCAGCCCGAGCCGAACGAACTCTCGCTGCGTCTGCTGCGCCTGTACGCATCGTCGGTTCAACACCAGCAGTACCACGGCACGGACATCGTCATCGTGCGCGTCAACGGGCGGGCGGTCCGCTAAACCGCGCGGCGGGCGATGACGACCCAGAGGGGGTCGGCGTTCGGGGGGGAGCGGTCGAGGCGTTCGGGCGGATCGAAGCCGCCGGCGAGCTGGTGGTAGTGGCCGACCCACTCCAGGCGCTGGTCGCGGCCGAGCAGGTGGAAGGCGCGGATGGCCTTGGTCGGGAAGCAGCGGTGCGACATGGCGACGATCGACAGGCCGCCGGGCCGCAGCACGTCGCGGATCGAGCGGAAGACTTCGACCGGCCGTACCAGATACTGGATCGAGACCGCGTTGATCACCGCGTCGAAGCTGGCGTCGGGGTAGGGCAGGCGCGGCTCGCGGTTCAGGTCGTGGACGCACCAGTCGTCCAGGCGCGGGTTGCTCTGCAGCTCCTGGGCGTTCATTCCCAGTCCCGACACGCGGGCGTAACTCACGTCGGCGGGCAGGTGAGAGACCCACGAGGACATCAGGTCGAGCACCTCGCCGCCGGCGGGAAGGCGCTCGCGGTAGAACTCGCTCAGCGCCGCGATGGTCGCGTCGTCGATGTGTGTCACCAGCCGCGGCAGAGCGTAGAAGCGCAGGTCCGGCGTCTCGTCGAGGCGCGCGAACATCTCCGTCGGCAGGGGCGTGTCCATGCGCCCGCAGCTTCCCACACATCAAAGATGCGGACCACATACCGCCGCGCGTCCGCCTTCGCTAAACTTTGATGGTCGAACGCCGGGGTCCGGGGATCCAACCTGGGGGGGTGGGAGATGATGACGAGCGATCCGGCGATCCTGATCGCGCTTGGCGTTTTTCTGGCCGGGCTGAGCGCCGGCTGTCTTTTCTGGCGGCGCTACGGCGCGGCCGAGAAACGCGCGAGTCAGTTGGAAGACGACTTGCGGGAAGTGAGTGGGAAGCTCGAAGAGACGCGCGCTGAGCTGGCCGCGCAGCGGGAAGCCACTTCCCAGCACTTCGAGCGCACGGCCGAGCTTTTCGGGGATCTGACCCGTCAACACGTTACGGTGTACAACCACCTGGCGGAGGGCGCCCGCGAACTCTGCCCGGACGCTCCCCCGGCCCTGGAACAGGGCTTCGAGTTCGGGCGGCTCGAACGCGGCGCGGATCTTGAATTCAACGGCCACGCTCGTCCGTCGGAAGTCCAGGCGGCCCTGGACGCGGTTCGCGATGCGGCCCGCGAGGGCGGGGTCGACGAAATCGACGAGTTCGAAGCGGGAGCCCTGTCGCGGGCCGGCGAGGCCCTCGACGCGGCCCGGAGCGGCCGTCTGGCGACGCCCGACGCGATCCACGACGAAGCTCCGGATTCGCTCGAGGCGATCCGGGAGGAGCAACCCGAGGCGTTCGAGGCTGGCCGGACTCCCGATCCCCGGGCGCTCGGCGTGGTCTGGAACGACGACCGGGAATCGCTCAACGAGATCCTGGGCGGCGATCCCGAAGGACCCGCCGGACCGTCGCCCGCCTACCGGACGTCCGCCGGAACCTGAGCCGGCCGGGCATGCGCTGGCTGCTCTGGCTGGTCCTGCTCGCCTTTCCGGCGGGCGCCGCGGCCGCAGAGCCGATCCAGGTGGTCTGCCTGGGCGACTCGCTGACCGAAGGCTACGGCGTCGCGGCCGAAGAGGCCTATCCGGCGCGGGTCGAGCGCCGCCTGCACGCCGAAGGCCGCACGCAGGTGCGCCTGGTCAACGCGGGCATCTCGGGTTCGACCAGCGCCAGCGGGCTGGCCCGGCTGCGCTGGCAGCTCCGCGCGGACCCGCAGATCCTGCTGCTGGCGCTCGGCGCCAACGACGGGCTGCGCGGCTTCGACCTGCAGGTCACGCGCCGCAACCTGTCGCAGGTGATCCGGCATGCCCAGGACAGCGGCCTTTTGGTGTTGTTGGCCGGAATGAAGCTGCCACCGAACTACGGGCCCGACTACGCGCGCGAATTCGAGCGCATGTTTCCGTCGCTGGCGGAGGAGCACTCGGTGGCGCTGATCCCGTTTCTGCTGGAGGGCGTCGCCGGCGATCCGGCGCTGAATCTCCCCGACGGGATCCACCCCAACGCCGAAGGCCACGCGCGAGTCGCCGAAACGGTCTATAGGTATCTGCTCCCCCACCTATGATTCTCAGCGCCCGCGACGTCCACAAAGAGTTTCCGCAGCCCGGCGAACCGCTCCGGGTGCTGCGGGGGCTGAGCCTGAAGGTGGAGCGCGGCGAGACGGTTGCGATCCTGGGCGCCTCGGGCAGCGGCAAGTCCACGCTGCTGGCGCTGCTGGCGGGACTCGACGGTCCCACGCGCGGCAGCGTGGAGGTGGCGGGCCGCGAGCTCTCGCGGATGAGCGAGCCGGAGCTGGCGCGCTTTCGCGCACTCAACCTGGGAATCGTGTTTCAGCAGTACCACCTGCTCGCGGGCCTGACGGCGCTGGAGAACGTGAGCCTGCCGCTGGAGCTGGGCGATGCGCCCGAGCCCGAGGCGCGCGCCCGCCGGGCGCTGGAGCAGGTCGGGCTCGTCGACCGCACGGGTCACTTCCCGCACGAGCTCAGCGGCGGAGAGGCGCAGCGGGTGGCGATCGCCCGCGCGCTGGTGGTCGAGCCGGCGCTGATCCTGGCCGACGAGCCCAGCGGCAGCCTGGACGCCTCGACCGGAGAGGCGGTCATGGACCGGCTGCTGGAGCTGGTGCGCTCCAACGGGGCGACGCTGGTGCTGGTCACCCACAACGCGGGGCTGGCCGCGCGCTGCGACCGGCGGCTGGAGCTGGTCGGGGGAGTGCTGCGCTAGGTGCGGGCGCGGGCTCCGCTGGCGCTCCGCCTGGCCTGGCGGGAGATCCGCAACGAGCGGCGCTTCGCCGCCTTCTTCGCGCTGAATCTGGCGCTCGGGCTGAGCGGCTTCGTGGCGCTGGCCGCCTTCAAGGGATCGGTGGAGGTCACGCTCGACGAACGCTCGCGCGGCATGCTCGGCGCCGACCTGGAGCTGAGCGCGCGCCGCCCGTTCACGCGCGCCGAGGAGGCCGCCGCGGCCCGCGGAGCGGGGCCCGGCTCGGTGGCGCTGTCCGAGGTGCTGCTGCCTTCGATGATCGCGGGCGGGACGCGCTCGCGGCTGGTCGAGATCCGCGCGGTCGGGCCGGAGTTCCCGCTGCTGGGCGAGTTCCGTCTGGGGGACGGGGGAGACCGGCCGCCCGGCGCGGCGGCCGCGCGGGCGGCCGAGCCCGCCGCCTGGCTTGCCCCGGGCCTGCTGGCGCAGCTCGGCGTCGAGGTGGGTGGCCGGGTGCGCATCGGCCGGACGGATTTCCGGGTCGCCGACGTGGTCGAGCGCGACAACGGCAGCGGCTTCGCGATGGCGCCGCGGGTCTACGTCGGCCGCTCGCAGCTCGCCGCGACCGGGCTGCTGCAGCACGGCAGCCGCGTGACGCACCGGCGCCTGTACCGTCTCGCGCCGGGGAGCGACGTGGAGCGGGCCGCGGCCGAAGTCGAGGCCGGACTGCCGGACGACGAGGTGCGGGTCCGGGGCCACCGCGACGCGGCCGAGGACGTGGCGCGGGTGGTCGGGTACCTGAGCGCGTTCCTCTCCCTGGTCTCCCTGGTCGCGCTGTTCCTCTCGGGACTGGGCTGCGCGTATCTGTTCCGGCGCTTCCTGTTCCGCCGGCTGCGCGAGGTCGCGATCCTGATCAGCCTGGGGGCCTCCTACGCCAGGGCGCGGTCGATCTACGTGGTTCAGCTCGTCCTGTTGGGAGGGGCCGCGGCGGCGGGCACGCTGGTCGGGGTGGCGCTGGCCGCGCCCTGGGTGCCGCGTCTGCTCGGAGGGGCGCTGGTTCCGATCCACGTCGCCCCGCGCGTGGGGGCGGCAACGGTCGGGGTGGCCGTGGGCGTCGCGCTCGGGGGCAGCCTGCTGCTCGCCTGGCCGGCACTGTATCGAATGCACGCGCTCAAGCCCGCCGCGCTTTTCCGCGAAGCGGCCCACCCGCTGCTCGCGCCGCGCTGGTGGGGCGGGGTCTTCTACCTGCCGGCGGTGCTGCTGTACTGGGGCCTGGCGTCGTCCCAGGCGCATACCTGGGAGCAGAGCACGTGGTTCGCGCTGTCGCTGGCCGCGGCCGGCGTGGGGCTGGGCGGCGTCGCCTGGCTGGGGCTGAGGTCGCTGGAGCGGCTGCGGCGGGCGCGGCCACTGAGCCTGCGGCTCGCGCTGCGCAACCTGGAGCGCAACCGCGGAGCCGCCGCCGCCAGCTTCCTGGCGCTCGGCATCAGCGCCCTGCTGATCAACGTGGTGCCCCAGTTCCGCAGCAGCCTGGAGACGGAGGTCGAGCGTCCGGACGCGTCCTCGATTCCGAGTCTGTTCCTGTTCGACATCCAGGACGAGCAGGTCGAGCCGCTGCGCTCACATGTGCGCGCGGCGGGCCGGGAGCTGGTTCAGCTCTCGCCGATGATCCGCGCGCGTCTGAACGCGATCGACGGCGAGCGCATCCCGCCGCCCGGGGCAGGTTCCGGGGAGGAGGAGTCGCAGCGCGACCGCATGCTTCATCGCGCCCACAACCTGAGCTACCGGCCGGGGCTGTCCGGCTCGGAGCGCCTGGTCGCGGGCCGAGACCTGCGCGGGCGCTACGACCCGGACTCGGGCGAGCTGCCGGAAATGACGCTGGACCGCGAGTTTGCCGACTGGCTGGATGTGCCCCTGGAAGGGACGGTCGAGTTCGACGTGCAGGGCGTGCCGGTGCTGGGCCGGGTGGTCGGGCTGCGGGAGATCCGCTGGTCGAGCTTCGAGCCCAACTTCTTCGTGCAGTTCCAGCCGGGGCTGTTGGAGGACGCGCCCAAGACCCACCTGGCCGCGCTGCCACCGATGGACCGCGACGCCAAGGAGCGGATGCAGTATTCGATCGCCCGCGAGTTTCCGAACGTCTCGGCGATCGACGTCAGCGCGGTGATCGGGCGGTTGCTGGGCGTGATGGACCAGGTGCGGCTCGCGACCGCCTTCATGGCGGGGCTGTCGCTGCTCGCCGGCGCGGTCCTGCTGTACGCGATCGCCAGCCACCAGGCGGCCGAGCGCCGCTGGGAGACCTGCCTGCTCAAGGTCCTGGGGGCGGGTTTCGGGCGGGTCCGCGCGCTGGTCCGCTGGGAGTTCGGCCTGCTGGGGGCCGCGGCGTCGACGCTCGGAGCGGCGGCCGGCCTGACGCTCAGCGCCACCCTGGCCCAGCGTCTGCTGGGCGCCGACTGGAACCCCGTCTGGTGGACGCCGCCGCTTTCGGTCGCGGGCATCACGGTGCTCGCCCTGCTGACGTCGGAACTGGCCACGCGCCGGGTGCTGCGCGAGCGCCCGCTGGCGCTGCTGCGGCACGGCTGACCGCGCGGCCGCCAAGCTCCGCGCGGATTCGCCGGCGACAGTCGCGAAGACTGCGGCCGCGTCCCCGGCCCGGGGCCCGCAGCGGGCTTTTGGCTTATCCTGCCGCGTCGATGAGCGCTGACGAGATCGTCAACGACGAGCCGGACAATCCCTGCTTCGCCTGCAGCCCGCACAACCCGCGCGGCCTGAAGATGCGCTTCCGCCGCGCCGGGGGCGGCGCGATCGAGTGTCGCTACGTCGCCGGCCCCGAGCTGGCGGGCTTCCAGGGCGTGGTTCACGGCGGCATCCAGGCCACCCTGCTCGACGACACCATGGCCTTCGCCGCCCGCGACGCGGTCGACGACCACACCGCCTCCGTGGTCACCGTCGAGATGAACCTGAAGTACCGCCGCCCCGTCCCGGTCGGCGCGCCGCTGCTGGTGCGCGTCGAGCTCGAGCGCCGCAAGGGCCGCCAGATGTTCTTCAGCGGCGAGATCCGCTCCGAAAGCGGCGACGTCCTCACCCAGGCCCAGGCCCGCTGGATGCGCCTCGACTGACGTTCGGCGTCGCGTCACCTGTCCGCGAAGCGAGGCTCAAGACCCGCGTCGGGTCCGGGTGTCGGCCAAAGCGGCCAGCTTTCTCGGCAGATCGGAGCGGGCGTGCAGGAAGTCCACGATGACGACGCGGTCGTCCTCTTCGACGAACCCGATGAAGTGCTGACCCGAACGGCTGAAGCACAGGTTCTCGGGCAGCTCGGGATCGATCAAGGGTCGGCAGCCCTGCGAGGGGGCCGTTCCGGCGGCCATTCCGGAGCAGCGCTGGATCAGGTCCTCTTCGTACGCGGATGCGAGGAGCATCCGAAGCGGGGCCGCTCGAGCGGCGCAGCGACGGACGGCTCGCCGGCTCGGAAAGCCCAGATCCGGCGGTTCCGAAAGACGCCCGGGAGTCTTCGCGAAGTTAGGTATATATGTCCCTCATGAAGACACCGGTTTCGATCGTTTCGGGGTTTCTGGGCGCGGGCAAGACCAGCGCGATCCGGGCGCAGCTCGCGGAGCGGGCGGACGAGCGCGTGGCCGTGATCGTGAACGACTTCGGGGAGGCTTCGCTCGACGAGCAGGAGCTGGCGGAGGGCGAGCCGTTCCGGATCACCAACATTCCCGGCGGGTGCGTGTGCTGCACGGCTCCCGAGGGTTTCGTGGGGGCGCTGGGGGCGGTGCTGGCCGAAGAGCCCGACCGGCTGATCATCGAGCCGACCGGGCTGGCCCGGCCACAGGACCTGATCGACACCATCCGCCGCAGCCCGCACCGCGACCAGCTTGAGCTGGGGCCGCTGGTGGTGCTGGTCGACCCGCGCCAGCTCGCGCCCGACCGCATGGGCGGGCTGCCGCTGTTGCGCGAGCAGGCGGAGTCGGCGGACGTGCTGGTCGCCAACCACTCCGACCGTTGCTCGGACCAGGAGCTGGAGAGCTTCGAGACCTGGGCCGGCGAACTTTGGCCGGCGCCGCTCTCGCTGCGGCGCACGACGCACGGGCGTCTGGACCCGGAGGCGCTGGACTGGCCCGAAGGGCAGGGACCGCGCGCGCCGCGGGCCGCGGAGCACGCCCATGACCATGCTCACGACCACGACCACGACCACGACCACGACCACGCCTACGATTCCACTCAAGGCTTTACGGCGCGAAGCTGGCTCTGGGCGCCCGACGTGAGCTTCTCGCGCGAGCGGCTGGCCGACGCGCTGGCCCGCCTGGCCACCGGACGGGCGGGCGCGCGGCTGGCGCGCTTCAAGGGAATCTTCCGCACCCAGGAGGGCGTCTACCGCATCGAGGTCGCCGGCGGCGACGTCAGCGAACGGCTGACGGGATACCGACGCGATCCTCGAGGCGGAGGACGGGGCGGCGGCGCTCGACCGGGCCGGTGAGTGGCTGGAGGCCGCGATCCTGGCTAAAGACGAGCTGGCGCTGGACGTCGAGCGGATCGAGCTGATCCGGCCGGACGGCCGCGTGCATCTGCTGGACCGGGGCTTGCTGGCGGGGCTCCCGGAGCAGGTCGAGGACATCTCGGCCTACATCCCGAAGCGCGAGGGGAGGGCGGCGCGGCTGTCGGAGCTGTGGCGCTCGCTGGAGCTGCCCGAGGCGGGCTTCGTCACCGTCGTCGCCGGCGACGGCTTCGCCACCGAGCCGGTCGAGGTCGACACGCTGCGCCAGGGCTTCGTGCTGCACAGCCTGGCGGGCGGGTCGCTGCCGGACAAGCAGGGCGGCCCGTTCCGGCTCTTGATTCCCGAGCAGGCGAACGCCCCGCTCGGGGCCTGCGCCAACGTCAAGGCGGTCGCCAAGTTCGTGCTGCGCGAGTCCTGATCCCCGCCGCCCGCGATCGGCTAGGATGGCGCGGTTCCGGCGTCGCCGCCGGGCCGGATGCGCAGGAGGGACTCGTGGACAGCTTGTTGGGACTCGAAGACCGCGGCACGCTGGTCGTGGGGGCGGGGCAGGGAATCGGACGCGCCGCGGCGCTGCTGGTGGCGCGCTGCGGGGGCCGGCTGGCGCTGGTCGACCTGGAGCGCGAGCGGGTGGAGAAGGTCGCGGAAGAGGTCCGCGGGCTGGGCCGGCCGGCCGAGCCGATCGTGGGCGACGTGACCTCCGAATCCGACGTGGAGCGGATCGTCGCGGCCGCGGCCGAAGCGCTGGGCGGCATCGACTCGCTGATCAACATCATCGGCATGGCGAGCTGGGCCCCGCTGGCGGAGATGGACACGGAGACCTGGGACCGGGACTTCACGCTCAATCTCAAGCAGCACTTCCTGGTGTCGAGCCGGGTCGCGCGGCACATGATCGAGCGCGGCGAGGGCGGGACGATGGCGGTGGTCGCCTCGGTCAGTGGCCTGTTCGGCGCGCCCAACCACGGCGCCTACGGCGCGGCCAAGGCCGGCGTGATGGCGCTGGTGCGCAGCATGGCGCAGGAGTGGGAGCCGCACGGCATCCGGGTCAACGCGGTGGCGCCGGGCTCGGTCCGCACCCCGCGCATCATGGCGATGCGCGAGGCCGGCGAGATCCCGGACCGCGACCCGCGGGTGGCCGCGCGGGAGTGCGAGCCGGAGGACATCGCCGGCGGGCTGCTCTTCCTGTCTTCGGAGCTCGCGCGGCGGGTCAACGGCCAGACGCTGGTAGTCGACGGGGGCACGATTTCGCGCTTCCCGTTCGCGGGCCTCGACTGAAAAACCCCGCTTCGGGAGGGCTTCGAGGAGGGCGTGATGGTGATCCCAACGGGATTTGAACCCGTGTCTCCAGGGTGAGAACCTGGTATCCTAGACCCCTAGACGATGGGACCACGCCGGAAGGCGCGAGGTTAGACACCCGTCCCTTGGCCGTCAACGACCGCAGGTCACCACGGCGCGAAGCCGCCGGAACCCGGGCCCGAAATGGACGCCGTCCGCGAGCTCGGCGGGGCCGTGAGCCCCGGGAGGGAGCATGAGCGACGAGCCGGCCCAGCCGATCACCGGCCTGCGCCCCGGAGACGTCGGCGAGTACGTGTTCCTGTGCGGCGACCCGGCGCGCGTCGACCGGATCGCCGCCCCCTGGTCGGACGCGCGCACGGTCTGCGAGGTGCGCGAGTACCGGGTGAGCGTGGGCCGGCACCGCGGCCTGCGCCTGACCGCCGCTTCGACCGGCGTGGGCGCTCCGAGCGCGGCGGTGCTGATCGAAGAGCTGGCCAAGCTGGGCGCTCACACCTTCATCCGGGTGGGCAACAGCGGCGCGCTCGCCCCCTCGCTGGAGCTGGGCGAGCTGGTGATCAGCACCGGCGCCGTGCGCGACGACGGCACCTCGACCAGCTACGTCCCGCTGGGGTTCCCGGCCTTCGCCCACGACGCGGTGGTGGGCGCGCTGCGGGCCGCGGCCGAAGCGCGGGGAGTGCGCTGGCAGGCGGGCGTGACCTGGTCGCTGGACGCCTTCTACGCCCGCAACGCGGTGGCCGGTGAGGCGGGCGCGGTCGAGCCGATGACATTCGGGGGCTACCGCCCGCCGGGCCTGGCGGAGCGCCTGAGCGAGTGGCGCGCCGCGGGCGTGCTCAACATGGAGATGGAGAGCGGCATCCTGTTCACCCTGGCGACGCTCTACGGGCTGCGCTCGGGCTGCATCTGCGTGGTCTCGGACCGGACGCCCTGGCCGGGCCCCGCCGAGATTGACTTCGACCAGAACATGGACGCCTGCATCGCGGTGGCCACCGACGCCATGCTGGCCCTGGCCGGGGGCGGATGACTTCGCTCTGGGCGTCGCGGGCGATCACTTCCGCCGGGCCGAGGCGGGACGTTCGCGTCCGGATCGAGGGCGGCCTGATCGCCGAGGTCGAAACCGGGGTGGCCGCCGCGGCGGATGACGACCGCTTCCCCGAGGGGACGCTGGCCCCCGGACTGGTCGACCTGCAGGTCAACGGCGCCCTGGGAGCCGCCTACTCGGACGCCGACCCGGCGGCGCGCCGCCGCGCGACCGACTACCACCTGCGCTCGGGCACCACCAGCCTGCTGGCGACGCTGATCAGCGCCCCCGTGCCCGAGCTGGTCGAACGCATCGGGCGGCTGGCCCGCGACGTGCGGAGTCAGCCGGAGCTGGCCGGAATCCATCTGGAAGGCCCCTTCCTCTGCCCGGAGAAGGCCGGCGCGCACGATCCCGCCCACTTCTGCGACCCGGCTCCGGAGCGGGTCGATCGCCTGCTGGAGGCGGCCGGGCCGGCGCTGGCGATGCTCACCCTGGCCCCCGAGCGGAGCGGCGCGCCGGAAGCGGTCGAGCGGCTGGCGGGACGCGGCGTGGTGGTGGCGGCCGGCCACAGCCTCGCGTCTTACGAGCGGATGCGCGAGGCGGCCGGGCGGGGCCTGTCCTTCGTGACCCACCTGGGCAACGCCTGCGAATGGCCCGCGCGCGTCTACGATCCGGAGCTGGGCTACCGCCGCGGCGAGCCGGGCGTGGTCGGCGCTTTCCTGATCGACCGCCGCCTGCGCGGCAGCCTGATCCTGGACGGGCGCCACCTGCCGCCGGAACTGGCGCGCGCCCTGATCGCCGCCCGCGGCCGGGACGCCCTCGC
>JAGWBS010000003.1:0-64616 GCA_021295775.1 Pseudomonadota bacterium | reverse complement strand
TGCACTGCGCCAGCCGCGTGCCCGCGGAGATCCTCGGCCTCGGCGACCGCAAGGGCCGCCTCGCGGCCGGCTACGACGCCGACCTGCTGGTTCTGGACCCCGAACTCCGGCCCGCCGCCGTCTACCTCGCCGGCGAGCGCGTCGCCCCGGACTGAGGCTTTTCAGAGCCTTCGCCGGCGCCTCGAGAGTCCGATCCCCACGACCGCGGCCACCAGCGCGCTGGAGTACCAGGTGATCGCGTAGTAGAGGTGGTTGACCCGGCTGAGCGGGCGGGGCGTGTCGCCGCGCGGGTAGTCGCCGGAACCGTCCGGGGTACGGACCAACAGCACGCGCTCCATCGGCTCGCCGAGCTGGTGTTCCAGGGCCGCCGGGTGCAGCCGGTTCCACAGCAGGCGGCGCTCGCCGGGCGGGGCGGCCAGCGGAATCTCGGTCAGGCGCAGCAGCACGCCTTCGACCATCGCCGTCTGGCCGGGCGACTCGCCGCGGACGAAGCCGTCGGCGATCCCGGGGGGAACGAAGCCCCGGTCGACCAGCACCAGGCTGCGCTCGCCGCCCAGGCGCAGCGGCGTGACCAGGCGCGGTCCCGGGGCCGCGCCCCGGTGGCGGAGCAGGATCGTCTGCCCGGTCACCCACTGTCCGCGGGCGCGCACGCGGCGGAAGGCGAACGCGTCCGGCGCCTCGAGCGCCCGCTCCAGCTCGGCGGGCGGCTGCTCCAGCCGCCCCTGCATCATCTCGATCCAGGCGCGCTTTTCCTCCAGCCGGCGAAGCTGCCAGTTGCCCAGCAGCACGCAGACCAGCGCGGCGCCGCCCAGAGCCACCACCGGTAACCAACGCTTGGCCATCCCGGCGAGCATAGCGCCGCCCGACGCGCCGGAGCGGGAACGGCTGCAACGCCGTCCGCTCCGACGCCGGTTCGCGCGGGGCGGGTCCGATCTGAAAGGGAGAGGGGATTCTCGGAGACCGGACCCGCGGTCTTCCCGCGCTCGAACCGAAAACGGAGACTGGAGTGTCCGTGTCCCTGTGACGTTTCGGCGCGGGAAAAATTCGCTCGACGTTCTCGAAATCCGGGAAACCGATTTCCCGTTGGGTACCCATCGGACACGAACCACGGGAGACGCGGCCTCGCCGCGCGGTCCGTCGACCGGGAGCGGCCCTCGCGGGCGGCCTGAACTCCCCACGAACCGGTGCCGCCAGGGAGGCAGTCACCGTTGGCCGACTAGGATTCGAACCTAGATTAACGGGGCCAGAACCCGTCGTCCTGCCGTTAGACGATCGGCCAACGAGTGGGCGGGAGTATCGGACAACTCGACGCGCGGTTCAATCCGAGGGGACGGTCTCGGCGCGGGCGGCGGCGGCCTCGATCCGGGCCAGGGTCCGGTCGCGGCCGAGCGCTTCGAGGGTTTCGTAGATCCCCGGGCTGGCGCCGCGGCCCGTGACCGCGACGCGCAGCGGCTGGGCGAGCTTTCCCAGCTTGACCTGGTGGGCATCGACGACGCCGCCGAGCGCGGCCTCGATGGCCGCCCGGTCCCAGGAGTCCAGCCCGCCCAGGGCCGCCCCCGCGTCGCGCAGCAGGGGCGCCGCGGGGGGCTTGAGGAACTTGCGGGCCGCTTTCGGTTCGTATTCCAGCTCGTCGACGTACAGAAAGCGCGCCTGGCGGGCCATGTCGGCGAGGGTCTCGCTGCGCTCGCGCAACAGGTCCAGACCCGCCCGCAGCCGCTCGCCGATGGCGACGGGCTCGCCGGCCTCGGCGTCGAGGAAGGGCTGGACCGCCGCGGCCAGCTCCTCCGCGGGCATCCGCTTGAGGTGCTGCTGGCTGACCCAGGCCAGCTTGGCCTCGTCGACCTGGGCGGGCGCGCGGCCGACGCCCTCGAGCGAGAAAAGCTCGACCAGCGTCCGCCGCTCGAAGATCTCCAGGTCGCCGTGGCTCCAGCCCAGGCGAGCCAGGTAGTTGACCATCGCCTCGGCGGGGAAGCCGCGGTCGCGGTACGCCTGGACCGAGACGTCCCCCTCGCGCTTGGACAGCTTCTTGCCGCTGGCGCCGACAAGCAGCGGCACGTGCGCGAAGGCGGGCGGCTCCCAGCCCAGCGCCTGGTACAGCAAGAGCTGGCGGGGGGTGCTGCTCAGGTGCTCGCGCCCGCGCACGACGTGCGTGACGCCCATGTCGTGGTCGTCGACCACCACCGCCAGGTGGTAGACGGCGCTGCCGTCGGTGCGCGCGATCACGAAGTCGTCGATGTCCTCCGGGGCCTCGCCGCTGGCCCCGGCGATCAGATCGGTCCAGCGGGTTTCGGGGCCGCTGTCCGGGACGCGCAGCCGCACGCAGAAGGGCGCGCCCACGTCCGCCGGGATGCCGGCGTCCCGGTTGCGGCCGTCGTAGACGCGCTTGCGGCCCTCGGCCCGCGCCGCCTCGCGCATGCCCTCGAGTTCCTCGGGCGTGGCGGTGCAGCGGTAGGCGCGGCCGCGTTCCAGCAGCTCGCCGACGATCCCGGCGTAGCGCGCCGCGCGCTCGCTCTGGCGCGGAATGCCCGCGAAGCCGGGCACTTCGTCGTGCTCGATTCCGAGCCATTCGAGCGCTTCGAGCACGGCGAGTTCCGATTCGCGGGTGGAGCGCGCCCGGTCGGTGTCCTCGAAGCGCAGCAGGAAGCGTCCGGCGTGGCGCCTCGCCAGCGCCCAGCAGTACAACGCGGTGCGGGCGCCGCCGATGTGCAGCGGACCGGTGGGACTCGGCGCGTAGCGCGTCACCAGCGACATCCGCGGCACCCTAGCAGAGCCCGTCGGGGTCTCCAGACCCGGCCTCGCCCCGGGACCGGGCGCCCGCCGGAGCGCAGCGATCGGCTTGACAAGCGCGGGGGCCCGTCCTACCAGACGAACGGTCGCCAAGTTGGCGGTTCGGCATGGGTTTAAGGGGCTTTGGTCTGCGGGAGGCCGGCTTTGGGCGACTGCGAGATCCGACTCGCCAGGGTCGTCGAGACCCCGCGACCCTTCGCGCTGAAATCCGACACCGGGTGGTGGGAGCGGGCGCGGGACGTGTTCGCCGCCGAGGGCGGCGAGGTGCCCCGCCACGCGCGCTGGGAGCTGGAGCTGGAAGGCTACCGGATCGGCCGGCGCCTGCTGTTCCGGGGCGAGCTGCAGGCGGAGCTGGGGCTGGCCTGCGCCTGGTGCATCGACCCGATCGAATTTCCGGTCCGCGAGCGGGTGGAACTTCTGCTCGAGCCGGCGCAAAATCCCGACCGGATTCCGGAAGGGGGCATCGAACTCGACCCCGAAGACCTGTCGCTGGGCGAATACGCCGGCGAGACGCTGGACTTCGGGCGCGTGATTCTGGAAATTCTCGCGCTCGCCTGGCCGATGCAGCCGCGGGAATCGGAAAGTTGCCCGGAGGGCTGCGAGCGCTGGAAGCGGAAAGGTTCGCAGCGCCCGACGGCGCCGGCCGGGGCGAACCGGCCCTTCGAGGGTCTGGACGAGCTGCTGCGCAAGGCCGGGGAACAGAAGTAGAGGACGAGTCATGGCGGTACCCAAGAAGCGAACTTCGAAGTCCCGCAAGCGCATGCGGCGCTCGCACCATGCGCTGCGCGCCCCCGGTCTGTCGGTCTGTCCCGTGTGCGGCGCGAGCA
The DNA here is from genome assembly GCA_021295775.1 of Pseudomonadota bacterium. Classification (GTDB taxonomy): domain Bacteria; phylum Myxococcota_A; class UBA9160; order SZUA-336; family SZUA-336; genus JAGWBS01. Next base: position 61,002 of record JAGWBS010000003.1, on the reverse strand, counting down.
AGCTGCCGCACCGCGTGTGTGCGGAGTGCGGCACGTACCGCGGCCGGCAGGTCGTGGAAGTCCAGAAGGAAGACGAGCTCTAGGCCCCCAGGCCGTCCGCTCGCCTCCGCGCATGCTCGCCGTCGTCTTCCCCGGCCAGGGTTCGCAGGCCATCGGCATGGCGCTGGACTTCGCGCGCGCCCACGATGGCGCCCGGGAGGCGTTCAAGGAGGCCGAGGAGGCATTCGGGGGCGGTCTGCTGGAGCGCATCGAGAGCGGTCCGGCCGAGGAGCTGGCCCGCACCGAGATCACGCAGCCCGCGGTGCTGGCGGCCTCCGTCGCCATCTGGCGCTGCGTCGAACCGCGCCTGCCCGCCCCCGCGGGGATCTTCGCCGGCCACAGTCTGGGCGAGTACGCGGCGCTGGTCGCGGCCGGCGGCCTGCCCCTGGGCGACGCCGTGCGGCTGGTGCGGCGCCGCGGCGCCTTCATGCAGGAGGCCGTGCCTGCGGGCGAAGGCGAGATGCTGGCGGTGATGGGCCTGGAGGCGTCCGCCGTCGCCGCCGCCTGCGCCGAGGTCGAAGGACCGGTCGCCCCCGCGAACCTGAACTCTCCTGTCCAGACGGTGATCGCGGGCGCCCGCGACGCCGTCCGCGCGGCGGGCGAGAATTGCAAAGCGGCGGGCGCCAAGCGCGTCGTCCCGCTGCCGGTTTCGGCGCCCTTCCACTGCGAGCTGATGCGGCCCGCGGCGGAGCGGCTGAAGCCCGAGCTCGCCGAGGCGCCGTTTCGCGACTGGGAGCGGCCGGTGGTCTCGAACGTTTCGGCGCGGGCCTACACCCGCGCCGAGGACGCGCGCCGGCTGCTCTACGAGCAGGTCTGCTCGCCGGTCCGCTGGGTCGAGTGCGTGGGCGCGCTGGCCGCGGCCGGTGCGACGGCGCAGCTTGAGGTGGGCCCGGGCAAGGTGCTGAGCGGCCTGGCGGCGCGCATCGACCGCCGACTGCCCCGCGCCAACGTCGAGACGCTCGACGACCTCGAGCCCGCGCTGGCGACGCTGGCGGAGGCGCTCGGGTGAGCTGGGCGGCGCTGGAGGAGCGGGTGGCGCTGGTCACGGGCGGGTCGCGCGGCATCGGCCGGGCGATCGCGGTCGAGCTGGCGCGGGCCGGAGCGCGGGTGGTCTTCACCTACCGGGCGAGTCCCGAGGCCGCCGAAGAGACGGCCGAACTCGCGCGGGAGGCGGGCGCCGAGGCGCGGCCGGCGCTCTGCGACGCGGGCGACTACGCGGCGACCGAAGCGCTCGTCGGCGAGATCCAGTCCGAGTTCGGCCGGCTGGACATCGCGGTCAACAACGCCGGCGTCACGCGCGACCAGTTGATCTTGCGCATGAAGCCCGAGGACTTCGACCACGTGATCGCGACCAACCTGCGCGGCGCCTGGAACGTGTGCCGCTGCGTGGCGCGGCCGATGCTGAAGCGGCGCTGGGGCCGGATCGTGAATCTGTCCTCGGTGGTCGTCGGCATGGGCAACCCGGGGCAGTCGAACTACGCCGCCAGCAAGGGCGGCATCGAGGCGCTGACGCGCACGCTGGCCAAGGAGCTCGGCGGGCGCGGCATCACGGTCAACGCGGTCGCGCCCGGCTTCATCGACACCGAGATGACCGCGGAGCTGCCCGAGAACACCCGCGAGGGGCTGATCGGGCAGATTCCGGGCGGGCGCCTGGGTACGGCCGGGGACGTCGCCGGCAGCGTGCGCTTTCTGGCCTCGGAGCAGGCCGGCTACATTACGGGGCAGGTCCTGGCCGTCAACGGCGGTCTCGACACCTGAGTGCTGGAGGAACGAATGGCGGTAGAAGACAGGGTCAAGGAGATCATCGTCGAGCAGTTGGGCGTGTCCGCCGAGGAGGTGGTCAACGAGGCGTCGTTCATCGACGACCTCGGCGCCGACTCGCTGGACATCGTCGAGCTGGTGATGGCGATCGAGGAGGAGTTCGGCATCGAGGTGCCCGACGACGACGCCGAGAAGATGCAGAACATCGGCGACGTGGTCTCCTACGTCGAGGAAAAGAGCAACAAGGACTGAGCGCCGATGGACGTCCGCCTGACCTCACGCACGCTCGAACTGCGCCGGGTCGTGGTCACCGGAATGGGGACCCTCAACCCGCTGGGCAACGACGTGGGCACGAGCTGGAACGGCGCCCTCAAGGGCGAGTCGGGCATCCGCCCGGTCGAGCGCTTCGAGGTCGACGACATGCCGGTGCGCTTCGCGGGCCAGGTGGTCGGCTTCGATCCGTCCGACGTGTTCGAGAAGAAAGAGGTCCGGCGGCTCGACCGCTTCCTGCATCTGGCGATGGGCGCGGCGGTCCAGGCGGTCGAGGACTCCGGGCTCGACCTGTCCCGCGTGCCCTCCGAGCGCGTGGGCGTGATGGTCGGCAGCGGCATCGCCGGGCTGCAGGCGCTGTACGACAACTGCACGGCGCTGGCGGATCGCGGACCCTCGAAGGTCTCGCCCTTCTTCGTGCCCACCGCGATCGCGAACATGGCTTCGGGCCTGATCTCGATGCGCTACGGGGTGCGCGGCCCCAATAGCTGCGTGGTGACGGCCTGCACCACGGGCACCCACAACCTGGGAGACGCCTACCGGCTGATCCAGCGCGGCGACGCCGACGCGATGATCGCCGGAGGCAGCGAGGCGCCGGTCAACCGCACCGGCCTGGCGGCCTTCGCCAGCATGAAGGCTCTGTCGCGCCGCAACGACGACTGGGCCCGCGCCAGCCGACCGTTCGACAAGGACCGCGACGGCTTCGTGCTGGCCGAAGGCGCCGGGGTGCTGATGCTGGAGAGTCTCGAGCACGCCCTGGGCCGCGGCGCGCGCATCGGCGCCGAGATCATCGGCTACGGCATGTCCGGCGACGCGCACCACATGACCGCGCCTCCCAAGGACGGCATGGGGGCGCAGCTCGCCATGCGCAAGGCGGTCGAGGACGCGGGCATCGCTTTCGAGGACGTGGACTACATCAACGCGCACGGCACCAGCACGGCCTACAACGACCGCATCGAGACGCACGCCATCAAGCAGGTCTTCGGAGAGCACGCTTACGAGCTCAAGGTGTCTTCGACCAAGTCGATGACCGGGCACCTGCTGGGCGGCGCGGGCGGCGTCGAGGCGGTGTTCACGACGCTCGCGCTGCGCGAGGGCCGGCTCCCCCCGACCATCAACCACTTCGAACCCGACCCGGAGTGCGACCTGGACTACGTGGCGAACCAGGCGCAGGACCGGCCGGCGCGGATCGCGCTGTCGAACTCCTTCGGGTTCGGGGGCACCAACGGCTGCCTGGCGCTGGCGCGCTACGAGCCGGAATAGACCGACGGGAGGCCCGAATTGACGCTGCGCCAGACCGATCCCCAGATCGCCGAGGCCATCGCGCTCGAGATCGAGCGCCAGCAGAGCGGCGTGGAGCTGATCGCCAGCGAGAACTTCACCTCTCAGGCCGTGCTCGAGGCGATGGGCAGCCCGCTGACCAACAAGTACGCCGAGGGCTACCCGGGGCGGCGCTACTACGGCGGCTGCGAGTACATCGACGTGGTCGAGCAGATCGCCATCGACCGCGCCAAGGGGCTTTTCGGCAGCGAGCACGCCAACGTGCAGCCGCACTCGGGCTCGGGCGCCAACATGGCGGTGTACTTCGGGCTGCTCGAGCCCGGCGACACCATCCTGGGCATGGACCTGTCGCACGGCGGGCATCTCACCCACGGCTCGCCGGTCAATTTCTCGGGGCGCTTCTTCGAGTTCGTGCACTACGGCGTGCACCCGGACAGCGAGGTGATCGACTTCGACCAGGTGCGCGAGCTCGCCCGCGAACACCGGCCCAAGCTGATCCAGACCGGCGCCAGCGCGTACTCGCGCACGCTCGACTTCGCCGCCTTCGCCGAGATCGCCCGGGAGGTGGAGGCGGTGCTCTTCGCCGACATCGCGCACATCGCGGGGCTGGTCGCGGCGGGCGTGCACCCGACGCCGACGGGATCGGCCCAGGTGGTCGCGACCACCACCCACAAGACGCTGCGCGGCCCGCGCGCCGGGCTGATCCTGTGCGACCAGGAGTTCGCCAAGGACATCGACCGGGCGGTCTTCCCGCAGACGCAGGGCGGGCCGCTCGAGCACGTGATCGCGGCCAAGGCCGTGGCCTTCGAGGAGGCGTCCCGGCCCGAGTTCAAGCGCTACGCCGAGAGCATCGTCGCCAACGCCCGGAGCATGGCCGAGACGTTGCTCGAACGCGGCTTCCGGATCGTTTCCGGGGGCACCGACAACCACCTGTTCGTGCTCGACTTCGGCGACCTCGAGCTGACCGGACTGCAGGCGCAGCGGACGCTGGACCGGGCGGGCATCGCCACGTCCAAGAGCACGGTGCCGGGCGAGAAGCGCACCCCTTGGGTGACCAGCGGGCTGCGGATCGGAACGCCGGCGGTGACGACCCGCGAGATGGGCACCGCGGAGATGCGGCAGATCGGCGGCTGGATCGCCGACATCCTGGAAAATCCCGGCGACGAGGCGCAGATCGAACGCATCCGCGGCGGCGTCGCCGAACTCGGCGGACGCTTCCCCCTGCCGTACGCTGCGCCCGCCTAGGACGGCGGCCGATGCGCTGCCCGGTCTGCGGCCACTCCGACACCAAGGTGGTCGACGCGCGCAACCAGCGCGACGCGCCGGTCAAGCGCCGCCGGCGCGAGTGCTCGGAGTGCGGGCGCCGCTTCACGACCTACGAGCGGATCGAGGGCCTGCTGCCGCAGGTGGTCAAGCGCGACGGCCGGCGCGAGCCCTACGACCGCGACAAGCTGCTCCGGGGGCTGCGCAAGGCCTGCGAGAAGCGGCCGGTCAGCAGCGACGAGATCGAGGACTGCGCGAGCCGGGTCGAGAGTGTCGTGCTGGAGAGCGGCGCGCGCGAGTTCCAGGCGACCGCCATCGGGGAGGAGCTGCTGAGGGAGCTGCGGGAGCTCGACCCGGTGGCCTGGCTGCGCTTCGCCTCGGTCTACATGAACTTCAAGACCATTGAGGAGTTCCGGGACGCGCTCGATGCGATCGAATCCTAAGCCCGGGCGCGGCGTCCTCCCCGCGGACGCGCGCTGGATGCGAGAGGCGCTGGGTCTGGCGGCCCGGGCTCGGGGGCGCACCGCTCCCAACCCGCTGGTGGGCGCGCTGGTGGTGCGCGGAGACCGGCGCCTGGCCTCGGGGTATCACCGCCGGGCGGGCGAGGCGCACGCCGAGGCCCTCGCCCTGGAGCGCGCCGGCCGCGCCGCGCGCGGGGCCACGCTGTACGTGACGCTGGAGCCCTGCGCCCATCGGGGGCGGACCCCGCCGTGCGTCGACGCGGTGCTGGAGGCGCGGCCCCGGCGGGTGGTCGTCGGCATGCGCGATCCGGATCCGCGCACCGCGGGCCGGGGCATCGCCCGACTGCGCCGCGCGGGCATCGAAGTCGCGGTCGGCGTCGAGGCCGAAGCCTGCCGCGATCTCAACCGGGGTTTCGTTTCGCGCCTGGAGCGCGGCCGGCCCTTCACCAGCCTCAAACTTGCGGCGAGCCTGGACGGGCGCATCGCCACCCGCAGCGGCGCATCGCGCTGGATCACCGGACCCGAGGCGCGGGCCGAGGTGCACCGGCTGCGCGGCCGCGTCGACGCGATCGCGGTCGGGTCCGGGACCGTGCTCGCCGACGATCCCGAGCTGAGCGCACGCCGCGCCGGTCGGGTGGTTCACCGCCCGCGGCGCATCGTGGTCGATTCGCGCGCGCGCACGCCCCGCACGGCGCGGCTGCTCCTCCCGGAGCAAGGGTCGGAGCCCGCCTGGATCCTGACCTCGCGCGACGCCCCCCGGCGGCGCCGGGCGGGCCTGGAGCGCGCGGGAGCGCGCCTGATCGATGTCGGCGCGCGCGACGGGCACCTGAACCTGGCGGCGGCCTGGCGCCGGCTCGCGCGGCTGGGCGTGTGCGATCTGCTGGTCGAGGGCGGAGGCGGGCTGGCCGCGGCGCTGCTGCGCGCGAAGCTGGTCGACCGGGTGCATTTCTTCACCGCTCCGTTACTCATTGGAGCGGACGGCGCTCCCGCGCTGGACGTCCTGGGCGTCGGGGCCCTGGCCGACGCGGTTCGGCTGGGGCGCGTGCGGACGCGCCGTCTGGGGGCGGACTGGCTGGTCGTCGCGGAAGTGTGAAAATGCGAACCATCGAGACCACGCTCGACGCGGGCGGGCTGCGCATCGGGATCGTCGCGGCGCGCTTCAACCATCTGATCACGCGCCGGCTGGTCGACGGCTGCGCCGAGCGTCTGGGCGAGCTCGGCTGCGAGTCGCTGGACGTGATGTGGGTTCCCGGCGCCTTCGAGATTCCGCTGGCGGCGCAGCAGGCGGCGCGCTCGGGCGCCTACGACGCGCTGGTCGCGGTCGGCGCGGTGGTGCGCGGCGACACGCCCCACTTCGATTACGTCTGTCAGGGCGTCACCGACGGCGTGCGCCAGGTCGGCCTGGAGTGCGGCCTGCCGATCGCCTTCTGCGTGCTGACCGTCGAGACCGTCGAGCAGGCCCTGGAACGCGCCGCCAAGCCCGGCGAGCCCGGCTCGAACAAGGGCATCGAGGCGGCGGAGGTCGCGGTGGAGATGTCGAGCCTGACGTCGCGGCTGCGGCGGGACGCCTGACGGTGGGGGTGCCCGGACCGCGGCGGCGCTCGCGCGAGGCGGCGCTGCAGGTGCTGTACGCGGCGGACGCGGTCGGGGATCTCGGGCCGGACGAGGTGGGCCGCGTCTTCGAACAGGTCGCGGCCGAGTTCTCGCTGCCTCGGGCCGCCCGCGACCGGGCGGCCGAGCTGTGCGAGGGCGTGGCGCGGAACCTGGAGCGGATCGACGGCGCGATCTCCCGCGCCAGCGCGCACTGGAAAGTGCCCCGGCTGGCGAGCGTGGACCGCAACGTGCTGCGGGTGGCCGCCTACGAGCTGATGTGCGGCACCGACACGCCGCCCGAGGTCGCGATCGACGAAGCGGTCGAGATCGCCCGCCGCTACGCCGGGGAGAGATCGCCGGCCTTCGTCAACGGCGTGCTGGACGAACTCTGGCGCAGCCACAGGGGAGAGGCGCCATGAGGCGGCTGGAGCTGTCTCTGTTTGCCGACGAGGTCACCGAGGTGCCGAGCGAGACGGTCGTGGTGCTGGTGCCGACCGACGAGCGGCCGCTGCGCGGCGACGCCGCGCGCATCGACTGGCGCCTGGACGGGCAGCTCTCCGAACTGCTCCGCCTGGGCTACGCCTCGGGCGAGTCGGGCGAGGCGGTGCTGGTTCCCGCGGACCTCCCGCTGTACGCCTACCGCGTGCTGATGGTCGGGGTCGGCGCCCGCCGGAAGCTCGACATCGAAGAGGGCCGGCCGCTGCTGCGGGCCATGCACAGCGCGGTGAGCCGCTTGATCTCGCTGCGCAGCAGTTCCGGCCTGATCGCCGCCTGCGAGAGCGTGGACTACGCGCTGGACTCGGTCAGTCTGCTGCGCGGCCTGATCGACGGTCTGCGTCTGTCTCCCGAGGACTCGGTGCTGCGGATCCGCCTGCCCGGGGCGGAGAGGATCGGAAAGGCGCTGCGCGGGGCCCTGGTCGAGCTGGAGCAGTTCGCCCACGAGGCCGAGGTCGAAGTGGTGGTGCGGAGAAACGAATCCGAGCTGGCCGCTCTATCGGGCTAGCCGGAGCCCGGCGCGGCCCGGCGGGGGTTGCCTATACTGCCGGCGCGTGAGCATCCTGATCGTAGGCGGCGGCGACATCGGCGGGACCCTCGCCGAACGCCTGGCCTGGGAAGGCCAGGATGTGGTCGTGGTCGAGGCGAGCGAGGCGCGCGTCGCGCAGTTGCGCGAGGCCGCCGACGTTCAGGTCGTGCACGGCAACGGCTCCAATCCGGCCGTGCTGCGCCGCGCGGGCCTGGACGACGCAGAGATGATCATCGCCGTGACCGACTCGGACGAGGTCAACGTGGTCTCGTGCATGGCGGCGGCGGCCGAGTCGGTGATCCCGACCAAGATCGCGCGCGTGCGCGACCCGGACCTGGCCGAGGCGATTCCCGGGATCTTCGGCAAGGACCCGCTCGACCTGAACATCAATCCCGAGGAGGAAGCGGCCCACACGGCGCTCAAGACGCTGCGCGTTCCGGGCGCGGTCGGGATCCACGACTTCGCGGAGGGGCGGGTGCAGGTCGCGACCTTCGCCATCGACCAGCCCTGCGAGGCGGTCGGCATGCCGCTGCGCGAGCTGAAGAGCGAGCGCGGCATCGAGTGCAACATCGTGGCGATCTCGCGCGACGGCCAGATGCTGATTCCGGGCGGCCAGGCCGAACTGCGCCTGGGCGACCTGATCTACGCCGCCGCCGCGCCGGCCGGACTGACGGCCGTGGCCGAGCTTCTGGACAAGCGCGCCCAGGAGGCGCGCCGGATCGTGATCAGCGGGGGCGGCAACGTCGGCTACTACCTGGCCAAGCTGCTCGAGGCCGAGGAGATCGCCCCCAAGATCATCGAGCCCGACCCGGCGCGCTGCCAGTACATCGCGGAGCGGCTGGGCCCCAGTCTGGTCCTCAACGGCAGCGGCACGGATCCGGAGCTGCTGCGCGAGGAGAACATCGACCAGACCGACGCGTTCCTGGCGCTGACCGACGACGACGAGGACAACATCCTGGCGGCCCTGCTGGCCAAGAGCTTCGGCGCGTTCCGCGTGCTGGCCCTGGTCAACCAGCTCAGCTACGCCTCGCTGATCTCCGCCATCGGCGTGGATGCGGTGGTCAGCCCCAACCTGGCGGCCGTCTCCGCGATCCTGCACTTCATCCGCAAGGGCAAGGTGGTGTCGGTGAGCTCGGTCGGGGAGCAGGCCGCCGAGGCGCTCGAAGTCGTGGCCCTCGAGACCTCCGAGATCGTCGGCAAGCCACTGGCCGAGGCCCAGTTCAAGGACGCGGTGGTCGGGGCGATCGTGCGCGGCGACGAAGTGCGCATCGCCTCCGGAGCCGACGTGATCGAAGTCGGCGACCACGTGGTGATCTTCGCCCTGCGATCGGCCATCCCGCGCCTCGAGCGCCAGATGATGGTCCAGCTACGGTACTTCTGAATGCGCGCCGGGGTCTGGATCGCGGTCGTTCTGGCAATCGGCGGATGCGGCTACCGCCTGGTCGACGAACGCGCGGTCTTCGGACCCGAGGTCGCCAGCATCGAGATCCGCGCCTTCGAAAACCGCAGCGCGGAGCCCGGCTACGAGCAGATGCTGGCCGACTCCCTGGAAGAAGAGTTCTCGCGGCGCGGCGCGCTGCGGCCGCTGCTCGGCCCGGGCGGGGCGGACCTGGTCCTGAGCGGATCGATCCGCGAGGTGCGGGTCCGCAGCGCCGTCTTCTCGTCGGTCGAGTTCTCGGTCGAGGACGAAGTTCGCGTCTCGCTGCGGGTTTCCGTGGGCCATCCGGCGGAGGGCCGCAGCCTGTGGGAGCAGCCGGACCTGCGCGTGTCGGAGAAGTTCCGCTCCAGCCCCGATCCGCAGGTCTACGAGAGCAACAAGCAGCAGGCGCTGCGCCGGCTGTCCGCGCGGATCGCGGAGCGCATCCACGATGGCCTCTTCCAGCGCTTCTGAGGCCGGCGGGGCGGGTTTCCCGCCCGTCGCGCTGATCGAGGGAGCCGAGGCGACGCTGTGCGAGGCGGCCCTGGCCGAGCTGCGCGAGCGCATCCTGGGCGACGGGCCGCGCGACTTCAACGAAGACCGCTTCGACCTGGCGGCCGCCGGCGCCGACGCGTCCCGGGTGCTGGCCGCCGCGCGCACCCATCCGGTGATGGCCCCCGGACGGCTGGTGTACGTGCGCGGCCTGGCGGACCGCAAGGCGGCGCGCTTTCTGGAGCAGGACCTGCCGGCCTACCTGGAGGATCCCTCGCCGACGACCTGCCTGGTGCTGGAGCTGGCCAAGGCCGACCGGCGGCTGAAGTGGGTCAAGCAGGTGATTGCGGCCGGCGAGCGCATCGACTGCTCGGGTCCGCGGCGCCCGGCGGAGCTGCGCGCCTGGGTGGAGCAGAGACTGAAGTCGGTCGGCCTGCGGGCCGAGCGTGGGGCGGCCGCCGCGCTGGTGGAACTGGTCGGGGCGGACGTGGACCAGCTCGCGCTGGAAGTCGAAAAGCTGTGCTGTACGCCGGGGAGTCGGCGACGGTGGGCGCCGACGACGTGTCCGCGGTCACGGGGCAGCTTCGCCCGCTCGCGCTTTACGAACTGACCGACCAGATCGGACAGCGCCGACTCCCCGCGGCGCTCCAGACGCTGGGCCTGCTGCTGAACCAGGGCGCGTCTCCGCTGGCCCTGCTGGGGGCGTTGGGCAACCACTTCCGCCGCCTGATCCGCGCCCGGGAATGCCAGCCGCTGCAGGCTTCGGTGGTGCAGGAACGCCTGGGCCTGCACCCGTTCGCGGCGCGCAAGCTGGCCGAGCAGGCCAAGAGCTTCAGTCCCCGGCGGCTGAGGCAGTGCCTGGCCGCGGTGCGCCGCACCGACGAGGCGCTCAAGGGCGCCGTGCCCCTGGAGGCGCGGCTGGCGATCGAGCGGCTGGTGCTGGCCGTCTGCGGGTGAGGGGCGAGGGCGGCTTCAGGCGCCGTGGGCGCGCAGCGTCCGCCGCAGGCGGGAGACCGTCCGCGACACGGTCCGGGGATGGAAAACGCCCTTGGAGCTGGCCTTGCGCAGCACGCGCTCGGCCTGCGAGCACAGCTCGGCGCCGTCCTCGGCCTTTTCCTCGGCAGCCCTGCGGGCCCGCCGTACAGCGTTTCGGCAGGTCGCGCGCCAGTGCTGGTTGCGCGCTGCGCGCTTCAGCGACTGTCGGTGGCGCTTTTCGGCCGAGCGGTGGTTCGCCATGAATTCCTCCGGAGCAGGCGGTGGATACCCCGGGGGGGCGCCGCTGTCAACGGAATCCGCGGAACCGGTCGCCCAGCGGGCCGGTCTGGTGGGCGCGGCGACCCTCGCCAGCCGGGTGCTGGGACTGCTGCGGGACACCGTCCTGGCCAACCTTTTCGCCCGGTCGGTCACCGACGCCTTCTTCCTGGCCTTCATGCTGCCCAACCTGCTGCGCCGGCTGGTGGGCGAAGGTTCGCTCACGACCGCCTTCGTGCCGGTCTTCACCGGCTGGCTGCGGCGCTCCCGCGACGAGGCCCGGCGGGCCTTCAACGCCACCTGGACGCTGTCCGCGGCCGTCGGGGTCGGGATCACGCTGGCCGGCGTGGCGCTGGCCGACCCGCTGGTGAGCCTTTTCGCTCCGGGCTTCGCGAGCTCGCCCGGCAAGCACGAACTCACGGTCGATCTGCTGCGGCTGTGCTTCCCCTACATCCTGTTCATGATCCTGCTGTCGGTCGCGATGGGCGCGCTCAACGCCGCGGGGCATTTCCTGACGCCCGCGATCGCGCCGGTGCTGCTGAACCTGGCGCTGATCGCGGCCGCCTTCGCCGGCGCCGCCTGGCTGGGCGTTCCGGCGATCGCGCTGGGCTGGGGCGTACTGGCGGCGGGCGTGGCCCAGGCGGCGCTGCAGATCGGGCCGCTGCGGCGCCTGGGGCTCTCTCCCCGGCCGCTCTGGGACCCCCGGCACCCGGCGCTGGAGCGCCTGGGCCGCCTGATGGGGCCGGCGGTTCTGGGCGCTTCGGTCTTTCAGCTCAATCTGCTGGTCAACCGCTTCCTGGCCTCGTTCCAGGGCGATGGCGCGGTCTCGTACCTGTACTACGCGGACCGCATGCTGGAGCTGCCGCTGGGGCTGTTCGTGCTGGCGCTGGGAACGGCCAGCCTGCCGTCGTTCTCGCGCCTGGCCAAGCGGGGCGACCGCGACGGACTGCGGGCCGCGTTCTCCGGCACGTTGAGCCTGTCGCTGGCTCTCGCGGTCCCCTCCACGGTCGGCCTGATCGCGCTGCGCGAGGAGATCTTCACCGCGCTGTTCCGCTGGAATCCGCAGGTCTTCACCCGCGACGCCGTCGAAGCCTGCTCGCTGGCGCTGTGGCTGTATGCGCTCGGTCTGGTGCCGATCGCCCTGTCGCGTCTGTTCGTGAACCTGTGCATCGCCCACGAGGACACCCGGACCGGCGCGCGGGCGGCCGTCGCCAGTCTGGCCGCCAACGCGCTCGCCTCCCTGGCGCTGATCGGACCGCTGCCGCACGGAGCGCTGCCGGGGTGGTTCGTCGAGCTGCAGCATCGCTGGGTGGTGGCCGACCTGGGCTTCGCCGGGCTGGCGCTGGCCAGCTCGCTGGCCGCGGGGGTCAACGCGCTCTACGTGATGGCGCGCGCCCGCGCGCGCCACGGCGCGGCGCTGGACCGCGCCGACCTGGAGGGCGCGGCGCGGATCGCGCTGGCGTCGGCGGCGATGGCCGCGGCCGTCCTGGGCCTGGCGCACGCCCTGCCCGTGGGCGAGGTGGCCTCGCTGCGGGGACTGGCTCTGCTAGCGCTGCACGTGGCGGCCGGGGCCGCCGTCTACCTGGGGGCGCTGGTGGCGCTGCGCGGCCCGGAACCGGCCCGCCTGGCCCTGCTGCTGCGGCTCGAGCGGACCCCGCCCGAGGAGTGAGAAGGCTCTTGGCGGCGCTTGCGACCTGCGGGTACAGTTACGCCCGCGCGGGCGCGACCGGAAGTCGTGCGTCGGCGTCTGCCCGAGCGGCCCACCGGATCTCGTGACCGGCGGGCATCGCAGGGCGCTGAGGTGAGATTGGCCGACGACGAATCTCTGGTGCTGGAAGACAACGAGGTCGCGCTGCTGCTGTTCGGGCAGGGAGACCGCAACCTGCGGGCGCTGGAGAAGGAGACCGGGATCCAGGTCCGCGCGCGCGGCAATCGCGTGCGGCTGTCGGGACCCGCGCTGGAGTGCAAGCTGGCGCGCCGCGTGCTGCAGGACCTGTACGAGACGGCCGCTTCGGGCGTCGAGATCGACGAGCGGGATGTGCGCAACATGGCCCGGATGGCCTCCGAGGGCCTGGCCCCCGCGGGCCGGGCGGTGGCCGAGGGCGATGTGATCGAGGTGGGACGGCGCCGCAAGCGGATCGTGCCCCGCACGGCCAACCAGCGTCTCTACGTGCAGTGCATCCGCGACGGGGATCTGACCTTCGGCATCGGGCCGGCGGGCACGGGCAAGACCTACCTGGCGATGGCGATGGCGGTCCAGGCTCTGCGGCGGCGCGAAGTGGCGCGCATCGTGCTGACGCGCCCGGCGGTCGAGGCCGGCGAGCGGCTGGGCTTCCTGCCCGGCACGCTGCACGAGAAGGTCGACCCCTACCTGCGGCCGCTGACCGACGCGCTGAGCGAGATGATGGACGGCGACGAGGTCCACCGGCACATGGAGCGCGGCAGTATCGAGATCGCGCCGCTCGCCTACATGCGCGGCCGCACGCTGAACGACGCTTTCATCATCCTGGACGAGGGCCAGAACACCACCTCGGAGCAGATGCGCATGTTCCTGACCCGTCTGGGCTTCGATTCCAAGGCGGTGATCAACGGCGATCTGACGCAGACGGACCTGCCGCGGGAAATGCGCTCGGGACTGTTCCAGGCGAGCCGGATCCTGGCCGGCATTCCCGGCATCGCGTTCGTGGGCTTCGACGAGAAGGACGTCGTCCGTCACCCGCTGGTCCAGGAGATCATCCGGGCCTACGAGAACGGCGACGAGCCCAGGGAGACGGGGAGTGACCGCGGGGAATGACGGCGCCCGGAGCCGCGCCCCGGACCCGGCGCGGGCGTCCAGGGGGCGCGGCCGGCGGATCCGCCTGACGGCGCTCGCGCTGGCCGGCAGCATCGCGCTGGCGACCCTGCTCACGCTCCCCGTGCTGCTCGAGCCCGGCCAGCGCTTCCGGATTCCCCTGGCCGGCGACGTCTCCGAGCGCGACTACGAGTCGCCCGCGGACGTGAGCATCGTCGACCCGGAAGCGACCCAGGCGCTGGTGCGCGAGGCCGCGGAAGGCACCGCGGCGGTCTACGACTTCGACCTGGGCCGCGCCCGGCAGCTCGAAGAGCTGCTCGCGGCGGGCTTCACCGCCGCCCGCGAGCGCCTGCCCCAGGAGGATCCCACGGAAGAGGCCGGCGAGACTCCCGTGGCGGCGTTCCGCGCCGCGCTCGGCGAGCGCGACGCGATCCCCGACGCGGCGATCGAACAGCTCGCCCTCACCGAGTTCGCCGACCGCGACCGCTTTTTGACCGTCCAGCTTCTGCGTTCCGTGGCGCCGCGCATGATCGTCCGCGAGGCGGAGGAGTTCGGGCGGCGCTTCGACAAGCGCGGCGTGGTGGTGCGCGAACTCGGCTCGGACGTGGACCAGCCGCTCGAGAGCCGCGCGGCGGTGCTGGCGCTGCCGGAAGCGCTGGAGCTGCTCGACGAGGCCGCCGGACGGCTGCTCGCGGAAGAACCGCCCGAAAAGCGCGACGCGCTGCGTTCCTTGGCCGCCGGTCTGATCTCGCCCAATCTCGACTACAACCTGCGCGCCAGCGAGGAGCGCAGCCGGACGGCGGAGCAGGGCGTCCAGCCGGTGACGATCACGCTGCGCCAGGGCGAGGTCATCGTGCGGCGCGGCGACCGCGTCACGCCGCGCCACGTGCTGCTGCTCGAGGGCATCCGGGAGCAGCAGACGTTCTCGCGCCGGCTCGAGATCCCCATCGGCGTCGCCCTGCTGCTGGCGCTGCTGTTCCGCATCGTGTGGCGATTCGGGTCGAGCGGCTTCCGGCGCTTTCGCCGCGAAGTGCGCGACGCGACCTTCCTGGTGAGCGCGCTGCTGGCCTCCGCCCTGGCCACGCTGGTGGCGGTCTTCCTGTGCGACGCGGTGGCCCAGACTCCGTTCTTCGCCCCGCTGGTCGAGCAGTCGCCGGATCTTCAGTACTTCGCGATTCCGGTCGCGGCCGCGACCATGCTGGTGCGCCTGGTGCACAACTCCGAGACCGCGGTGCTGTTCGCGCTGGTGATCTCGGTGACCACGGGTTTCCAGATGCAGGCGGACCTGGGCTACGCGGCCTACACCCTGGCCGGCTCCCTGATGGCCGCCATCGGCGCGGCCCGCGTCACCCGGCGCGGCGCGCTGCTGCGCGCCGGACTGCGCGTGTCCTCGGCCAACATGGTGGCGATCCTGGCGCTGCACCTGCTGGGCGGCGAGATCGTCCCGCTGGCGCTGCTGGTCTCGCTGGGGCTGGGACTGCTGGCCGGGCTCGTGTCCGGGGTGGTGGTTTCCGGCATCGCCCCGGTGGTCGAGTCGCTCTTCTCCTACACCACCGACATCCGGCTGCTGGAGCTGGCCAACCGCGAGAACTCGCTGCTGCGGGAGCTGGAGCTGAGCGCGCCGGGTACCTATCACCACAGCATGATGGTCGGCCACCTGGCCGAGATGGCGGCCGAGGCGATCGGCGCCAACGCGCTGGAGGCGAAGGTGGCCGGCTACTACCACGACATCGGCAAGCTGCGCCGCCCCCAGTTCTTCATCGAGAACGTGCCGCTGCACCACGGCGAGAACCGCCACGAGAAGCTTTCGCCCTCGATGTCGGCGCGCATCATCCAGGCGCACGTGAAGGACGGCGCGGAGATCGCCGAGAGCAACCGGCTGGCCGCGCCGATCCTGCGCGGCATCCGGCAGCACCACGGCACCAGCGTGATCCGTTTCTTCTACGAGAAGGCGCGCCGGCTGGCCGATCCCGACAAGGGTGCGGAAGTCGCCGAGCACGACTACCGCTATCCGGGGCCCAAGCCGCAGACGCGCGAAGCGGGCATCCTGATGCTGGCGGACTCGGTGGAGGCGGCCTCGCGCGCGCTGGCGGACAACAATCCGGCGCGGGTCCGGCAGCTCGTCCAGCGCATCATCAACAACTACTTCAGAGACGGACAGCTCGACGAATGCAGCCTGACGCTGCGCGATCTGCACGCGATCGCGCGAACCTTCAGCGACACCCTCGGCGCGATCCGGCACGGACGCATCGACTACCCCGAGCCCTCCGAGGCCGACGGGCGCGAAGCCGAGCCGCCCGACGATGAGGGTGTGGTTGAATGGATCGAGCCGCGGCGAGCCGGTCGATCGGAGCCGCCTGCGGCGGAGCGCCCGGACGCTCTTAAGCGTCTTGGGCTGCCTTGACGCGGAACTCTCGATCAGTCTGACGAGCGACGCCGAAATCGCCGAGCTGGCGGGCCGCTTCGGTAGACCCGCCCGGCCGACCGACGTGCTGGCGTTCGCTCTGGCGGAGGGGCCGAGCGCGGCGCATCGGGGCGAGAGCCTGGGCGACGTGGTGGTTTCGGTCGAGACCGCGGCCCGGCAGGCCGGGCGGCGCGGCGTCCCGCTCGACGACGAACTGCGCGATCTGTTGATCCACGGCCTGCTGCACCTGCTGGGCATGGATCACGGGACCGCCGCGGACTCGCGGCGCATGCGCGAACTCGAGGAGCTGCTTCGGTGGGAGATCGCGCGGAGCGACTGAAGCGCGCCTCGGCCGCCGCGGCGCTCGGGCTGGGGCTGACGCTGTCCTTCCCCTTTCGGGCGGGAGAGCTGGCGTTCGACGCCGGAGCCGTCGTGGGCTGGGTGGCGCTGCTGCCGCTCGCCTGGCTGGTCGGCCGGGCCGGGCCGCGCGCCGCCTTCGGCTGGACGCTGGCGGGGGCGGCCGCCGGCTACGCCGGGGTGCTGTTCTGGCTCTACGTCGTGGTCACGGTCCACGGCGGCGCCGCGCCGGTCTTCGGCGTCGCGGCGGTGGGGGCCGTGGCGCTGTACTTCGCTCTGCACGCGGCGCTGGCGGCTGCGGTCGCGGCCTGGCCAGGCTGGAGCCCACGCCTGCGGGCGGTTCTGGTCCTGCCCGCCGCCTGGGTCGTCACGGAGCATCTGCGCAGCTTCGATCTGTTCGGCGGCTTTCCCTGGGCCTACCTGGGCTACGCCGGGCACGCCGACGGGCCGCTGCTGGAACTCGCCGCGCTGGGCGGCGTGTGGGGGCTGAGCTTTCTGTTGGCCTGCTTCGCCGGCCTGCTGGCCAGCGGACGCTGGCGCACGGCGGTCGTGCTGCTCTGCGCCGCCCACCTGGCGGGTTTCGCCCTGCGCTTCGGGCGGCCGGCGGAACCCGATCCGGCCCCGCTTCGGGCGGCCGTGGTCCAGGCGAACATCCCGCAGCAGATCAAGTGGGACCGGGAACTGGCGCGCCGGCACTTCCAGGCGCACCTGGACCTGACGCGGCTGGTCGCGGCGGGCAAGCCGCTCGATCTGGTCGTCTGGCCCGAGGCCTCGGTGCCGGTGCTGCTCGAGGCCGAGCCCGAGTACCGTCGCAGCGTGGCCGAACTCTCGGCGGAGACCGGCGCGGTCCTGGTCCTGGGCGGGACCGGACTGGGATTCAGCCTCGAAAGCGAGCGGCCGCGCGTGTTCAACAGCGCCTTCGTGGTCACGCCCGACGCGGGCGTGGTCGACCGCTACGACAAGACCCAACTGGTTCCGTTCGGGGAGTACGTGCCGCTGCGGGGCGTGTTCGGGGCCTTCTCGGCCGTGGCCTCGGGGCTGGCGGGTCTGCACGACCTGACGCCGGGAGAGTCCGTGCGCCGGCTCGAGACCCGCGGGGCGGTCGTCCCCCGGCATGCTCCCGCGGCGCTCATTTGTTATGAACTGATCTACCCCGATCTGGTGCGTCGGGCCGCGCGCTCGGGAGCGGGGCTGCTGCTCAACCTGACCAACGACGCGTGGTACGGGCGCAGCAGCGCGCCGCATCAGTTCATGGCGATCGCGTCCCTGCGCGCCGCCGAGAACGGGCTGCCCATGCTGCGCGCCGCCAACACCGGGGTGAGTGGGTTCATCGACGCGGGAGGAGTCGTCCTCGATCAGACGCCGATCTTCGAGCGCCGGGCGCTGGCGGGCGACGTTCCGCCGCGGCGCCCCGAGACTCTCTACGCGCGATACGGCGACTGGGTGGTGTGGGCGAGCTGGGGACTGCTGCTGGGCCTGGGAGGGCTTGGACTTGTCGGAAGAGACCGGAGTTCGCGCGCGGGAGATCGAAGAGGAACTCCGCCCGCTCCGTGAGCGCGCCGCCGCGCTGCGGAGGCATCTTTGACTTGGCCGGGCGGCGGGCCCGCCTGGCAGAGATCGAGGAGATCGCCGCCGATCCCGCGCTCTGGGAGGACCGCGAGCGCGCCGAGAGCACGCTGCGCGAGAAGCGCGCGATCGAACGCCAGCTCGAGTCCGACGCCGACATCAGCGGGCTGATCTCCGACGCCGAGATCCTGCTCGAGCTGGGCGCGGGCGAGGACGACCCGGAGTCGGTCGAGGAGGCCGCCGCGGCGGTCGTCCGGCTCGAGCAGCGGCTCTCCGACGCCGAGCTGCGGCGCATGCTCTCGGGGGAGCACGACGCCAGCGACGCGATCGTCTCGCTGAACTCCGGAGCGGGCGGGACGGACGCCTGCGACTGGTGCGAGATGCTGCTGCGCATGTACCTGCGCTGGTTCGAGGAGCGCGGCTTCCAGGCCGAGATTCTGGACATTCAGGAGGGCGAGGAGGCGGGCCTCAAGAGCGTCACTTTCACGGTGCGCGGCGAGTGCGCCTACGGCTATCTGCGCAGCGAGGTGGGCATCCACCGCCTGGTGCGGATCTCGCCCTTCGACGCCCAGAGCCGGCGCCAGACCAGCTTCGCGTCGCTCTCGATGGTCCCCGACATCGGCGACGAGGTGAAAGTCGACCTGGACGAGAAGGATCTGCGCATCGACACGTACCGGGCCGGCGGCGCCGGCGGCCAGCACGTCAACCGCACCGACTCGGCGGTGCGCATCACGCACCTGCCGACCGGCCTGGTGGTGCAGTGCCAGAACGAGCGCAGCCAGCACAAGAACAAGGCGCTGGCGATGAAGGTGCTGCGCGCGCGGCTCTACGAGCGCGCGCGGCAGGAGCACGCGGCCGAGGTCGAACGCCTGGGCGGCGAGAAGAAGAAGATCGACTTCGGCAGCCAGATCCGCTCGTACACCATCCACCCCTCGCAGCGCGTCAAGGACCACCGCACCAAGCTGGAGATCGGCAACGCCCAGGGCGTGCTCGACGGCGGCCTCGACGAGCTGATCCGCGCCTACCTGCTGCAGGAGGCCGCCGGCTAGTGGCCAACGAAGCGGAGATCCTGGCCGCCCGGCGCAAGCGCGCCGAGCGCCTGCGCGACGAGGCCGGCGCGGAGCTGTTCCCCGCCCGCGTGCCACGCCCCCTGGATTCGCTGCGCGAGGTGTCCGAGCGCTGGGCGGAAAGCGACGCCGAGGCGCTGGAGGAGGCGCGGGCGGAGGCCCGCGTCGCCGGACGCATCGCCGCCGTGCGCTCCTTCGGCAAGGCGGCGTTCGTGACGCTGCAGGCCGACGGCGCCCGCCTGCAGGTCTGGGTCAAGCGCGACCGCCTGGGAAGCGAGGTCTACCGCGCGTTCCGCCTGTACGAGGCGGGAGACTTCATCTGGGCGCGTGGCGGTCTGCTGCGCACCCGCAGCGGCGAGCTCACGGTCGAGGCCGAAGAGATCGGCTTCCTGGCCAAGTCCTACCGGCCGCTGCCGGAGAAGTTCCACGGTCTGGTCGACGTCGAGACGCGTTACCGCCAGCGCTATCTCGATCTGCTGGTCAACCCCGAGGCCCGCGACTGGGCCGTCAAGCGCTCGCGGATGGTCTCCGCCCTGCGAGCGCTGCTGGACGAGCGGGGCTTCCTGGAGGTCGAGACGCCGGTGCTGCAGCCGCTCTACGGCGGCGCCCACGCCACGCCCTTCGTCACCCGGCACAAGACCTACGACCAGCAGCTCTACCTGCGCATCTCGTTCGAGCTCTACCTCAAGCGGTTGATTATCGGCGGGCTCGACCGCGTCTACGAGATTGGTCGCGATTTCCGCAACGAGGGCGTCTCCCGCAAGCACAACCCCGAGTTCTCGATGCTCGAGGTGTACCAAGCCTACGCCGACTACACGGACATGATGGAACTGACCGAGAACCTGGTCGCCGGCGCCGCCGAGCGCGTGGGGGGCGGCACGCGCGTGGAGCGCGACGGCCGGGGCATCGATCTCGCGCCCCCCTGGCCGCGGCGCCCGATGGCGGAGCTGATCCGCGAGCGCACCGGCGTCGACATCGAGCAGGTCACCGAGCTGGAACCGCTCCGGGACGAGGTGCGCCGCGCGGGCGTGGCGGGCGTCGATCCCGCCGCTTCGCCCACCTGGGCGGCGCTGGTCGACGCGATCTTCTCGCAGGCGGTCGAGCCCGAGCTGATCGATCCCGTCTTCGTGCTCGACTACCCCGCCGCGCTCTCGCCGCTGGCCAAGCGCGACGAGAGCCGCCCGCATCTTGTCGAGCGCTTCGAGGCGTTCATCGGCGGGATGGAGATCGCCAACGCCTTCTCCGAGCTGAACGACCCCGACGACCAGCGCGCCCGCTTCGAGGAACAGGCCGCTGCCGCCCGCAGCGGGGACGCGGAGGCGCACCCGGTCGACGAGGACTTCCTGCGCGCGCTCGAGCACGGAATGCCTCCCACCGGGGGCATGGGAATGGGCGTCGGACGGCTGGCGATGATCCTGACCGGGGCCGCCCACCTGCGCGAAGTGAAGCTGTTTCCGCATCTGAGGCCGCGGGATGCTTGACTGGCTGTTCCAGGGCCTGGGCTTCGTCTCGGCGGGCCTGGTCGCCCTGATCGCGGTCGCCTTCGGATTGATGTTCCTGTTCTTCTCGGGCTCGGCGGCGCTGATCCTGGGACACTTCCTGCGCTTCGTGCGCGAACCCCGGGTGGCGGGGATCTCCCTGGGCCTGGCGGTGGGCCTCGCCTGGATCGCGGGGCTTTGGCTCGCTCCCGACGCCCCGGTCTGGGGCCTGGCCGCGCTCCAGGCCGGCTGCGGGGGCGTCGCCTGGGCCCTGGTGCGCTGGACCCGGATCCACCGCGCGCTGCAGCGCGGACTGGGGGCGGGGCTGCTGGCTTGCGGCCTGCTGTTCGCGCTCTCGCTCTTCGCTCCATCCCCGAGCCTGGGCGGAGTTTCCCTGCAGCGGCTGGGACAGGGCGCCGTGCAGGTCGCGTTCGCGCTGGGGGCCCTGGCGGGAATCGGGCTCTGGCCCCTGGTCGCGGGCGGGCTGGTCGTGCACCGCGCCCGGCGGCCCGTAGAGTGGTGGATCTCGGTGCGCTACCTGCTGGCGCGCCGGCGCCAGACGGTGATCTCGATCATCAGCGGAATCTGCGTGGTGGGCGTCTCGCTCGGGGTGGCGGTGATCACGGTGGTGCTGTCGGTGATGAACGGCTTCTCCCACATGTGGGAAGAGAAGATCGTCGGCTCGCGCGCCCACTTCACGCTGCACTCGCGGCTGGGCGAGTTTCCCGACTACCGCGCCCTGCGCGAGCGCGTCGCCGCTCTGGAGGGCGTCGAGGCCGCGACCCCCGCGCTGGCGACCGAGGCCGTGCTGCGCATGGGCGGCGGCCAGATCCAGTCCGTGGTGCTCAAGGGCGTGGATCCGGCGACCGTCGCCGGCGCGACCGATCTGGTGGCTCAGCTCCGGCAGGGGTCGCTCGCGGATCTGGCGCCCGCCGACGGCTCGAGCGGCGTCGCCGCCCTGCCCGGAGTGATCCTGGGCGAACAGCTCGCGCAGCGCTTCTTCGTGCGCGTCGGCGACCCGCTGGTGCTGATCTCGCCGACGGGCGGGCGGCCGACGCCGCTCGGGCCCGCGCCGCGCATGGAGCGCTTCCGGCTGGCGGGACTGTTCCGCTCGGACTTCTTCCAGTTCGACGAGAGCTACGTCTACACCAGCCTGGAAGGCGCCCAGCAGTTCATGCGCCTGGGCGACGTGGTCAGCGCGATCGAGGTGCGCACGCACGACGCCTACCGTTCGCGGCAGGTCGCCCGCGGCGCCGAAATCGAGCTGGGCGGGACGTACTACGCCCGCGACTGGAAGGATTTCTATCCCGGTTTCTTCCAGGCGCTCAAGACCGAGCGCGCGATGATGTTCGTGCTGCTCTCGTTCATCATGGTCGTGGCCGGTTTCATCATCATCGCCACGCTGATCATGATGATCATGGAGAAATCGCGCGACATCGCGATCCTCAAGACCATGGGCTGCGAGGACGAGGGCATCCTGCGCATCTTCGCCATCCAGGGGCTGCTGATCGGGCTGGTCGGGCTCGCCCTGGGGCTCGGCATGGGTCTGGTGATCACGGTGAACCTGGAGACGATCCAGGCGGTGGTCGAGCGCACCCTGGGAATCGACGTGCTGCCCGCCAACGTCTATCAGCTTGCGGGGCTGCCGTACTCGATCGAGATCCCGCAGCTCGCCCTGGTCTCGCTGATCGCGATGACCCTGTCCGTGGGCGCCACGCTGCTGCCCTCCTGGCAGGCCGCCCGCCTCGATCCCGCCGAGGGGCTGCGGTATGAGTGACCTGCGCGCGCTCGGCCTAGTCAAACGCTTCGTACTGGGGGACGAGACGCTCGAGGTGCTGCGGGGCGTCGACCTGTCGGTGCGCCCGGGCGAGTCGCTGGCCGTGCTGGGCGTCTCGGGGGCGGGCAAGTCGACCCTGCTGCACCTGCTGGGCGGCATCGACACGCCCGACGAGGGGCAGGTGCTTTTCGGCGGCGCCGACGTGGCGCGCATGAAAGGACCGGAAAAGGCGCGCTTCCGCAACCACAGCGTCGGCTTCGTGTTCCAGTTCCACCACCTGCTGCCCGAGTTCGACGCCGAGGAGAACGTGATGATGCCCGCCCTGCTGGCGGGCTGGACGCGGCGGCGGGCGCGCGAGCGCGCCCGGGAACTGCTCGACGGCGTCGGGATGGGCCACCGCCTGCGCCACAACCCCGGCAAGCTCTCCGGCGGGGAGCGGCAGCGCGTGGCGATCGCGCGCGCCCTGGTGCACGCGCCGCCCGTGGTTCTGGCCGACGAGCCGACCGGCAATCTCGATCCTCACACGGCGGAGGAGGTGGAGGAGCTGTTCCTGGGCCTCAACCAGCGGGCGGGAACCGCGCTGGTGCTGGTGACGCACAACGAGAATCTGGCCAACCGGCTGTCGAAAAAGGCTTTTTTGGTGGAGGGACGGCTGGAGTCGTGAGCCCCGCGCGACACGGCCGGCCGCGCCGAAACCGCGGTTTCGCGGAGCCCGGGGCTTTGATCGCGCCCCGAGGGCTCGATACAATGCTGGGGCCGTGCGACACGCCCGGCCGAGAGAGGATCCTTTGATCGCACGTCAGTCAGTCTCGCGTGCGGCCCCGCGCCCGATCCTCGGGCTGCTGCTGGCCGCGCTCTTCGTCTGGAGCTATGCACCGGCGTACGCCAATCCGGCCGCTCCCGGGCGCGAGCTGACCGTCTCCGTCGCTCTGGAGGCGGCCGAACGGACGACCCCCGAAAGGGCCAGCGACTGGCTGGGCGGCTGGGTGCGGGCCCTGAGGTCTCCCACCGCGGCGGGGACCCTGAGCGTCCGTCACAGCGAACTGCTGGAAGCTCCCGACCCCGGCTCCGAGGTCCAGGGATCCGCCGGGCTGGACTGGCTGGCGGCTCGCCGGGCTCCCGGACCCGGCCACGCCGCCGTGCTGGCCCGGATCTCCCGGGCCCCGAGCGGCTACTCGGTCGACGTGCGGGCCAGCGGAGGCGGCGACCTCGAGTTCGTCCTGCTGGCCGAGCGCCCCGAGCAAGTCGCCGAGGCGCTGCGGGCGGCCGCCGAGCGCGTGCGCCGGGACCTGCTGGGCGATTCCGGAACGCGGCCCGGACCGCTGCTGGCGCAGCTGGACGAACCCCCTCCGGGACTTCCTCCCACCGCCGGCGAGGAGCCCGAGCCCACGCTCGATCCCGGCGAGGAGCCGCCCGAGACCGCGCCGGCGCTTCCGACCGGGCCTCGCCCGACGGTCGTGGGCGTCCGGGTGGACGGCGAGCGCCGGATCGAGGCCGACGCCATCCTGGCGGTGGTGAGCACCCGCCGCGGCGAGCCCCTCGACCCCGAAGTCGTGGCCGACGACATCGGGCGGATCTACGAGTTGGGTTTCTTCCGCGACGTGCAGGTCCTGGCGACCGACGCCCCGGGCGGCGCGATCGTGACCTACACCGTCGAAGAGAACCCGATCATCCGCCGGGTCAGCATCAGCGGCAACGAGAACCTCGACGGCGACGACATCACGGAGAAGATGACGCTGAGCGTCGGCTCGGCGATCGACTATCCGCTGCTGATCGAGAACCAGGAGCGCATCCAGGCGCTGTACCAGACCAAGGGCTACTACCAGGCGGAGGTCATCTACGAGATCGAGGCGCTCGACGAGGGCATCGTCGCGGTCAACTTCGACGTGGAAGAGGGACGCAAGCTCCGCCTGCGCGAGATCCGCTTCAACGGCAACGAGTCGATCGGCGCCAACGAACTGCTGAACGGCCTGGAGACCAAGCCGTGGCGCTGGTACTCGCTGGTCTCCCAGTTCTGGGATCACTCGGGTCTGTACGCCGAGCCGATCTTCATGGGCGATCTGGACACGATCAGCCGCAAGTACGGCGACCAGGGCTTCATCCGCGCCCACATCGGCCAGCCCGACGTCGAAGTCAACGAGCGGGGCATCATCGTCAACGTCGACATCATCGAAGGGCCGCAGTTTTCGGTGGGCCGCATCGACGTGCTCGGCGACGACGCGATGGACCGGGAGAGGCTGCTCGCGTCGGTGCAGCTCGAGCCGGGAGAGATCTTCAGCCGCGGCGAGCTCTCCGACGACGTGGAGCGGCTGAAGGGCTACTACGAGAACCTGGGCTTCTTCGAAGCGGCCGTCAGCCCGCGCACGCAGGTCAATTCCAGGGAGCTGCTGATCGACGTGACCTTCGAGGTCGAGAAGGGCGGCCTGTTCTTCGTCGACAACGTCGACATCAGCGGCAACACCCGTACGCGCGACCGGGTGATCCGCCGCGAGATGAACCTGGGCGAGGGCGAGCTGTATTCGCTCGGCGCCATGCGGCGCAGCCAGCGGCGCATCCGCCGGCTGGGATTCTTCGAAGAGGTGGAGATCGAACCTCAGGGTCTCAACCAGGCCGGACGCGTGGGTCTGGACATCGACGTGGTCGAACGCCCCACTGGCAGCTTCAGTTTCGGCGCGGGCGTGGGGTCGACCGACGGCTTCGTGGTCACCGGCTCGCTGCGCCAGGACAACCTGGGGGGGCGCGGCCGCGCGGCGCACGCCAGCGCGGACATCGGCTCGCGCAACTCGCGACTTTTCGTCAGCTACATCGAGCCGTACGTGATGGGGACGGTCGCGACGTTCAGCGCCACGGTCTCCAACCTGGAGCGCGAGTTCCTGGACTTCGACGAGGACATCCGCGGACTGAACCTGAGCCTCGACTATCCGCTGGACGAGAGCGACACCCGCATCGGCGGCGGCTACGGCTTCTCGAGCCGCGGGGTAGGCAGCTTCGAGCTGTTCCGCGCCGCCTCGATTCTGCAGCGCGAGGACTTCGGAGGCGACACGACCACTTCGCAGCTCAGCCTTTCGCTGCGCCGCGACACGCGCGACGACATCCGCTTTCCCAACCGCGGACTGCTGTCGGGGATCTCGCTGGACTACGCGGGCGTCGGCGGCCTGAACGAGTTTCTGCGCCTGGAGGCGCGCAGTTCGCACTGGCTGCCGATCCGCTGGCTGCCGTTCGAGGCGACGTTCGTGGTCAACGGCCGGGTCGGCTGGGCGCTGCCCTTCAACGACATCGGGGACTTCGACCTGCCGTCGTGCGGCGGCGATCCTCTGGACCCGAACTCCTGTGCGGCGTTCGCCGCCAGCAGTCCGGACTTCGCGGGTCTGGCGCAGATCGACGGCGACCTCGATCTGCCGCTGACCGAGCGCTACTTCCTGGGCGGTCTGGGCTCCTTCCAGCTGCGCGGCTTCAAGCAGCGCGCGGTCGGCCCGCGGCGCGCGGTCCTGACTTCGCATCGGAACTTCAGCAACCCCGCAGACCGCGCCTTCAGCCCGTTTGGGGTGAACCGCGAGACGGGCGAGTGCACGTTGCAGGATGGCTGCAACCGGCTGACCGATGCGGACGAAGACGACTTCATCGATCTGGACGAGACGGACGTGATCGGCGGCAACAAGATGCTGCTGCTGAACCTGGAGCTGCAGTTCCCCCTCTCGGAGGAACTGGGTCTCAAGGGCCACGTCTTCACGGACATGGGCAACGCGTACGCGGAGAACGAGGGCTTCGACCTGTCGAACCTGCGCTTCGGAGCCGGAGGCGGGGTGCAGTGGTTCAGCCCCTTCGGTCCGATCACGATCATTCTGGGAATCCCGCTCAACAAGCTGGAGGACGAGGACGCCAGCGTCTTCGAGTTCTCCATGGGCGGCCAGACGTTCTGATTCCCCGCGTCCCACAAGGAGATCCCATGCCCATGCCCATGCTGCGCCGGTCGCTCGCGCTGGTCGCAATCCTTTCGGTCTGGCTGCCCGGCCAGGCCCTCGCCGAAATCAAGATCGGCCTCGTCGATCAGCGGCGCGGCATTCTGAGCACCCAGAACGGCCAGGAGGCCCAGAAAAGCCTGGAGGCCCTCGCCGACGTCAAGCAGAGCGAGATGGAGCCGCGCCAGAAGGAGTTCCAGCGCCTGCAGGAGGATCTCGAGTCGCAGCGCTTCGTGCTGTCGCAGGACGTGCTGGAGGAGCGGGCGCTCGACCTGGAGCAGCGCAAGCGCGAACTCGAGCGGGAGCTGTCGGCGGCGCGCGACGATCTGACCGTACAGGAGCGCAAGATGCTCCGTCCCGTGCTCGAGAAATGGGCCCAGGCCGTGCGCGAGATCGGCCAGCAGCAGGGCTTCGACGTGATCATCGACCGCTCGACCCCGGGCATCGTCTTTTCCAAGGACGCGCTGGACATCACCGAGCTGGTCGTGCAGCGCGTCGACGGGATGGACTAGCCCGCGCAGCGCGGCCGCGCCATGTCCGAGCCGACGGTCCTCACGGTCGACCAGATCCGGGAGCTGCTGCCCCATCGCTTTCCGATGTTGCTGGTCGACCGCGTGCTCGAACTCGACGATCGCGGGATCGTGGCGATCAAGCTGGTCAGCGCCAACGAACCGTTTTTCCAGGGCCACTTTCCGGACCTGCCGATCATGCCCGGCGTGCTGATCGTGGAGGCCCTGGCGCAGGCCGCCTGCATCGGCGCGCGCAAGCTCTTCCCGGAAATGGAGGGCATGGTCCCGGTGCTGGCGGGGGTCGACAAGGCGCGCTTCCGCCGGCCGGTCCGGCCCGGCGAGGTGCTGCGCCTGTCGGTGCGTTTCCTGCACCGCCGCGGCCGCAGTCTGCGGGTCGAGGGCGTGGCCAGCGTGGAGGGCGAGACCGCGGCCAGCGCCAAGCTGCTGGCGCAGTTCGTCGAATGGGAAGGCGGAGCGTGAGCGGCTCGATCCACCCCACGGCCGTGGTCGACTCCCGGGCCGATCTGGCCGACGGCGTCGAGCTGGGAGCCTACGCGACCGTCGGCCCGGGCGTGCGCCTGGGCGAGGGCGTGGTGCTGCGCGCGCACGCCCACGTGACCGGGAACACCGAGGTGGGCGCGGAGAGCGTGGTGTTTCCGTTCGCGTCGATCGGCGAGCGCCCTCAGGACCAGAAATACCGCGGCGAGGACACGCGCCTGATCCTCGGGGAGCGCAACCAGTTGCGCGAGTACGTCACCGTCAACCCCGGGACCGCCTCGGGCGGCGGCGTCACCGCCATCGGGGACGACAATCTGCTGATGGCCGGGGCGCACGTGGCGCACGACTGCAGGATCGGCAACCGCGTCATCCTCTCGAATCAGGTGATGCTGGCGGGTCACGTCCAGATCGAAGACTACGCGGTGATCGAGGCCTCGACCGGCATCCAGCAGTTCCTGCGCATCGGAGAGTCGGCCTTCGTCGGCGCGATCTCCGGCGTGATCCAGGACGTGTCGCCGTTCTGCTTCGTTCACGGCTATCCGGCGCGCGTGCTGAAGATCAACCGCATCGGGCTGGAGCGGCGCGGCTGGGGCGCAGAGCGCATCGCCGACGTCGAGCGCGCGTTTCGCCTCGTGTTCCGCTCCAAGCTCTCGCCGGACGAGGCCTTCGCCCGGATTCGAACGGAGCTGCCGGACTCCAAGGACGCGCAGCGCATGCTGACGTTTCTGGAGGCGTCCGAGCGGGGCTTCGCGCGCGCGAGGTAGACGGGCCGGTGGCCGTCATCGGTCTGATCGCGGGCAGCGGTCCCCTGCCGCTCGAGGTGGCGACCGCGGTTCGGGAACGCGGCCGGGGACTGTCGGTGGCCGCAATCGAGGACAATGCCGATCCGTCGCTGGAAGGCGTTTCCGGCGCGACCGTCGCCTGGTTCAACGCCGGCCAGCTCGATGCCCTGATCGGGTTTCTGCGCGAGGCGGGGGCTCGAGAGGTGCTCCTGGCCGGGGCGGTCTCCAAGCGGCGAATCCTGCGCGACCCCGGCGCGCTGCGGCCGGACGCGCGAGCGCTCGCGCTGCTCGCCCGGCTGTCCTCCGGCCGCGCGCGCGGGGACGACGCGATCCTGCGCGCCCTGGCGGGGGAACTCGAAGACGAGGGGATGCGCGTGGTCGAGTCCACCGCCTATCTGGAGGACCGCATGACCCCGGAGGGCCGGATCGCCGGCCCCGAACCGTCGCCCGAGGTTCTGGCGGACGCCCGGCTGGGCCTGCGCGTGATCGAGAGCCTGGGCGCTCTCGACGTCGGCCAGGCGGCGCTGGTCCACGACGGCGTGGTGCTGGCGGTCGAGGCGGTCGAGGGGACCGACGAGACGATCCGCCGCGGCTCCCGGTACGGCCGGGGCGCGGTCCTGGTCAAGGCGGCCAAGCCCGGCCAGGACATGCGCTTCGACGTGCCGGTCATCGGCCCGGCGACGCTCGAACTGGCGGCGGAGTGCGGGCTCGCGGCGGTGGCGCTGGAGGCGTCGCGCACCCTGATCCTGCAGCGCGAGCGCTCGCGGGCCGCGGCGGAGCGGGAGGGCGTGACGCTGCTGGGGATCCGGCCGTGAGCGGCCCGCGGGTCGGCGTGATCGGCGCCGGCTACATGGGCGGCCTGCACGCCGCCAAGCTCGCCCAGCTCGCGGAGCAGGGCGAGCTCGACTTCCGGGGCGTGTGCGATCTCGACCGCGAGCGCGGCGAACAGGTCGCCGGTCTTCACGGCGTTTCCGCCTGCACGCGCCTGGAGGACCTGGCCGCGCAGCTCGACGCCGCCTGCGTGGCGGTGCCCACGCTCGCCCACGCGGAGGTGGCCGGAGCGCTGCTGAGCGCCGGCGTGGACGTGCTGGTCGAAAAGCCGCTGGCGACGACCCGCGAGCAGGCGCGGACTCTGATCGAGACCGCCCGCCGCACCGGGCGCGTCCTGCAGGTCGGCCACGTGGAGCGCTTCTCCGAGGCGTTTCGCCGCATCGAGCCGGTCCTGGACCGGCCGCGCTTCATCGAGGGGCACCGCATCGGCCCCTATCCCGCGCGCGCCACCGACGTGGGCGTCGTGCTGGACCTGATGATTCACGACCTGGACATCGCCGCGCGCCTCGCCGGCGCCGAAGTCGAGCGCGTGGAGGCGGTCGGCGTGCCGGTGCTGTCCGCCACCGAGGACATCGCCAACGCGCGCGTGCGCTTCGCCAACGGCTGCATCCTCAACCTGACCGCCAGCCGGGTCTCGCTCGAGCGCATGCGCAAGCTGCGCCTGTTCCAGTCCGACGCCTACATCTCGATCGACTTCGGAGCCAGCGAGATCACCGTGGTTCGGCGCGAGGGCGACGCGGGCGGGGAATCGCAACCGCGGATCCGGGCCGAGAAGCTGGACTTCGACGCGGGAGACGCTCTGCTGGCGCAGGACCGGGCCTTCGCGCGGGCGGTGGCCGAGCGCGCCGATCCGGAGGTCGGGGGGGAGGACGGCTATCGCGCCCTGGACCTGGCGCTGCGCGTGCAGGAGAGCATGGAGCCGTTCGAGGACCTGCCGTGAAGGTCTTCGTCTCGACCGCGGACGCCTCGGGAGACCTGCACGCCGCGGCCCTGGCCGCGGCGCTGCGGGAGCGCGTTTTCGAGCTGGAACTCTTCGGCCTGGGCGGAGGCGCGCTGGCCGAGGCCGGGCTGGAGACGATCGTGCCGCAGTCCGAGCTGGCGATCGGCGGACTGTTGGAGGTTTTCGGCAGCGCCGGCCGGGTGCTGAGGGGCTACGCGAAACTGCGTCGGGCCCTGCTGGAGCGCCGGCCGGACCTGGTCCTGCTGGTCGACTCGCCGGACCTGAATCTGCCGTTGGCCGGACTGGCCCGGCGCATCAGGCTGCCCGTCTACTACTACATCGCCCCGCAGGTCTGGGCCTGGCGCCACCGGCGCGTCCGCAAGCTGGCGGCGCGCACCCGGCGGGTGGGGGTGATCTTCCCGTTCGAAGAGGACCTGCTGCGCCGGGCCGGAATCGCCGCCAAGTTCGTGGGGCACCCGCTGGTCGACCGCATGGCGGCGCTGCGGGAGGATCTGAATCCCGCGCGGGCCGCGCGCGAGCTGGGACTGGACCCGGCGCGGCCCGTCCTGACCCTGCTGCCGGGCAGCCGGCGCAACGAACTCGCCGCCAACCTGCCCGTCTACCTGGAGACGGCGAGGCTGCTGCACGCCCGCGACCCGGAGCTGCAGGCGCAGCTCATCCTGGCGCCGACCCTGGTCGGCCCCGCGCCGGAACTCCCGGACTTCGTCCGGCTCGTGCGAAGTTCGAGGGACGAAGCGCTGGCGGTCTCGACCTGCGCGCTGGCCGCGCCCGGCACGGTCACGCTGGAGGCGGCCCTGCTGGGCGTGCCCCTGGTCGTCGCGCACCGCACGAACCCGCTGAGCTTCGAGCTGGCGCGGCGGCTCGCGCGCGTGCCGTCGAGCTGCATGGTGAACCTGATCGCCCAGCGGGGCATCGTCCCGGAGCGCATTCAGTCCCAGGCCCGACCGGCGGCGCTGGCCGCGGAGCTGGGACGGCTGCTGGGCAGCTCCGACGCGCGCGAGGAGATCCGGACCGGACTTGCGGACGCGGTGCGTCGGATGGGCGGGCCGGGGGCCGCCCGTCGCGCCGCGGAGTTGGCGCTCGAGGCGGCCGGGCGGGGCTAGTGCTGCGGCTGGCCTACAACGCCCTGCTCCTGCCGCTGGCGCTGCTGGCCCTTCCGCTGACCGTCGCGGGCCTGCTGTTCCGGCCGCGGCTGAGGCAGGGGCTGAGGGAGCGCTTCGCGGCGCTGCCGGCGCGAGAATCCGAAACGGTCTGGGTCCACGCGGCGAGCGTGGGAGAAGCCGAGGCGGCGGCTCCGCTGGTCCGGGCCCTGCTGGAGGCGGGTCGGGCGGTGGTCGCGACCTCGATGACGGTCACCGGCCGGGAGCGCCTGCGGGCGCTGGTGCCCGACGCCGGGCCGCGGCTGGCGCCGCTCGACCTGCCGGGACTGGTCGACTCGAGCCTGCGCCGGGCCCGCGTCGCGACCCTGCTTCTGATCGAAACCGAGATCTGGCCCAACCTGATTCTGGCGGCCCGCGCGCGCGGGGTCCGCGCCGCGATCGTCGGGGGCCGGCTCTCGGACGCCGGCTACGCCGGCTACCGGCGCGCAGGCGGATTCGTCGGCGCGCTGCTGAGGCGCCTGGACGTGATCGCGGCCCGCAGCGCCGACGACCGCGAGCGCTTCGTCCGGCTCGGGGCCGCCGAGTCGAGCTGCCGGGTGACGGGCGACCTCAAGCTCTCGGTCGCCCGCGTCCCGTCGCCGCCGCCCGAGCTCTGCGCGGCGCTCGGTCCCGGGCCCTTCCTGCTCGCCGGCAGCACGCATCCGGGCGAGGAGGAAGCGCTGCTCGACGCCTGGCGGGCTCTGCGCGAGAGGGCGGAACCGGGCGCCCGACTGATCCTGGCGCCGCGCCATCCGGAGCGCGCCCGGGCCGTGTGCGGCGCCGCGCTCCGGCAGGGTGCCCTCGGCGCGCTGCGCTCCGGGCCGGCGGCCGGCGCCGAGGTGGTCGTGCTCGACACCCTGGGCGAACTGGCGTCGCTCTACGCCCTGGCCCGCGTGGTCTTCGTCGGCGGCAGCCTGCAGCCCATCGGAGGCCACAACCTGCTGGAACCGGTCCGGGCGGGCCGGGTCGCGATCCACGGACCGCACATGCACAACCAGCGCGCCCAACTCGAGCTGCTGCGTCCGTTCGGGGCGCTCGAGTCCGTCGCCGACTCCGGCGAGCTGGCCGAGGCGGTGGTCCGCCTGTGGAAAGACCCCGAGCGCGACGCCCCCGCCCGAGCCGCGCTGCGCGCGCTGGATCCGGACGCCGTGCTGCGCCGCTCGCTGGAGGCCGTGTTTCCCGGAGAGTTCGCCGGTGCCTGAGTGGATCTGGCGCCGCGAGGAGTCCTGGGGCCGCCGTCTGGCGCTCTCGCCGCTCGCCGGCGTCGAACTTCTGTACCGGGCGGGAGCGGATCTGCACCGCGCCGCCTACGCGCGTGGCTGGCGCCCGCGGACGCGCCTGCCGTGCCGGGTGGTCTCGGTCGGCAATCTCAGCGTGGGCGGGTCGGGGAAGAGCCCGCTGGTCGGCTGGCTGGCGCGCGAGCTGCACGCGCGGGGCAGGATCGTCGCGATTCTGAGCCGCGGCGTCGGGGGAGCGAGTACGGCGCAGGTCAGCGTCGTCTCGGACGGAAGCCGGCTGCTGCTCTCGCCGGCCGAGGCGGGAGACGAACCCGTGATGCTGGCGGGCCAGACGCCCGGCGTTCCGGTGCTGGCAGGGCGCAATCGGGTGGCGCTGGGACTGCGGGCCGCGGCCGCGTTCGGCGTCGAGCTGTGCCTGCTCGACGACGGCTTTCAGCACCACCGGCTGGCGCGGGACCTGGATCTGGTCTGCATCGACGCCGCCTCGGGTCTGGGCAACGGGCACGTCCTGCCGCGCGGTCCGCTGCGGGAGTCGCCCCGGGGCCTGCGCCGGGCCGACGCCCTGCTGTGGGTGAACCGCCGCGCCGCCGAAGTCCCCCGCGGGCGCTGGATCCCCCGGGGCGTGCCGGAGTTCCGCGTCAGGATCGAGCCGCGCCGGCTCCGCCGCCTGGGCGGAGGGAAGCGGGAGCTGGACTGGCTCGCCGGGCGGCGCGTCGGCGTGCTGGCCGCGATCGCCCGGCCCGATCGCCTGGTGAACGGGCTGGAGGATCTGGGCGCGCGGGTCGCCAGTCTGCGGCTGCGGCCCGACCACCACGCCTACCGGCGGTCCGACATTCAGGCGCTCGACCCCTCGCTGACGTGGCTGACGACGGCCAAGGACGCCGTCAAGATCCCCGCCGACTGGGTCGGCGAGACCGAACTCTGGGCGCTCGAGGAAGAAGTCGAGCCCGAGGACGCCGGGGCGCTGGTCGATTTCGTCGTCCGGCGGATCGACGCGGCCGGGGAATCCCCGTGAGCCTGAAGCACCGGGCCGAGTACGCGGCCGTGGCCGCGGCCACGGCACTCTCCGGCTCGCTGCCGCTGGCCGCGTCGCAGCGCGCCCTGGCGGCCGTGGCGCGCTGCTACTTCGAGCGCGGAGGCCGGCGCGTGGGCTACGCGCTGACGAATCTGCGGATCGCCTTCCCCGAGCTCTCCGAAACTCGGCGGCGGGCCATCGGGCGAGAGAGCTACGTCCACAGCGCCTGGAACGTTCTGGACTGGCTGCGCTCCACGCATTGGTCGGAAAGCGAGATTTCCGACCGCTTCGAGGTGTCCGGCCTCGAGCGTCTGCGGGCCGCACTGGCGCAGGGCCGGGGCGCGCTCGCCGTGACGCTGCACACCGGAAACTTCGAACTTTTCGCCAAGGTCGCGCCCGTCTGGGGCGTTCCCGTCAGTCACGTGGGTCGGACGATGAGCAACCGGCGGCTGTACGAGCGGGTCCTGCACGAACGGACGCGTACCGGCGCCGAGGTGATCGATCGCCGCAGCGCGGCTCCCGCGATTCTGCGCGCGCTGCGCCGCGGCCACGTGGTCGTGCTTCTGATCGATCAGTACGCGCGCCGGAACCAGAGCGTTTTCGCCCCGCTTTTCGGCAAGCGCTGCTCGACCACGGCCGGCGCCGCGACGCTGGCTTTGCGTACCGGCGCGCCGGTGGTGCCCCTGTACAGCGTCCGGGTCGGCCCCGACCGCCACCGCGCCCATATTCTGGATCCGATCGAGGTGCCGGCCAGCGGAGACCGCAGGCGGGACATCGAACGCGCGACCGCGGCCTACAACGCCGCGCTGGAGCGCGTGATCCGCGAGTATCCCGAGCAGTGGATGTGGGCGCACCGGCGCTTCCGCCACAGTCCGGACCTGGACGGACCCGTCTACGGCTGATCCCGGGCTCGGGCCGGCCTTCGGGCCGCGCTCCCGGCACGCCGCTCCGGCCCGCCGCCGAAGCCCGGTCGAGCGGAGCCGGGGCTGTGGTATTCTGCGCGCGCCGTGGAACTGGCCCGCCGCTCATTGGAAGGACCGGCCCTGGACGCGCCCGAACTGGAGCGCGTACTCGGACCGGAGATCGACCTGCTCCCGCTTCTGGGCCAGGCGTGGGAGGTCCGTCGGCAGATGTTCGGCAACCGCGTGCTGGTGCACGTGCTCAACAACGCCCAGAACGCGCGCTGTCCCGAGGACTGCGGCTACTGCTCGCAGTCGATCGTCAGCCAGGCTCCGCTCAAGCCCTACGCCTGGAAGCCGCGGGAGGATCTGCTGGCGGAGGCGCGGCAGGCCTACGAGTCGGGCGCCTACCGCTATTGCCTGGTCGCGAGCGGGCGCGGACCGACCGAGCGCCAGGTCGACTACGTCTGCGACGTGGTGCGCGAGATCAAGAGCGAAGTCCCGGTGCAGGTCTGCGTTTGCGTCGGGCTGCTCGACGACGACAAGGCGCGGCGGCTCAAGCGGGCCGGTGTGGACCGCCTGAACCACAACCTCAACACCAGCGAGCGGCACTACCCGCAGGTCTGCTCCACCCACACCTACGCCGACCGGCTCGGCACGCTGCGCGCGGGCCGCGACGCCGGTCTCGAGCTGTGCAGCGGACTGATCGCCGGCATGGGCGAGACCGACGCGGACCTGGTCGAGGTCGCGCTGGAACTGCGCCAACTGGAAGTGCCGTCGATCCCCGTGAACTTCCTGGTGCCCATCGAGGGCAACCCGCTGCAGTCCGACGCTTCGCTGAGCCCGGAGCGGGCGCTGCGGGTGCTGTGCATGGTGAGGCTGGCGAATCCGCGCGCCGAGCTGCGGGTCGCGGGCGGGCGCGAGGGCCACCTGCGCTCGCTCGAACCGCTGGCGCTGTATCCCGCCAACTCGCTCTTCGTCGAGGGCTACCTGACCACCCGCGGCAGCGGGGCCCGGGCGACCTACGCCATGATCCGCGACGCCGGCTTCGTGGTGGAGCGCGCCGACGGCACGCTGGCGGATTGGAAGGAACTCGGCCTCGACGACGCCTTCCGCGTGGAGGGCAGCACCGAGATCCTGAAGAATTCGGTTCTCGGCCTGAGCTAGTCTCGGCGCGCGCCGCCGCTCCGCCGCGAGTCGGCCGCGCTCAAGGTTTCGCCGGCTGCGGGGCGCGGAGGAAGCGGTAGCGGAGCCGGTGCAGGGCGATCTTGAGGCGCTCGCGCGCGCTCCAGCCGCGCAGCTCCAGCCGCAGCTCCCGATCCCGCCCGGCGTAGCCCCGCGCGAACGCCGCCAGTTCCCGGCGTCCCACGACTCCGCCCCAGAGCCCGTTCTTGATGGCCGAGCGGGCCAGCCGACCCAGATTGGCCGCGCGGCGGCGCCCCGGGACGCCCCCGCTGGGGTGGTAGCGCGCACGGTCCAGATCGATCACGACCACGCGCGGTTCCGGTTCCTCGTCCACCACCAGAATGTTGCGGAGCTGCAGGTCCGGGTGGTCCACGCCCGCGTCGTGAAGCCGGCGGACCGCCTCGCCCACGCGCTCGCCCAGGCGCCGGAATTCGCCCGCCGCCGCGGCCTGGGCGCACTCCAGCAGGTCCCGTCCCCGCGGCTCCTCCCGCGTGCCGATCAGCGCCGACCAGAGCGGGCCCCACTGCGGCCACAGCACTAGGCACAGGACGTGCGGCACGGGCGCCCCCGCCAGCTCGGCCTCCGCGCTGACCCGCAGCTCGTCCAGGGCCCGCCGGGGTCCCAGATAGAGCGGCCCCAGCAGGCGCGCCAGCAGTCCGCCGTGGCGATAGCGGCGCAGGACCATGTCCAGCCCGGATCGGACGGGCACGGTCGGCGCCGAGCCGCGCCCGCGCAACGGCGCCCGCGCGAACAGCCGGCGGCGCGTCCGGGGCTCGGCCAGTCGCAGGCGGACCAGATCCCCCGAGACCGCGCGGTCCAACACCAGATAGGTGTCGGCGATGCGGTGCACGACGTAGCCGTCCGGGGTCGGGCCGAGCGCGCGCATCAGGAACCGACGCGGCTGGTCCTCAGCATCAGGAACACCCCGATGGCCAGCACCCCGACGTTGGGGGCCCAGACGCCGAGTTCGACGGAGGCGATCCCCTCCTCGGCGATGCGCTCCCCGAACGCGGAGACCAGCCAGTAGGCCGCCACCACCCCGACCGCGGTCAGCGCGCCGGCGGAGCGGCCGGCCCGCAGCGGCCGGATTCCGAGCCCCACCGAGACGATCGAGAGCAGCAGCGAGGCCATCGGGAAGGCGGCCCGGCGGTGCAGCTGCAGGTCCACCGCCCGCTCCGGATCGCTGCCCTGCACCTCGGTCTCCTCGCCACGCCGGAGCATCGGCCGCAAGCCGATCAGTTCGGCGGTGGTGAAGTCGCGCGCCCGCCGGCGCTCGAACATCCCTCTGACGTCCAGCGTGAAGGTCATGCTCGAAAAACGCACGCGGCGGTAGCGCTCGCGCTCGCCGTCGGTGAAGTGGATCGCCCCCTGCGCCAGCTCGAGCTGCAGGCTCCCGGCCTCGGCTTCGTCCGAGACGGAGGCGCAGCGGCTGTTGACGTAGAACGGGCGCTGCGGGTCCTCGAAATCGGCGATCAGCACTCCGCGCAGCGGACAGTCCGGGTCGCCGCGCTGGTTGGCGTAGACGACGCTGTTCTGGACGGCGTTGAACTCGCCCGGCTCGATCAGCGTCACCGCCTTGCTCATTTCCCGCAGCAGGCTCTTCATCGCGTGGTGGCTGCGGGGTTCCACCTCCGCCA
Organism: Pseudomonadota bacterium; assembly: GCA_021295775.1. Classification (GTDB taxonomy): domain Bacteria; phylum Myxococcota_A; class UBA9160; order SZUA-336; family SZUA-336; genus JAGWBS01. The sequence goes on along the minus strand of JAGWBS010000003.1, from coordinate 24,057 downwards.
TCAGGTAGGCCGTCGCGGCCGAGGCCAGCAGCCCCAGCGCCAGGACCGGCGGCAGCAGGCCGCGCACGCTGGCGCCCGAGGCGCGCAGGGCGACGATCTCGCCTTCGACCGACATGCGCCCGAAGGTCAGCAGCACGCCGAAAACCAGCGCCATGGGAATGGCGTAGGCGAAGTAGCCCGGCAAAACGATGCCCAGCAGCTCGAGTAGAGCGGCACCGCCGACGCCCGCACCCACCAAGTCCTCCAGGAACCGCAGTGCGCTCTGGACGACCATCAGGAGCGTGACCGCACACAGACCGACCAGGGAGTGCCAGAGGACGTCGAAGAAGATGTAGCGCCAGATGATCCGGGGAGCGACCATCAGGGCGCCAATGCTATCCCCCACGAGGCGCCGCGCCAGGGTCGGGCCGCACCCATGAGGACCGAATCACCGGACGCGGCGGTTTCCGCCGTGCTGAACCCGCTGCCGGCTCCCCCGCTCGCCGAGCGGATCCTGGTCATCCGGCTGGGCGCGCTGGGCGACGTCGTGCGCACGCGCTTCGCGTTCGCGGGGCTGAGGGAGCTGTACCCGGGGGCGCGGATCGACTGGCTGGTGGAGGATCACGCTGCGGATGGCCTGGCCGGAATCGAGGGTCTCGACCGGATCGTGCGCTTCGAGCGGCGGGCTTTGAGCGCGCGCCGCCCTCTGGGCCTGCAAAAGGAGCTGCGGAGCCTGCTCGGACGCCTGCGAGACGCGCGCTACGACCTGTCGGTCGACTTCCACGGCATTCTGAAGAGCGGCCTGCTGGCCTGGGCAGCGCGCATCCCGCTGCGCGCGGGCTTCGATTCGCCCTACGCCCGCGAGGGAAGCGCGCGCTTTCTGACCCTGCGCGCCCGTCTGTCCGGCCGGCACCTGTCGCGCTTCGAGCGCAACGCCGGTCTGGTACGGTTTCTGGGCGGAGAAGTCCCCGCGCAGCCGCCCCCCGTCAACGTGCCGGCCGAACGATCCGGCGACTCCTTCGCGGTCGTGCACCCGGGGACGAGCGCCGCCACCCAGTACAAGCGCTGGTCGCTGGAACGTTTCGCCGAGGTCTGCGCCGAGCTGTCGCGGCTTGCCGGGCTGCGCAGCGTGGTGACCTGGGGCCCGGTCGCCGGCGAGCGCGAGGCGGCCGAGCGGGTGGTCGAACGCGCCCATGGCGCGGCGGTTCTGGCACCGCCCACCCGCTCCACGGGCGAACTTTTGGGGCTGCTGCGCGGGGCGAGCCTGTTTCTGGGCTGCGACTCGGGCCCGATGCACGTCGCCGCCCTGGCGGGCGTGCCGATCGTGGCCGTTTTCGGTCCCACGGACCCGCTGGAGAACGCGCCGTTCCCGGGCGTGCCGCAGCGGATCCTGCGCCGGGACGTGGGCTGCAACCCCTGCCGTGAAGGCTGCCCGGCCCGGACCTGCATGGCGGCGGTCGACAGCCGATCGGTGGCCGACGCCGCGCTCGAACTCCTGGGCGAGACCCGGTCCCCGGACGCCTGATCGGGAGCGGGGGAGAACGCCGCCTCTCCGGCGCGCCGTGCCGGGTTTTGGCCCGGCCGTCCGCGGCGAACCGCGGCCCGGGGGCCGTGGATTCCGCTTGCGGCAGGGCGCCTGCGGTCAGCGGCGCGGGAGGGACCCGCGGTGGGCCTCGACCATCTCCGCCAGGCTGTCGAAGCGGAAGTCGCAGCGGGGCGTCTCGGCGGTGCTCGGGGTCGCCCCGGAGCCGTCCCGGCCGGAGCTCCGCCGGATCCAGCAGGAAGCCAGGCCGTGGCGGTTCGCCGGCGCGTGGTCGTGGAACAGGCTCTGCGCGGTGTGCAGGATGTCTCCCCGTTCGATGCCCCGCGCCCTCAATCCGTCGAGCATGGACTCGAAGTTCCGGTCCGAGGGCTTGTAGGAGCCGATGTCCTCGGCGGTCTAGACCGCGTCGAATTCCACGCCCAGGCGCGCCTGGCTGGCCCGGAAACTTTCGTTGTCGACGTTCGACAGGATCACCAGCCGATAGTGCTGCTTCAGGTACCGCAGCGCCCGGGTGGAGTCCGGGAAGGCGGGCCAGTCCTTCACCGAGCGGCCGAAGGCCGCGCATTGTTCCGGCGCGACGGGCAGCCGCCACTCTTCGGCCAGGCGCCGGTAGACGACCGACAGCAATTCCGAGTAGCGCTTGGACGGGGTCCGGCGCTGTTCCGCCGACTCGTGCCGGGCGTACGCCTGCAGGATCTGGTGGCGGGGAAGCGGCGCCGCGGCCCGCTCGACCAGCGGAGCCAGCGCCTCGCCCAGACCCGTTTCCCAGTCGATCAGCGTCCCGTAGCAGTCCAGGCTCAGGACCTTGAAGTCCGTCAGCTTTACGCTCGGCATGCCCGGCTACCCGCCCTGTTCCGCGGGCCGGAACGACCCTTCGCGGCGCACGGCGCGGATGCCGATCTTCCCGTTGCAAAGCAGCTCGGGGGAAAGGGCCAGCCGTTCGATTTCGCGCAGCAGCTCGCCGGAAGCGGCCGGCCGACCGTCCGCGCGGTCGCGAGCGTTGCGACGGCGCAGCGCGCGCCGCACGCAGACGCCTGCGAGGGGGCGCAGGGCCCAGTAGAGAGCGCGCGAGGTGCCGCTCGGCTTCAGGCCGTGAAGCTCGATCTCGTCGAAATCTTCGATGCGCAGCAGGTAGCGGATCTGGAAGAAGGGCAGGGTGAAGGCGTGGCCGTGGTAATAGCTCTCGCCCGATGCGCCCCACAGGGTCGCCTCTTCGTTGGGGAGGTCGCCGTGGAAGCTTTTGATTCCCAACCAGAAGAACGCCAGGCGCGAGGACAGGTCCATGACGTTGGGCGTAGTCAGCCAAAGCTCGCCGCCCTCGCGCAGCACTCGCCGGCACTCGCGCAGGAACGCGGCGACGTTTTCGAGATGCTCGATCCCCTCCTGGCAGACGAGCACGTCGAAGGCGCCGTCCTCGAACGGCAGCCGTCGGTTCATGTCGGCGCGGACCACCCGCTCCGGCCGGAAGCCCGAGGCATTGGGAAAAAGATCGGCCCCGGTCACGCTCAGCCCCGCGGCGTCGAGCTTGCGCGAGAGCTCCCCGTCGCCCGCGGGCAGATCGAGCACGCGCAGCGCGCGCCCGCCATCCGGGCGCCCCTCCGCGATTTTCGCGACGAGGAAGGAGTCGATCGCGTCCGACATCGGCGGCGCCAGACTACCCGACGCGCCCGGATGCGGCACCGGGATCTGCGCGGCCAGACCTCAGCAGCCGCTCCAGTGGTGCTTCCGGGCCAGGCTGATCCGGACCACCTCGTCGCGCAGCGCCTCGTACGCGTCGCCCGCCCCGACGCGCTCGATGTAGTCCTTCAGCGCCCGTTCGCGCAGTCCGCCTTCGATCGTGTCGGGCAGGGAGGCGTTGATCTGGGCGAGGTTCTTGATCCGGCGGCGGGCCGAGACCCTGCGGCCGAAACGCACGGGACCATAGTCCAGCAGGATCGCTTCCTGTCCCGGGCTCCAGACCAGGTTCGAGGTCCTCACGTCCCGGTGGTACACGCCCCTGCGGTGCAGCCGGATCAGCAGCTCGGTCAAGGCCGTGACCAACTCCTGCCTGACTCGGGCGCCGCCCAGGCCGCTGTCCTTGTCGAACCACGCTTCCAGGCTCTCCGGGCCGGCGTCCTCCATCCACAGCCAGTGGCCGGCCCAGGCTTGGGGGCGGGCGACGCGCAGACCGCGAACCTCCAGACCGTGGCCGCCGAGCCACGCGGCTCGGGCGTTCGGGATCCGGGCGAAGCGCTTGACGACCCACTTCCCCCGCCGCCAGATTCGGGTCCGCGAGCTGCGATGGAGCGGCTCGGAGGCTTCGAGTCCTTCGAGCGAGGCGCGCAGATCCGCGTCCGGGACCTCTCGCAGGCGGAATCCCGGCCGGCCCTCGATCTCCCAGCGCGTGAAGCGGGAGCTCTCCTTGACGCAGCGCCCGGAACGCGAGCGCCACAGGTAGCGCTGCCGCCGGTCGCGGGCTCGTCTCGCGAACTCCAGCGCCTCCGGCAGCGGCTCCCCCAGGGACTGGGCCAGGAAGCCGAAGTCGCGCAGCTGCAGGAAGCGCGGGGCGCGCCGCAGGCGCCGGGCGCGCTGCCAGTCGAGCATGAAGAGCTTGCCCTCCGAGCGCACGAAGTTGCCCAGGTGCATGTCGCCGTGAACCCAGCCGGCGGCGTGGGCGCGGCGGACGATTTCCAGCAGCTCGGGCAGGTCGGCCCGGCTCGGGGGCCGAGGGTCGGCCAGGCGCCGCATGGCGACCCAGCGGACGTCGCCGGCCAGCACCTCGGGGACGGGCAGGCCGTCCTGGGCCGCCCGCGCCAGATTGCGCGCCTCGCGCACGGCGGCGGTCCTGTGGAGGGGGAACGCCTTGATGAAGACATCGCCGACGGTCGCGACCCGGCGGATGCGGCTGCGTTTGACCCACTCGGCTCCCGGCGGGAGAGAGCCCTCCAGCAGCGCTGCGGCCATGCCTTCCCATTCGTCGCGACGCACGCCGGAAGCCTAGCACTGCCGGCCGTGCGGCAGACTTCGCGCACGGCGGCCGGGCCGGCGCAACATCCTCCGCCGGGTCACGGGCCCGGCGCCCAACTGCTAGGCTCGCGCGTGTCTTGCTGATCGCGCACCTGAACCTGGTCGCGGGCTTTCGCGGCGGCGAGCGCCAGATCCAGCTGCTGGTCGAGGGCCTGGCGCGCCGCGGCTGGCGCCAGCGCCTGGTCGCCCGGCGGGGCGAGCCGCTGGCGGAGCGCTGCGCCGGGATCGCCGGCCTGAAAGTCGCCGCGGTGCCCAACAACGTGCTCAGCGCCCTGCGCGCGCTGCGGGGGGCGGACCTGGTGCACGTGCACGAGGGCCGGGGGATTCAGGCCGCCTGGCTCAACCGGGTCCTGCGGGGCACGCCCTATCTGATCACCCGGCGCAACGAGAGAGGGCCGGGCGCGACCTGGCTCAACCGGACGATGTACGGGCGGGCGGCCGGCCGGGTCGCGATCTCGGCCGCGGTGGGCGAGTCGCTCCGGCGCCTCGACCCCCGGCTGGGCAGCGAGATCGTTCCCTCGGCGAGCAGCGGTCTGAGCGCGGATCCCGAGGCGGCCGCGGCGATCCGCGCGCGTTACCTGCCGGCGCAGGGCGGACTGCTGGTCGGAAACGTCGCGGCGCTGGTCGATTCCCACAAGGGACAGAGGCAGATCGTCGAGGCCGCCCGCCGACTGGCCGACGCCGAGCCGCGCCTGAGCTTCCTGCTGGTGGGCGCGGGCCGCGACGAGGCGCGGCTGAAGAGCGCCGCTTCCGGGCTGCCGAACGTCCACTTCGCCGGCTTCGTGGACAACGTCGGCGACCACCTGCGGGCCATGGACCTTTTCTTCTTTCCCTCGCGCCACGAGGGTCTGGGGTCGGTCCTGATCGACGCGCTGGAGTTCGGCCTGCCGGTGGTCGCCACCCGCATCGGGGGCATTCCGGAGATCGTCGAGGAGTCGGTCAACGGCCTGCTGTGCGAAGTGGACGACAGCGGCGCTCAGACGGCGGCCCTGCTGCGGCTGGCCCGCGACCCCGGCCTGCGCGCGCGGATCGCGGCCGCCAACCGGGCCAAGGCGGCCGAGTACTCGCCGGAGCGGATGGTCGAGCGCTACGCCGCGATCTACGGCCGGCTCTAGGATTCCCGCCGCGAGCGCTCCGACTCCCAGAGCTTGGCGTACTTCATGAAGACGTAGTAGGCCGAGGACACCGAGACGACGAATCCGGGCAGGCCCTTGGAGAAGCCGCCCCGCAGCAGGTAGCCGCGCACGAAGCGCCAGACGGGCCGGACCAGCAGGTCGACCAGGCGGAAGCGGACCCCCTCGTTGTGCAGCTCGCCCGCCGCCAGCGTGGTGAAGCGGTCGATCGTCCCGATGCTGTCGCTCAGGTCGCGGTAGCTGAAGTGCTCGAGCCGTCCGGCCAGCCGCCGGGACGGGCCGTCCAGGCGGATCCGGTCGTGCGGGTCGCGGCCTTCCCAGCGGGCCTTGGAGCGCCGGAAGACCCGCAGCTGCCAGTCGGGATGCCAGGCTCCGCGATCGTGCCACCGGCCCAGGAACCACGTCACCCGGTCGAGCCAGTAGCCGCAGACCTCGCCGCCGTCGCGCGCCAGCGCGTCGCGGATCTCGGCCGCCAGCTCCGGCGTCAGCGCCTCGTCCGCGTCCAGCGACACCACCCAGTCGTGGGTCGCGAGGTCCAGCGCGAAGTTCTTCTGTTTGACGTAGCCGAGGAACTCCTGCTCGACCACGCGCCCGGTGTAGCGCCGCACGATCTCGCGCGTGCCGTCGGTCGAGCCCGAGTCCACCACCACTATTTCGTCGCATAAGGCCAGCGACTCCAGGCAGCGGGCGATGTTCTCCTGCTCGTTGAAGCAGATCACCACGCCGCTGAGCGGCGGCGTCCCGCCCATCCGCGTTCCTCCGGCTCGAACGCGGGCAAGGCTAGCACCGGCGGACCGGCCCCGCGCGCGAACAGGTGAAATCCCCCGCCGGACGGGGGACACTGGGGGGACGCATGCGATCGGGGACGGCGAGATGAGCGGCTCGGGGCGCGAGCTGGAGCTGGTGGAGGCCTTCGGCCGCCACCGCGTGCTGGTCCTGGGCGACCTGATCCTGGACCGCTACGTCTGGGGCAGCACCGAGCGGATCTCTCCCGAGGCGCCCGTGCCGGTGGTCCGGGTCGACCGCGAGTCGGCCATGCTGGGCGGCGCCGGCAACGTCGCGCGCAATCTGTCCAGCCTGGGAGCGCAGGTCGAACTGGTCGGGCTGGTCGGGGAAGACGCGGCGGCCCACGGGATCCGGCAACTCTGCGACCGCTGGAAGATCGAGACCCGCAACCTGCTGTCCGACGAGCGCCGTCCCACGACCCAGAAGACGCGCATCATCGCGCTCGCGCAGCAGGTGGTGCGCATCGACCGCGAGGACGACGAACCGGTGCGCTCGGAGCTGGTCGGCCGCCTGCTCGAGGGCCTGCGCGCGAGCGCTCCCGGGGCGTCGGGCGCGATCGTGCAGGACTACGGCAAGGGCCTGCTGGCTCCGCCGCTGCTGGACGAGGCGCTGGCGATCTTCGCGGAATGCGGGGTGCGGGTGTTCGTCGACCCCAAGACGCCTCCCTGGCGCTTCGAGGGGGCCGAGCTGGTCAAGCCCAATCTGCGCGAGGCCGAGGCCGTGGCGGGGATCCGCGTGCGCGGCGAAGACGATCTCGAGCGCCTGGGCCGGCGCCTGCTGCAGGACTGCCGCGCGCGAACGCTGGCCATCACCCGCGGCCCCGAGGGCATGAGCCTGTTCGAGTCCGGGACTCCCACCGAGCATGTCTCGACCACGCCGCGGGCCGTCGCGGACGTGGCGGGCGCGGGCGACACGGCGATCGCCGCCCTGACGCTGGCGCGGCTTTCGCAGTGCGAATGGCGCGAGGCGGCGCGGCTGGCCAACGCCGCCGCCGGCGTGGTGGTCGAGGTGCCGGGCACTGCGACGGTCACGCCCGAGCAGTTGGTCGCCGCGCTGGGCGCGGGGCCATGACGCTGCGTTCGATGACCGGATTCGGGCGCGGCGTCGCCGGGGTCGGCGGATCGGAGATGCTGGCCGAGGCGCGCTGCGTGAACTCCCGCCATCTCGGCGTCCGCTCGCGGCTGCCGCGGGAGCTGGCCGGGCTCGAGAGCCGCGTGCGTCAGCTCGCGGGCCGCTTCTTCGCCCGCGGGCAGGTCGAGATCGGCCTCCGGCTGCCGCAAGCGCAGGAGCGGGGCACGGGCGTGGAGGTCGACGTCGGGGCGGCCCTGGAATACGCGCGGGCCGCCGAGGAGCTCGCCGGCGACCTGGGACTCGAACCCGCGCTCGATCTCTCGGTCCTGCTTTCCCTGCCGGGAGTCGCGCGCACGGCGGAGGCGGAGGCGGGGCCGAAGCCGGACGAGTGGGAGGAGGCGGCCCTGCAGGCGGTCGAGGCCGCCTTCCGCGCGGCGGAGCAGATGCGCACGCGCGAGGGCGAAACCTTGACCAAGGATCTGCGCGGGATGCTCGACGGCGTGGTCGAGCGGATCGCGCGGATCGAGGCGCGCGCGGAAGCGGTGCGCGACGCGCAGCGCGAGCGGCTTCACAAGCGCCTCGCCGCGCTCGCGCCCGAGATCGAAGTCGATCCCGCGCGGCTCGAGCAGGAGGTCCTGCTGCAGGTCGAGCGCATGGACGTCAGCGAAGAGATCGTGCGCCTGCGCAGCCACTGCGAGCAGTTCGGGGAGGTGCTGGAGGGCGGCTCCCCGGCCGGGCGAAAGCTGGAGTTCCTGCTCCAGGAGATCGGGCGCGAGCTCAACACCGTCGGCTCCAAGGCGGCGGACGCGGCGCTCGCGCGCGAAGTGGTCGAGCTCAAGGCGGAGCTGGAGAAGGTCCGCGAACAGGTGCTGAACGTCGAGTGAGACTGGTCAACGTCGGATACGGAAACGTGGTCGTGGCGGATCGGGTCGTCGCCGTGGTCGGGCCCGCCGCCGCGCCGGTCCGCCGCATGCGCGAGGAGGCCCGCAAGCGCGGCAAGCTGGTCGACGCCACCCAGGGGCGCAAGACCCGTTCGGTGATCGTGATCGACTCGGACCATGTGATTCTCTCGGCCGTGCAGGCCGAGACGATCTCCGCCCGGCTCGGCGGCGGGGAGGCGGAGGACGGCCCGTGAGCGCCGCCGGCACGCCGTTCGTCGTGTCCGGGCCGTCGGGCGCGGGCAAGAGCACCCTGCTGCGGCGGGTCATCTCGGAAGACCCCGGGGTGCGCTTTTCGGTGTCGCACACCACCCGGCCGCCGCGGGTGGGCGAGGAGCAGGGCCGCGACTACCACTTCGTGGGCGAGCCGGAGTTCCGGCGCATGATCGACGACGGCGAGTTCCTGGAGTGGGCCGAGTACCAGGAGCACCTGTACGGGACCAGCCGCGAGGCCGTGAGCGGGCCCACCGGCCAGGGCCTCGACCTGATCCTGGAGGTCGAAGTCGAGGGGGCGCGGCAGCTCAAGCGGCGCCTCGACGGCGCCGTGTTCGTGTTTATCATGCCCCCCTCGCCCGAAGTCCTGGAGGAGCGCCTGAGGGGGCGTAAGTCGGACGCGGAGGAAGTGATCCGCAAGCGTCTGGAGCGCGCCCGCGAGGAGTGGAAGGCGATCGACATGTACCGGTACGTGATCGTCAACGACGTGCTGGAGCGCGCAGAGGCCCAGCTCCGGCAGGTGATCGCCGCCCGGCGCGTGGAGCGCGAGCGGGTCCTGCCCTCGCTCGCGGCTTTCGACTTCGGCTAGGCGGCGAGGGTGGCGCGGATCAACGAGATCGTCGACGTGGTGCAGGGGAATTTCCCCCAGGCCGACGTCTCGCTGCTGCACCGCGTCTACGTGTACTCGGCCAAGGTGCACCAGGGCCAGATGAGGCTGTCCGGGGAGCCCTATCTCACACACCCGCTGGCGGTCGCGGAGATGCTGGCCAACCTGCGGCTGGACCCAGTGACGGTCGCCGTCGGCCTGCTTCACGACACGGTCGAGGACACCTTCGCCACGCTCGACGAGCTGAGCGCCGAGTTCGACGACGAGATCGCGGATCTGGTCGGCGGGCTGACCAAGCTGGCGAAGATCGAGTTCAACAGCCGCGAGGAACGCCAGGCCGAGAACTTCCGGAAGATGCTGCTGGCGATGTCCAAGGACATCCGGATCGTGATCGTGAAGCTGGCCGACCGGCTGCACAATATGCGCACGCTGACGTACATGGACGAGGCCTCGCGGCGGCGCATCTCCCGGGAGACCCTGGACATCTACGCGCCGCTGGCCCACCGGCTCGGAATCTTCCCGATGAAGGAGGAACTCGAGGACCGCGCGTTCCGCGAGCTCTACCCCGAGGTGTACGCCTCGATCCAGGAGCGGGTGCTGGGCACGACGCGCGAGCGCGAGGAGTACGTCGAGGAGGTGATCCGAAGTCTGCGCTCCCGGCTCGAGGAGCGGGGGCTCTCGTGCGAGATCGCCGGCCGCCTCAAGGAGCCCTACAGCCTGTACAAGAAGATGCAGGAGCAGAACCTGACCATCGACCAGGTCTACGACCTGATCGCGTTCCGCGTGATCGTCGCCGGAACCGCGGCGACCTGCTACGAGACGCTGGGCCTGGTGCACGAGATGTGGAAGCCCGTGGCGGGCCGGTTCAAGGACTACATCGCTATGGGCAAGCCCAACGGCTACCAGTCCCTGCACACCACGGTAATCGGTCCGATGGGCGAGCGCATGGAGGTGCAGATCCGCACCTGGGCCATGCACCGGGTGGCCGAGATGGGCATCGCGGCGCACTGGAAGTACAAGCAGGGCAGCCAGCTCGACCCCTCGGAAGAGGAGCAGTTCGCCTGGCTGCGCCAGCTGATGGAGTGGCAGAAGACCCTGGTCGACCCGAACGAGTTCCTGGAGACGGTGCGGGTCGACCTGTTCGCGGACGAGGTCTACGTGTTCACCCCGCGGGGCGACGTGATCGCGCTGCCCGCCGGAGCCACCCCGATCGATTTCGCCTACGCGGTGCACACCGAGATCGGCGACCGCTGCGCGGGCGCCAAGATCAACGGTCAGCTCGTCGCCCTGCGTCACCGCCTGGCCAACGGCGACACGGTGGAGATCATCACTTCGGATCGCCAGAACCCGCGCGAGGAATGGCTCGACCACGTCGTCTCGGGCCGCGCGCGCAGCCGCATCCGCCACGCCGTGCGGATCGAGCAGGTGGAGAACTCCCGCAGCATGGGGCGCGACATCCTGACGCGCGACCTGAAGAGCCGGCGGCTCAGCTACGACAAGCTGCTCAAGGACGGAACCCTGGGCGCCGTGGCCAAGCAGCTCCGCTACCGCGATCTGGACGCGATGCTGGGGGCGATCGCGTACGGCCGGCTCAAGGCGCGCAGCGTCGCGCAGCGGGTCGCCGGCGGCGACGAGTCGCACGCGCCGGATCTGCTGCGGCGCGTACTGCGGATCGGCTCGCGGCCGGGCGTCATCCGGGTCGGGGACCCGTCGAACGTGGTGGTGCGCATCGCCAAGTGCTGCTCGCCGGTCCCCGGCGATCCCGTCGAGGGATACATCACGCGCGGGCGCGGCGTGACCGTGCACGTCAAGAACTGCTCCAAGATCTTCCACCTCGATCCCGAGCGCCGGGTGCCGGTGGAATGGGACGCGGCGCCGGACGAGTTGCGTCGGGTCCGGGTGAGGGTCGTCTCCGAGGACCGCCCGGGCATGCTGGCGGCGATCTCCGACCGGATCAGCGCGGAGGGCATCAACATCGACGGCGCGCGGATCTCCACCAGCCACAACAACCGGGCGGTGCAGAGCTTCGAACTGCGCGTGAAGGACCGCAAGCACCTGGAGACCGTGCTGGCGCACCTGTCCAAGGTGCGGGGCGTGCTGTCGGCGGAGCGGGTCCGGACGTGAACGGCGCTGCGCCGAGCGGCGGCGCGGCTTTCCCGGAGCTGGAGATCGGGCGTTGAAGATCCTGCAGCTGACCGGCGACTGGAAGTGGACCGGTCCGGCGGAACCGATGCTCCACCTCGCGGGCGCGCTGCGCGAAAGCGGTCATGCGGTCGATCTGGCGCTGCCCGATCCTCCTCCCGGCGCCTCATCCAACCTGCTCGACCGCGCCCGGGAACGCGGCTTCGAGCCGGTCCACCGGCTGGCCCGGCGGCAGGGCTACTGGCCCGTGCGCGACGGAGCCGAGGTGAGGGGTCTGCGGCGGCTGCTGCGGGAGCGCGGCTACGACGTGGTCCATGCCCACCACACGCGGGACCAGATCCTGGCGAAGCTGGCGCTGCGCGGGCAGCGGGCGGCGCGCGTGCTGAGCTGGCATCACGGAGATCCCATCCCCACGGCCCCGTGGCACCGCTGGCTGTACGGACCCGCCGGCAACTCGGGACTGGCGGTGCTGAGCGAGCGGCTCGCCGAGCGCGCCCGTTCCGGTCTGGGCTGGGCCCCCGAACGGGTGGCGGTCGCGCCCGGGAGCGTGGACGTGGAGCGCTTTCGCCCGCGTCCCGCCTCGGCGGCGGTCCGCCATGAGCTGGGCCTGGGCGAGGGCGCGTGCGTGATCGGCCTGGTGGCGCGGCTCCAGACGCACCGGCGCGTCGAGCTGCTGCTGGAGGCGTTTTCCCGGGCGCGGGAACGGGCGCCGGAGCTGCGCTTGCTGGTGGTGGGACGCGGCACCCGCGCGCGGCAGGTCCTGGACGAGCCGGTCGCCCGCATGGGTCTCGGGGACGGGGTGATCCGCGCCGGCTACCGGGTCGCCGATTACGTCGAGGTGCTGTCGGTCCTGCACGCCCTGGTCTTTCTGGTGCCGGGCTCCGACGGCTCGTGCCGCGCGGTGCTGGAAGCCATGGCGATGGGCCTGCCGGTGATCGCGACGGGCCGGGGAACGCTGCCGGAGACCGTGGTCGACGGCGAGACCGGCCGGGTCCTGCCCGAGTCCCCCGAGGCGTTCGCGTCCGCCTTCGTCGAGCTCTGCCGCGATCCCGCCGTCTGGGGAGCGCGCGGCGCCGCCGGCCGCCGCCGCGCGCTGTCCCGCCACACCCCGGAGCAGCAGGCGCGCTCGCTCGAACGGCTCTACGCGGAGCTGTGCGGGGGCGGCTGAGCTTCCTCGAGGCGAGTGCCGCGGCGCGCGGGGGCCGGCGAAGCGCCCCCGGTTTCAGCCGGCGGGCTCGTCGGCCGGAGCGAGCTGCAGCTCGACCAGCTCCCGGTACAGCGCGCTGTCGCGCAGCACCTCGGCCTGCGTGCCGACCGCCGAGATACGGCCGTCCTCGAGTACCGCGATCCGGTCCGCCGCCTGCACGCTGGACAGGCGGTGCGCGATCAGCAGCACGGTCCGCCCGTCCATCAGGTTCCGGATGGCCTGCTGGACCTGCTGCTCGGCCTTGGCGTCGAGCGCGGAAGTCGCCTCGTCGAAGATCAGGATCTGCGGGTCGCGCAGGATCGCCCGCGCGATCGTGATGCGCTGGCGCTGGCCGCCGGAGAGCAGCTCGCCCAGCTCTCCGGCCGGGGTGTCGTAGCCCTGGGGCAGACGCTCGATGAACTCGTGGGCGTTGGCGGCGCGGGCGGCTTCCCGGACCCGCCTCTCGCCGGCCTCGGGGCAGCCGTAGCGGATGTTCTCGAGCAGCGTCGCGTCGAACAGGAACGGGTCCTGGGAGACGACGGAGATCAGCCGCCGCAGCGAGCTGCGCCGGATCTGCCGCAGGTCGACGCCGTCGATCTCGAGCGCCCCCCGCTCCGGAGACAGGAAGCGCAGCAGCAGGTCGGCCACGGTGGTCTTGCCGGCGCCCGTCCGGCCCACCAGCGCCAGGGTCTCGCCGGCCCGGAGCGTCAGCTCCAGGCCGTTCAGCACGTCCTGCCGGCCGTAATTGAAGTGGACGTCCCGGAAGCGGATCTCGCGCTCGACCCGCTCCAGGTCGCGCGCATCGGGCGGGTCGGACGGTTCCTCGTCCGCGTCCAGCAGCGCGAAGACGCGCCCGGCCGCCGGTAGCGAGTCCTGGATCGCGTTGTACAGGCGGGTCAGGTTCTTGACCGGGCGGTAGAGCATCGCCGAGACGACCGTGAACGCCGCCAGGTCGCCCAGCGTCAGCTCCCAGAGCTGGTTGATCAGCGCCGCGACGCCCGCCAGCAGGCCGATCGCGAAGGCGGCCTGACTGAACAGCTCCACGCTCGAGCGGGACATGACGCGGTTGGACACCACGCGCATGGCGCGGCGGAAGTAGCGCATGGCCTCGAAGCGATAGGAGCCCCGCTCGGTCTCCTCGGCGTCGAAGGACTTGATCACGCGGATGCCCGAAAGGATCTGCATCAGCCGCTGCACCACCTCGGAGACCTGTTCCTGGCGCCGCTGACTGGTGCGGCGGATGCGCCGGCCGAAGAAGGCCAGGGTCCCCGCAACCGGCGGTCCGACCCCCAGGGCGAGCAGCGCCAGAGGCCAGCTCAGGAAGAACATCCAGCTTAGCGCCAGCAGCACCTGGGCCACGTCCTGGACCGCTTCGCCGAAGATCAGCACCTGGGCGCGGTTCGCGACCAGGGTGTCGTTGGTGACGCGGGCGACGGCGTCGCCGCGGTTCCCGCGCCAGTGGTAGGAGAGCGGCAGCCGAAGCAGCTTCTCGCCCAGCCCGATCTGCATGTCGACGCCGATGCGCGTCATGACCCATTCGCCGCTGTAGTCGCGCACGAAGCGCAGCAGGGGCATCGCCAGGACGAGCACCACCACGGCCGCGATCAGCAGCGCCAGGTTCTCGTCCACGTGCGCGCGCAACTGGCTGCGCTGCGCCTCGACGACCTCGGGGGAGACGGTCTCCGGCGGGGCTTCTCCCAGCACGTCGTCGAGCAGTTCGCCGGCGGTGAGGCTGGGCACCAGCACGTCGTCGAAGAGCGGCTTGGCCAGGTAGGCCCGCCCCGTCAGCCCGCCCGCGTAGAGCAGCGAGAAGACGATCGTCACGGCCACCAGCAGGAGGTAGGGGCGCGCGTACCCCAGCAGCCGGAGGAGCCGTCGGGCCTGGGAAGGCTCCGGGCCGTCGCCGGTCACGGCGGCTTCAGGCGACCTTGGCGACCTTCCCCGAGCGAATGCAGCGCGTGCAGGCGCGAACTCGGCGGACTCGGCCGTCGACCCGCGCCCGGATCCTCTGCAGGTTCGGCAGGAAACGGCGCTTGGTCTTGTTGTTCGCGTGGCTTACGTTGTTGCCGCTCGCGGGCCGCTTGCCGCAGATCTCGCACTGGGCTGCCATCGACACTCTCCGCTGGACCGGGTGGCTGAGTACCACAACCGGAGGTCGCCCTCAAGCCGAGCGGGCGGCCTCAGCCCAGCTTGCGCCTCACGCCGAGCCGATCGATCAGGCGCAGCGCGACCGCCCGGGCGCGCTGCACCTCGCCTTCGAATCCCGTTCCCGGCTCGACTTCGGGCCCCACCGCCACGATCGGCGGTTTGCGCTTGAGCCAGGCCGGCAGGCGGGTGGCCGGAAAGCGCAGATCGCTGGCGTCGCGGTCCCATTTCGGAGACGGACCGAGGTCGACCGCCACCACCCGGCCGTCCGAAAACGGGCCGAGAGCGCCCAGGGGATCGTTCGCCGGCAGCTTCTCCGCCCCCGGACCTGCGATCGCCAGCCACTCGATCCCGGGCCGGTCCGGGTCGTCGTGACGGGCGATCCAGTAGGTCTGCTCGGGGCCGCCCGGGGCGACCACGGCGCGCCGGGCGAGTCCGCCCGGCAGCGCTTCCCGCTCCGCCCGGAAAAGCCGAACGGGGATCTCCCGGGGCTGGGGCGCGCGGCGCAGCCAGCGCGGTCCGGACCCCGATCCGGCCGCGGCGCGCCCGACCAGCCCGCGCGGGGCGGCGACAATCAGCGAACGGGCGGACAGGCGCTCGTTGGGGAGTTCCAGCTGGATCTCGCCTCCCTGGGCGGCCAGGGAAAACTCTCCCAGAGGGCGGATTTCGGCATCGTGCGTGTGCAGCCGCTGGCGCAGAAGATCGCTGAACAGCTTGCCGGCGCTGGCCGGCAGGGTGCCGCCGTCGCGCACGGAGCGCAGCAGCAACGCCGCGGCGGCGCCCGAGGGGGAGCCGGCCTGACCCGACAGGACCTGCATCTGCGCCGCGATGAAGCCGCGCAGAGTTTTGGGCGCCGGCGGCAGCGACGCAATCTGCGGCGGGGGGCGTCGCCAGAGTTCCAGCAGGCGCCCCAGGCGCGTTCCCGGCTTGGACTCCCAGAGCTGACGCCGCGACGCGTCGCCCGCCGAGTCGACCAGTTCCAGCCACTCCGCCGTCTCCGAGGCGGAGAGCAGGCCGAAGGCCTGCAGCTCGCGGGAGAGCCGGGCGCGTCCCTCCGGCACGTCGATCCGGGTACCCGGGAGCAGGACCTGAAGCGCCACGGGGTAGCGCCGCAGCTTGCGCAGCTCGCTCGGCGAAACCCCGATTTCGCCCAGGCTGCGCTGCACCCCGCTACCGATCTCGAGACCGCTCAGGAGGAACGGATCGCGCAGCAGCGGAGGCCGACTCGCGTGCAACTCCTCCTCCAGCACCGCCACGTGCAGCCCGGCGCGGGCCAGATAGGCTCCGGCGACCAGGCCGCCCAGGCTGCTGCCCACAACGATGATGTCGAGCCGAATCGTCGCCACGCTGGATCCAATGTTTACAGGAGTTGTCAAAAACGCGCTTCCGACGCACTCTGCCCGCGTGGTCAGCGAGGGCCTGTCCGTCAGCGTCGTGATTCCCACTCTGAACGAGGGGCGGACGATCTCGCGAGCGTTGGGCTGCACGCGGCTTCCGGGAGTGGAACGCATCGTCGTCGACGGCGGATCCAGCGACGGCACGGTCGAGCGGGCGCGCGAGCTGGCCAGCGACCTGATCCTGCAGAGCGAGCCCGGCCGGGCGGTCCAGATGCAGGTCGGCTTTCGGGCCGCTTCGGGCGACGCGCTGCTCTTCCTGCACTCCGACACGCGCCTGGATCCGGGCTGGCGCGACGCCCTGGTCGGAGCGCTGGCGGACCCTCGGGTCAGCGGCGGCGCCTTCCGGCTGCAGTTCGAGTCGCCCGGCCGGATCTACCGGATCCTCGAAACCGGGGTGGACCTGCGCGTCCGCATGCTCGGGCTGCCCTATGGCGATCAGGCCCTTTTCGTGCGGCGGGAGTGCCTGGAGGCCGCGGGTGGCATCCCGCCGGTGCCGATCTTCGAGGATCTCGACCTGGCTCGCCTGATCCGGAGCCGAGGCCGACTCGCGAGGCTGCGGACGGGCGCCTGGACGTCTCCCCGGCGCTACCAGCGCAACGGCCCGCTGCGCCAAGTCGGGCGCAACCTGCTGGCGCTCTCGGGCTACGCCCTGGGGGCCGACCGCGAACGCGTCGCCCGCTGGTACCACGGAAGACCCGCCCGGTGAATTCGCCCCCGCGGGTGACGCTGCTGAGCGACTTCGGCACGGCGGACGGCTACGCGGGCGCGATGAAGGGCGCCGTGCTGGCGGTCTGCCCGGACGCCCGACTGGTCGATCTGGGGCATTCGATCCCCGCCGGCGACATCCGCGCGGCCAGCCGCGCGCTGGCCCGGGCGGCGCCGCTGTTCCCGGCCGGGACGGTCCACCTGGCGGTCGTCGACCCCGGGGTGGGCTCCGGCCGCCGCGGGCTCGCCGCCGAGATCGGCGCGCAGCTCTACGTCGCACCCGACAACGGGCTGCTCGGCGGGGTTCTCGGCCCGGCCGCCGAGGCGCGCGTCCACGAGCTGGCCAATCCCGACCTGTGGAGGCCGGAGCCGAGCCCCGTGTTCCACGGGCGCGACGTCTTCGGTCCGGTGGCCGGGGCGCTGGCCGGCGGAGCCGAGCTGGCCAGCGTCGGCCCGGAGGTGCCCGCCGCTTCGCTGGTCCGGCTCCCCGAGCCGGCGCCGCGGGACCTCGGGGACGGGCTCCAGGGAGAGGTCGTCGCCGTCGACCGCTTCGGCAACCTGATCACCAATCTGACCCCGGGCGAAGCGGGCGCCGGCGGGCGGGTCGAGATCGCGGGGCGCACTCTGTCTCTGTCGCGGACCTACGGCGACGTAGCCCCGGGCGAGCTGGTGGCGCTGGTCGGCTCCGCCGGGGCGATCGAGGTCGCGCGCAACTGCGGCAGCGCCGCCGAGCTTCTGGGGATCGCCGCAGGCCATCTGGTAAGCTGGCGCGCTTTGCGGAGAGAAGCGGATTGAGCCCGTTGCAGCGCCTTTGGCCCTACGTGCGCCGGTTCCACGGCGCGTACGTGCTGGGCGGCGCGCTGACCGTCGGCTACGCGATCTTCTTCCAGCTTCCGCCGCTTCTCACCCGCGAGCTGGTGGCGCGGCTCGAAAGCGGCGAGACCGCCGGCCAGATCCGGCCCGTGGTGGCCTGGCTGGTCGCCGCGACGCTGGTCTTCGGACTGCTGCGCTTCCTGTCGCGGCGGACGCTGTTCCGGGCCGGACGCCGGGTCGAAAACGAGCTGCGCAACGACTTTTACGCCCACCTGCAGAAGCTGCCCGAGTCCTACTTCGCCGGCCAGCGCACCGGCGACCTGATGTCGCGCGCGGTCAACGACATCAACAACGTGCGCATGCTGCTGGGAATGGGCGTGCTCAACATCGTCCAGACGCCGATCCTCTACTTCGCCGCGCTGGGGGTGATGGTCTGGGTCAACTGGGAGCTCGCCCTGTGGGTGCTGCTGCCGTACCCGCTGTTCGCGGTCCTGGCGCGATTCTTCGCGCGCCGCATCCACGCCACGGTGCTGGCGCAGCAGGAACAGATAGGCCAGATCTCCGCGGCGGTGCAGGAGAACGCCTCGGGCGTGTTCGTGGTGCGCTTCTGCGCGATGCAGGAGCGCGAACGCGAGCGCTTCGAGCGCGAGAGCCGCCGGCTCTACTACCGCCAGATCGAGATGGCGATGGCGCACACGGGCATGTTCGCGGTCATCTCGACCGTCCCGGCGCTGACGCAGATCGCGGTTCTTTACGTCGGCAGCCAGTTCGTGTCGGCCACCTCGGCCGACCTGTGGATGTTCTACATGTACACGCTGCAGCTCGCCTTCCCGACCATGATGCTGGGCTGGGTGCTCAACATCGTGCAGCGCGGGCTGGCCGGGATGGTGCGGATCGGCGAGGTGCTCGACGAGCTGCCTTCGATCCGCGACCGCGCCGACGCGGTCGATCCCGCGCGCGTCCGCGGGGCGGTGGAGTTCTCGGACCTGCACTTGTCCTACTCGGGGCGCGAGGCGAGTCCCGCGCTGGCGGGGATCGACTTCGCGGCCTCGCAGGGCCAGAGCGTGGGCATCGTGGGCCCGGTGGGCTCGGGCAAGAGCACGCTGGTGGCGGCGATCCCGCGCCTGCTGGAGATCCCCGACGAGGCGCTGCGGATCGACGCGCACGACGTGAACCGCCTTCCGCTACGCCTGCTGCGCTCCAGCATCGCCATGGTCCCGCAGGACAGCTTCCTGTTCTCGGCCAGCGTCGCCGACAACATCCGCTACGGCGCGCCCGACGCCGGCGACGACGAAGTCCGCGAGGCGGCCCGCAGGGCGCACGTGCTGGGAGACATCGAGGAGGAGCTCCCCTTCGGTTTCGAGACGCTCGTGGGCGAGCGCGGCGTGACGCTCTCGGGCGGGCAGCGCCAGCGGATCGCGCTGGCCCGGGCGCTGATCCTGGACCCGGCGATCCTGATCCTGGACGACGCCCTGTCCAGCGTGGATTACGCCACCGAAGAGGCGATCCTCAAGGAACTGCGCACGTCGCGCGCCGGACGCACCTGCTTCATCGTTTCGCACCGGCTGAGCGCGGTGCGGGACGCCGACCTGATCCTGGTGCTCGACGCCGGCCGGGTGATCGAGAGCGGCGGACACGCCGAACTGCTGGCGGAGGGCGGCGTCTACGCCCGCACCTACCGGCACCAGCGGCTCGAAGCGGAGCTGGAAGTCTGAACGTGCAGCCCGATTTCCGCGACGAAGAGGCCGTCGGCAAGGTCTACGACCGCGAGCTGGTCACCCGCCTGTGGCCCTACATGCGCCCGCACCTGGGCCTGCTGGCGGTGTTCGTCGCGCTGATCCCGCTGCGCTCGTTCCTGGAGACGATCCCGGCCGTGCTGGTGGGCACGGTCATCAACCGCATGTCGGGCAGCGACGAGGTGCCGGGAGCGGACTTCCTGCGCTTCGTGGCCGACCCCCCCGCCGGCATCGGCCTGCTGCCGTGGCTGGCGGGAGTGTTCGCCACCGTGGCCGTGCTCGGCGCGCTGGTCCAGTTCGGGCGCATGATCGCCATGACGGTCATGGGCCAGCGCTCGCTGCTCGCGCTGCGCCGGGACCTCTTCGAGCACGTTCAGCGCGTCCCCCTGGGCTTCTTCGACCGCTACCCGGTCGGTCGGCTGGTCACGCGCCTGGGACACGACACCGAGTCGGTCGGCGAGATGTTCTCGATGGGCATCGTGATGCTCTTCGCCGATCTGGTCACGATGGCCGTGCTGGCGGGGATCATGTTCTACGTCGACTGGCGGCTGGCGCTGGTCTCGATGGCGGTGGTGCCGGTGCTGGTCGTGGCGGCCATCGTCTTCCGCTGGAAGGTGCGCCAGGCCTACCGGCTCGTGCGCGTCCGGATCGCCCGCATCAACGCGAACATCCAGGAGACGATCGGCGGGATCCGCGTCGTCCAGCTCTTCGCGCGCGAGCGGCACAACGAAACCGAGTTTCGGCGCATCAACGCCCAGCACCGCGACGCCTGGTTCCAGTCGATCCACTACGACGCCCTGCTGTCCGCCTCGCTCGAGACCGCGGGTCTGCTCACCGTCGGCCTGATCCTGTGGTACGCCGCCGAGCTGATGGGCGGCGGCGCGCTGCAGATCGGCACGCTGCTGCTCTTCTACGACTACATGCGCCGCTTCCTGATGCCGCTTCAGGACCTCTCCGCGCGCTACTCGGTCATGCAGTCCTCGATGGCCAGTCTGGAGCGGATCTTCGAACTGCTCGACGTGCAGCCCGAGGTCGAGCGCGGCGCGTCCGTGCCGCGCCGGGTCGCGGGGGAAGTCGTCTTCGACAAAGTCAGCTTCGGCTACGGCGGCGAGCCGGTTCTGCGCGAGGTTTCCTTCCGCGCCGCGCCGGGCGAGCGCGTGGCCCTGGTCGGGCTCACGGGGGCGGGCAAGACGACGATGCTCAAACTGATCGCGCGCCTCTACGAACCGGACGCCGGCCGCATCCTGATCGACGGAACCGACATTCGCGGGATCGCCCGTTCGGAACTGCGGCGTCACTTGGCCTACGTGCTGCAGGACGTCTTCCTGTTCACCGGCGACCTGCGCTACAACGTCGGCCTGGGCCGGCCGGACATCGACGACTCGCGCATCCTGGCGGCCTTGGAGACCGTGCATCTGCGCGACTTCGTGGCGCGGCTGCCCCGGGGACTCGACCAGCCGGTCGAGGAGCGCGGGGCGAACTTCTCCCTTGGAGAGCGCCAGCTGCTCTCGTTCGCCCGCGCGCTGGCCCAGGACCCGCGGGTCCTGCTGCTCGACGAGGCCACCGCCAGCGTCGACACCGAGACCGAGGCGCTGGTGCAGGACGCGCTGGCGCGCCTGCTCGAGGGCAAGACCTCGATCGTGGTCGCGCACCGCCTGGCGACCGTCCGGGACGCCGACCGCATCCACGTGCTCCACCACGGGGAGATCCGCGAAAGCGGTACGCACGACGAGCTGCTCGAGCGGCGCGGGCTCTACTGGAAGCTCCACCAGCTCCAGTACGCGGGGCAGGACAGCGCGGCCTGAGACGGAATCCGGAGAGGCGCTCCGACGCCAGCTATGCTATGCCTGCACGAAACGATCAGTCCCCCCCACTGCTCCGCCGTCCGTTCCCCTCCCTGAGCGGCGGTGAGGGACGCTGACCGGTTGCGCATTCGAACGCTGGAGATCACGGGATTCAAGTCCTTCCCTGAGAGGACCGTGCTCGCGTTCGACCGCGGGATCTCCGCGATCGTCGGACCCAACGGCTGCGGCAAGTCGAACCTGATCGACGCGCTGCGCTGGGTGATGGGCGAGCAGAATCCGCGCCAACTGCGCGGCCGCTCGATGGAAGACATGATCTTCTCGGGGACCGAGCGGCAGGCGGCCGTCGGAATGGCGGAGGTCGTGCTCTCGCTCGACAACAGCGAGGGCCTCGCGCCCCCGCCCTACAAGGGCTTCGCGGAGATCCAGATCGCGCGCCGGCTGTACCGCTCGGGGGAGAGCGAGTACCGCATCAACAAGACCCCGTGCCGGCTGCGCGACGTGGTGGACTTCTTTCTGGACACCGGCGTGGGAACGCGCGGCTACACGATCGTCGAACAGGGACACATCGCGGACCTGGTCTCGACCCGGCCCCAGGACCGGCGCACGATCTTCGAGCAGGCGGCCGGCATCGGAAAGTACCGTCAGCGCCGCCGCGAGACCGAGGGCAAGCTGCGCTCGACGGAGCAGAACCTGCTCCGCATCACCGACGTGATCGGGGAGCTGCGCCGCCAGATCGCGTCGCTCGACCGCCAAGCCCGCAAGGCCAACCGCTACAAGCAGATCAAGGCCCGGCTGCGGGACCTGGAGCTGATCGAGGCGCGCGAGGAACACCGGGCGGAGACGGCGCAGTTCGAGGCCGCCGAGCGGGACATCGAACGCCAGCGCGCCGAGGGCGCCGAACTCGACGCGCGGGTGGGGCGCGCGGAGGCGGAGCTGGAGGAGGCGCGGCGCACGCAGCTGGAGCGCGAGAAACAACTGCAGGCGCTGAGCGAGCGGCTCTACAGCCTGCGCACGGTCATCCAGAGTCTGGAGAGCCGGATCGACTACGAGAGCCGCGAGCGCCAGGGCCTGGCGGCTCAGGCCGCCGAGCGCGACGACGAGATCGCGCGGCTCGAGCAGCAGCTCGTCGGACGCGGCGCGGAGCTGACGGAGAAGATCGCCGAGATGTCGGAGGTCGAAAAGCTCCTTTCCGCCGATTCCGAGGCTCTGGCGCAGCGCGAGGCGGAGCTGCGGGACGGCAGCGAGAAGCTGTCCGTCGTTCAGGGCCGGCGCGAGGCCCTGCAGGTGCGTCTGGCGGATCTCGGCTCGGAGCGCGCGACGCTGAGCAGCAGGCTGGAGTCCCTGGGCGAGCGCCGGCACGAACTCGAGCTGAGGCTGCGGCAGAGCGAGGAGGCGCTGGAAACGAGCACGCTGCAGGTCGAGGGTCTGGAACGCGAAGAGGCCGAGCTGGAGCTCGGCCTGCACCGGGCCCTGGCGGAGCGCGACGATCTGGGGCGGAGGCTGTCCCAGGAGCTGCGGGAACAGCAGCAGGCGCGCGCGTCGCACCAGGCCGGGCGGGAGGAACTCGAGGGTCTCCGCGACCGTCTGAAGCAGGCCCAGACCCAGCTCGCCTCGCTGCGCGAGATGGGAGAGCGCGAGGCCCAGCGGGCTTCGGCGCTGCTGGAGCGCCTGCCGCAAGAGGCGCGCGGCGCGATCGACGGGCTGCTGCCCGAGGTGCTGCAGGTCGACGACGGTCTGGAGACCGCCGTGGAGGCGGTTCTCGGCGGCCGGCTCGAAGCGCTGCTGGTCGGGGACGCCGGAGCCGCCCTGCGGCTGACGGCCCTTCTGCGTGAGGACTCCCTGGGCCGCGCCACGATCGTGCCTCTGGGCGGGGGCGAGAGCGGTCCGGAGCCCGGCCCCGCCCCGCTGGGGCGGCCCCTGGCGAGCTTCGTGCGCGCGCGCGGCCGCCGCGGAGCGCTGGTCGAGCGGCTGCTGCGCGATGCGTACCTGGTCGAGGATCTGACCGAGGCGGTGGAGCGCTTCGGCGTCGGGTCCCCGCCGGCCACTTTCGTTACGCGAGCGGGCGAAGTGCTCGACCGCTCCGGCGCGATCACCGGCGGCCTCGGCGCCCCGCCCGGAGCCCTGAGCCGGGCTCGCGAGATCCGGCGGCTGGAAGCCGATCTGCCGAATCTCGAACGGAGTGTCCGGGAGCGTGCCGAACGGATCCAGGAGTGGGCCGGCCGCGTCGCTTCGCTCGAAACCGAGATCGAGAACACCCGCAGCCGCCGGCACACGGTCGAGCTGGCGGTTCTGAATCTGGAAAAAGACCTCGAGCGGATGCGGGAGCGGGGCAAGGAGGCGCTGCAGAGCGCCCAGGGCTACCGCGAGGGCCGCGAGCTGACCCAGTCCCAGCTTCAGCGGCTGGAGGGCGACGACCGCGGGATCCGGACTCGCCTGCAAGAGATCGAAAGCGAGCAGTCGCGGGCCCTGGCGAACCGCGACGAGTTGAGCGCCGAGATCTCCTCGCGCGGCCGCGAGCTGGAACTCCTGGAGCAGCGACTGGTCCAGTCGCGAGTGGAGCTGGCTCAGCTCGGGGGGCGCCGGGATCAGATTCGCCAGTCCCGGGAACAGCTGCAGGCGGCGGTCGAGGACGACCGGCAATGGATCGGGCGCTGGCGGGAGGAGGTCCGCACGGCTCGGGAGCGCGCGGAGTCGCTGGAGCGCTCGGAGCAGGAGGCGCGCCAGGAACTGGGCGAGCGGATCGCCGACGAGGAGCGCGAGCGCTCGGGACAGACGGAGCTGCGCAGCGACTTCGAAAGCGGCGCGGAGCGGTCCCGCGAGTACGAGCGGGAGGTGAGCGCGGCGTCCGCCGC
>JAGWBS010000033.1:26427-29452 GCA_021295775.1 Pseudomonadota bacterium | reverse complement strand
CCTTTTTCCATCAGGATTCCGGCGGCCGCTGCTAGCTGGTCGGCGCGTGCCATGACCGTCACCTGGAGTTCGCGCCCGCGGCGGTCCCGCTCGCCGCAGTAGTCGCGCAGCGGCGCGAGTCCGGCCACGCCGATCGCCACGTCGACCAGCCCCTCGCGCCAGGGCCGCCCGAAGGTATCGCTGACGATGACTCCGCGCCCCGGCCCCAGCCGCTCGAGTATGCGCCGCGCCGATGCGTCCGGGTCGAGCGGCAGCAGCACGGCCGTCTCTCCCTGCGGGGCGTTGGACAGGTCTACGCCGGCGTTGGCGCAGATCAGTCCGTGATGGGTCTCGCAGATCACCACGCCCGGGCCCGTCCGCACCACCCGGCGCGTCTGGTCCAGGACCACCTGCACGTGGCGGGGGTCCTTGTCCGTCTGCGCCGCGAGCCCGCGAGCCCTGGGTCCGGGATGCACTTCGGCCAGCGCGAGGATCCGGCCTTCGGCCTTGGAGACGACTTTCTGCGCGACCACCAGTATGCCCGGCCCCTCGGGAACGAGGCCCGCGAGCAGCGCCGGCAGATCGTCTCCGGGGCGGATCTCGGGCAGGCCGTCGAGCGGACGCAGGCGGATTCCGTTCATGCCAGCAGCCCGCGCAGGACCGCCACGGTTCGCGCCCGGCCCGGGCTCCGGGCGATGCGCTCCGCGTCCTGCGGCGTGTCCAGGTCCAGGCTCACCAGAGCGTCGGAGGGGTGGACCTCGCTCAGCTCCAGGCCGCACTCCCGAGCGGCGGCGCGGTGGGCGTCGAAGCTTTCGGGGCCGAAACGCGCCGAGATGCGGCCCGGTGGAGCGGTGCACAGCAGAGCCGTCCCGCCGTCCGCGGCCGGAACGCCGGCCAGACCCGTCCGGATTCCCGCCTCGACCACCGTGTCGATGTGTTCGCCCCGCAGTAGGGGCAGGTCGCCCAGCACGACCAGCAGCGCGTCGTAGCCGTCGCGCCGCAGCACGTCGGCGATGTGGTCGAGGGCCGGATTCAGGCCCGGGTCGGGGTCGAGGAACTCGACCGCGGCTCCGGCCTCTCGCGCGGCGTGCGCCACGTCGAGGTCTCCGGTCAGAACCACCACGCGCTGCAGCGAGCTCGCTTCGCGCAGCGCGTCGAGCACGTCCAGGAGCAGCGCCCGCAGGATCTCCTCGACCTGCTCCGGTGTGAAGCGGCTGCGCAGCCGCCGCTTGGCGCGGGCGAAGCTCTTGACCGGAACCGCGGCCGCGACCTTCACGCCGGGGAGGCCAGTTCGAGCGCTGCCCCGGCCAGACGCATGGCGACGCTCGAGTCGCGCATCAGCGTCTCCTCGACCCGCACCCGCAGGCCCAGCTCCTCGATCGGGGTGGCGAGCCCGGCGTCGGCGCGGTCGATGACCAGGCCCGCGCACAGGTCGCGGTACAGCCGCGCCACGCCCAGCGCCGAGACCTCCGCGCCCACGCACGGCAGCAGGCGGTCGGCGGGACCCTTGACCGGGCGGCCGCCGATGATCGGGCTCACGCCGACGGCGTCGCGGCGCCGCTCCAGCAGCGCGCGCACTCCCGGCAACTGCAGGATCGTGCCGATCGACACCACGGGATTGCTGGGGCAGATCAGCAGCGTCGAAGCGCCTTCCAGGGCCTCCATCACCCCCGGGGCGGGGGTCGCCGCGGCGGCGGCGCTCAGGTCGACCGCGGCCACGTCGTCGGGCGCGCCGTCGCGCACCAGGTACTCCTGGAAATCCGTGCGGGTGCCGTCCTGGCGCACCACCAGCGTCGCGCTGGGATCGCAGGTCATCGGCAGGAGCTGGGCGCGGACCCCGAAAGCCGCGCACAGCTCGGCCGTTACTTCGTCCAGCCGGGCGCCCTGACGCAGCCGTTGGGTGCGCAGGACGTGTACGGCCAGGTCGCGGTCTCCCAGACGGAACCAGCTGTCGCCACCGAGACGCCGCAGGGACTCCAGACAGTGGAAGCTCTCGCCGCGACGCCCCCACCCCTGGTCGGGATCGACTTCGCCGGCCAGGGTGTACATCACGGTGTCGAGATCCGGACACACCCGCAGGCCGAAGAAATCCCTGTCGTCGCCGGTGTTCACGATCACGCTGAGGTCTTCCGGAGGGACGACGCGGACCAGACCGGCCAGGAAGCGCGCCGCGCCGACGCCGCCGGCCAGCGCAGCGATCGGCCGGGCCGGCACGGCTAGCGCCTCGGCTCGGCGTTCAGCGCGTCGAGATCCGCCTGCAGCCGCGGGAGTTCCCCGGCCAGCTCCTGGAGTCTGGGGTCGTCGGCGAACCCGACCCCCTGCCAGCCGCTCTCTCCGATCACCCGCTTGATCCGCTCGCGCTTGTCCGCGATCTCGCGCCGCAGCCTGTCTCTCTCCGAGGCCCGCGGATCGGCCAGCGGGGCGGCGGCTTCGGCCGGTTCCGGCCGGGCCGGGGCGTCGAAGGTCGCCTGCTCGCGCTCGGAGGAGGCTTCGGGAGGAGCGGCCGGGGCTTCCCGGGGGGGCTCGGAGGGCGGTTCGGCATTCTCCGGTTCGGCGTCGCTCTCGGGAGGGCGCGTGCCGGTCTCCGCGGACTCGGTCGCGGGCGGCGCCCCGGTCGGTGCCGGCCGCGGGGATTCTTCGGACTCCGGCGACCGGGCCCGGCCGGGCTGCGGGGCCTCATCGGACTCGGGCGGGGGGGCGTCGGCGGGAGAGTCGGCTTCGAGCTCGCCCGACCGCCCCGCCTCCGGCTGCAGACGTTCGCGATCGAGGCCGGTCTCCAGCGGGACGGACGGCTCTTCGTTCAATAGCTGCGCGCTGCTGCGGTGTTTGCGCGGGATGCTGTCCAGGCTCGACGAGTAGCGCGTGACGCCCTGCTCGTCGGTCCAGCGATAGAACTCGGCAGGCGCCCCGCCGGGCAGCCCGATCACGAGCGCGGCACCGGCCGACAGCCAGTGCGAGCGCCGGAAAAGCCGGGGCCGATGGATGCCGAGCGTTCGAATCGCCTGAGCCTCCCGCGGCGGATGGGCCGATTCTAAGGAGGGGCAGG
>JAGWBS010000033.1:0-26321 GCA_021295775.1 Pseudomonadota bacterium | reverse complement strand
GGCTGGCGAAGCCCCGGCCGGCGCTTCTCACGGCACGCGGATTGCTGCTCCCAGGTGCCCATGTCGTTCATCACATCGCTTCAGCTCGGTGCGGTTCTGGCGGCCTGGCTGGCGACCTCTCCGCCGGGTGTCGTCACGGCCCTGGCGGTTCGCGAGGACGCCTGGGTCGTGGGTACGGATCTCGGCCTGTTCGTGCGCGAGGACGGGGTGTGGCGGCGCTTCCTGGCCCGCGGCGGAGTACTCGACGTGGCCCGCTCTCCCGACGCGCTGTGGATCGCAACCGCCAGCGGTCTGTACGCCTGGCCCGACGCCGAGTCCGAGCCGCGTCCGGTCGCGCTGGGGGCGGGAGCGTACGCGCGCTCCGTGGCCGTCGACGGGCGGGGAGGAGTCTGGGTCGCGTCGCAGGCCGGCCTGTTCCGGCGCGATCCCGGCGAAGCCGCCTTCGAACGCGAAAACGGAATCCCCCCGGGCGAGGTGCACGCGGTGCGCGCGGCCGGAGGCCAGCTCTGGATCGCCATGCGCGAATCCCTGTGGCGCGGAGAGCGCGGCAGCTTCGTACGCGAACTGATCTCCGTCGAGGAAGGCTGGTGGGAGCTGCGCGGCGCGGTCGAGGTCGAAGGCGAGGTCTGGCTCTGCGTTCCGCGCGGACTCTGGCGCGTGCAGCGCCCGGCTCCGCAGCGTCTCGACCCCGGTCTGGGCGAGCTGCACGCGGCCGCCACACGCTCCGGAGAACTCTGGTTGGCCTCGCAGCGCGGCGTTTACCGCTTCGCCGCCGGGGCCATCGGCCCGGCGCGGGGCCGCAGCGTACTGGCCGGGACCGCGCGCCGCCTGGCCTTTGTTCCCGACGCGCTGCTGGCGGCGGGCGAGCGGGGGATCGCGCGTCTGGAGATGGTCGCCGCCGCGACCGCCGCGACCGGCGCGGCGCCGGTTCCGGATGAGCCCGACATCGGCAGGGTGCAGCGCGCGGTTCTGGCCTACCTGGAGATCGAGCCTTCGAGGATGACGGGCGTGGAGAAACGCTCCCGGCGCTCCGGCTGGATGCCCGAGCTGCAGGCGGGGGTTTCGCTGGATCGAGCCCGCGGCTGGGAAAGCGACTTCGACGAGGTATTCAGCTCCGGGGCGGTGAGGAAGCTCTTCGATTCGACCGCGGACCGCGGCCGGGATCTGCAGCTGCAGCTCGAGTTGAGCTGGGATCTGGCGGAGACGGCTTCGCCGGACGATGCGATCGCCATCTCGCGCGAACGCAGACTGCTGGTCGAACTCCGCGATCAGGTGCTGGAGCGGGTGAACCGGCTCTACTTCGAGCGCCTGCGCATACTCGCCGAGCTTGCGCAGGCACCGGCGGGAGAGCGCTTCGAGCTGAATCTGCGCGCGCGGGAGCTGGCGGCGCAGCTCGATGCCTGGACCGGAGGGCGCTTCTCGCGCCTGCGCGATTCCACGGATGCGCCCGAGGAATCCGGAGAAGCGGCCGACGACGGGCGCCGTCCCGGCATCGCTCCTCGGATGGGGCGCCCTCGCTACCCCCGGTATCGCTGATCCGCGCGCCGCCCAGACGTGGCCCGCGGCCGCCGAGTGGCTAGACTCTCCGGACTCGCGGCCCCCCCGAGGCTCGCGATGATCCAGATGTACAACGTCGACCTGCGCTACGCCGCAGACAGCTACGGCCTACGCGACGTGTCGCTGAGTCTGGAGCGCGGAGAGTTCGCGTTTCTGACCGGGCCGAGCGGGGCGGGCAAGACGAGCCTGCTGCGGCTCCTGTTCGGCGCTCTCCGGCCGACGGCGGGACAGGTTCTGGTGGCGGGCCGGAACATTACGCGCCTGCCGTCCGCGCTCGTGCCGGAGCTGAGGCGGCAGATCGGAGTGATCTTCCAGGACTTCAAGCTGCTGCCCGACCGCAGCGTTTCGGAGAACGTGGCGGTGGCGCTGGAGGTCGCCGGCGTACCGAGGCGCGAGACGCGGCGCCGCGTCTGGAGCCTGCTGCAGCGGCTCGGGCTGGGCGACAAGCTGGAAGAGCGCCCGCTTTCGCTTTCCGGCGGAGAACAGCAGCGGGTCGCCATCGCCCGAGCGCTGGCCAACGATCCGCCGCTGCTGCTGGCCGACGAGCCCACCGGCAACCTGGACCCCGAGCTGGCGCTCGACATCATGGACATCATCGCCGACGCGCACGCCCGCGGCACGACCGTCATCGTCGCCACCCACGATCCCGCGCTGCTCGACTGCTACCCGCACCGCCGCCTGCAGCTCGAGGCCGGGCGCCTGACGCTCGATCTGCCGCTGGAAGCCTTCCCCGCCGGCCTGGGCCGCGTGGTCCGGACTTCGGCGCCGTGAACGATCCGCGCAGCTTCCGGCGGGGGATGGCCGCCGCGCGCTCGGGACTGAGGGGCATTCGCGCGACGCCGTTGGTCTTCGCGATCTCGATCGCGACCATGACCGCCGGCCTGCTGGTGCTGGGCGTCTACATACTGGCTCTGCAGAACATGCGCTCGTTGCTGGAGTCGTTCGGCGAAGAGCTGCTGGTGACGGCCTATCTCGATCCGGAGACCTCGCCGGAAGCGCCTCGGATCGCCGAACTCGAACGCGCCATCGGCGCGCTCTCCGGCGTGGCCGGGGTGCGGTTCGTGTCCCCGGAGGCCGGTCTGGCGCGGCTGCGGTCCGACCTGGGCGACCAGGCGGACGTGCTGGAAGGGCTGAACCGCAACCCCCTGCCGCCGGCCTTCGAGCTGGAACCGAGCCCGTCTCACCGCACGCCCGAAGCGCTGGAGCCGCTGGCGGCCGCGTTGAGCGCGCTTCCCGGCGTGGCCGAGGTGCGCTACCGGCGCGAGTGGGTGGAGCGTTTCGCGGGCGTGGTGAGCGCCGCGCAGTGGGTCGGGCTGGCGCTCGGCGCGGGTCTGACCGCGGTCCTGGCGGCGATCTCCGGCGGCACCATCCGGTTGGCGGTCTACACCCGCGCGGACGAGATTCAGATCCAGAGGCTGGTGGGCGCGGGCGCGTGGTACGTGCGGCTGCCGTTCTATCTGGAGGGGGGCCTGCAAGGGGTGCTGTCCGCGAGTCTGGCCCTGGCCGCTCTCTATGGGCTGTACCGGACCGGCCTGCCGCTGCTGCGGGAGCCGCTGACCTACCTGCTCGGGTCCGGCTCGCTGAGCTTCCTGGGAGGCTTCGAAGTCGCCGGACTGGCGGGTCTGGGCGTGGCGATCGGGGTCGGGGGAGCGGTCCTGTCCCTGCTGCGCCTGGAGACTTCCCCGTGAAGGCTTGGCGTCTGGTCGCCCTGCTGGCGGGTGGGATCGCGCTGGCCGCGCCGGCCGCCTCGGAGGATCGGAGCCGGCGGCTCGATGCCATCCGGGCCGAGATCGAAGAGCGCGAGGCGAAGGCCCGCGCGTACGCCGAGCGCGCCCGGAAAGAGGGCGCCAGGCTCGATGGGCTGAATCGAGAACTTTCCGAGTTGCGGCGCAGCCGCAGACGGCTCCAGCGGCGCGAGCGGGACGCCCGCGAAGATCTGGCCGAAGCCCGGCGGCTCGGGCAACAGGCCGAAAGGCAACTTCAGGGCGTGGAGCGCGACCTCGAGCGGCGTCTGGTCGCGCTGTACAAGTCGGGCGGTTCCCCGGGCCCGTCCCTGCTGGTGTCGGCCGGCGACGCCCAGCGTCTGGCGCGGCACCGGCATGGGCTGGCGCTCGTACTGGAGCAGGACCGGGAGCTCTTCCTGCGCTACCGGCAGGCGCGCGGCGCTTTGCAGGCCAGCCAGGAGGACGCGGAGCGGCTCCTTGGCGAGATCGCCGCGGGGCGCCGAGCGCTGGCCGAGCGCGAGGCGGTCTCCCGCCGCATGCGCGCCGAGCGGAGCGGTCTGGTGGCCCGTCTGCGCCGGAACTCCCAGCGCGAGTCCTCCGTCGCCGCAGAGATGCGCGCGGCCGCCGCGCGTCTGGCGGCGAAGCTGGAGAGCCTGCCCTCCAGCCCCCGGGGTCGCGGCGCCGGCCTGCCGGCGGTCGGCGCGGGCTGGCCGGTCCAAGGCTCGATCCGTCTGTCGTTCGGGCGCCAGCTCGATCCAGAGTTCGGCACCGAAACGGTCCGGAACGGCGTCGAGATCGCGGCGAATCCGGGCGATTCCGTGCGCTCCATCGGCGACGGAAGCGTGCTCTTCGCCGGCTGGTTCCGCGGCTATGGTCAGATGGTCATCATCGACCACGGCGGAGGCACGGTCGCGGTGCTCGGATTTCTCGAAGAGCTGGTGGTGGAAGAGGGGGAGAAAGTCCGCTCGGGCCAGGAGATTGGTACAGTCGGGGGAATCGGTCCGCTGGCGGGACCCGGGGTGTACTTCGAGATCCGCCGCGACGGAAAGGCCGTCGATCCCGCGCGCTGGCTGAGTCGAGCGCCCACAGGAGAGAGAGCAGGATGACCAGGCTCCGGCTGCTCGGAATGTCCACGCTGATCGCCGCGCTGATGGTGGCGGGCCTGAGCGGCAGCGGGCTCCTGGCCCTGCGTCCCACGCAGGCGGCGCCGAGCTACGAGGATCTGGCGGTGCTGACGCACGCGCTCGATCTGGTCCAGGAGCACTACGTCCGGGACGTGGAGGAGCGCGAGCTGATCGACGGCGCGATCAAGGGCATGCTCGACACCCTCGACCCGCATACCAGCTACCTGTCCAAGGAGCTCTACCAGGAGGTGCAGCGAGACACCAAGGGTGAATTCGAAGGTCTGGGGATCGAGATCACCCACCGGGACGGTTACGTCACCGTGATGGCCCCGATCGACGATTCGCCCGCCGCGGCGGCGGGTCTGCGGGCCAAGGATCAGATCGTCGCCGTGTGTCCCGAGGTGACCGAGGAGTCCTGCCAGTCCACCGCGGACATGAATCTGATGGAGGCAGTCAAGCTGATGCGCGGACCGCGGGGCACCGAGATCCTGATCCAGGTGCTGCGCGAGGGCTGGGACTCGCCCCGGCCTTTCGTGATCAAGCGCGAGTCGATCCGGGTCTCGAGCGTGCAGTGGCACGTCTACGACGGCGACATTCCCTACATCCGTCTGAGCCAGTTCCAGGAGCGCACGTCGATCGACATGCGGATCGCCCTGGCCGAGGCGCACGAGCGCGTGCCCGCGTTCCGCGGACTGGTGCTCGACCTGCGCAACAACCCCGGCGGCCTGCTCGAGCAGGCGGTCCGGGTGGCCGACCTGTTCCTGGAAGACGGTCTGATCGTGTATTCGCAGGGCCGGGACGACGGCGAGCGCATGGAGTGGCGGGCCAGCGAACCGGGGACCGAACCGGACTACCCGATGGTGGTGCTCGTCAACGCCGGCAGCGCCTCGGCCGCGGAGATCGTGGCGGGCGCGCTGCAGGACCACAAGCGCTCGCTCCTGCTGGGAGACCGGACCTTCGGCAAGGGCTCGGTCCAGACGGTTATCCCGCTGGTCGACGGCTCGGGCTTGCGGCTGACGACGGCGCTCTATTACCTCCCGACCGGCCGCTCGATCCAGGCCGACCACATCCGGCCCGACATCGAGGTGAAGCCGTTCACCGAGGACGAACTGGAGCGGATCGAGGCGCAGGACCGGGACGCGAATTTCGGCGAGCGAAACCTGGAAGGGCACCTGGAAAGCGGCGATACCGAGCCGCCTCCCTCGCCCGCGGGGAGCTTCGACGAGCGGCGCGCGCGCGACCGGCCGCTGCAGCGGTCGCTCGATCTGCTGAAGACTTGGTCGATCTTCTCCCGTCTCGACCTGGGCGGAGAAATCGCCGCGCCGGAGGGCGAAGCCGACTGGCGCGCGGACCGACGCGGCGATGTCGGGCCGTCGGAGCGGGAGAGCGCGCGTGAGTGAGGGAGCGGCCCTGGAAGAGTTTCTGGCGCAGAGCCGGGAGCGCGTCGACTCGGACCTGAGGGACTCGCTGCCCGCGGAAACCGAACCGCCCGCGGAACTGCATCGCGCCATGCGCTACGCCGTTTTCTCGGGCGGCAAGCGCCTGCGGCCGGGGCTGGCCTTCGGCGCCGCCGTCGCCGCGGGGGCGGATCCGGAGTGCGCCACACCCGTCGCGGGCGCAGTGGAGCTGGTGCACGCCTACTCGCTGGTCCACGACGACCTGCCCGCCCTGGACGACGACGACGAACGCCGGGGGCGTCCCACGGTTCACGTCGCCTTCGGCGAGGCGACGGCGATTCTGGTGGGCGATTCCCTGCTGGCCGAGGCGTTCGCCCAGGTCGCGCGGCTGCCCGAGCCCGCCGCGGCCGCGGCGGCGAGTTCGGGCCTGGCGCGGGCGGCGAGCTCGACGGCCCTGGTCGGTGGGCAGGTCGACGACCTCGCGTTCGTGCCCGCCGAGGCCGACCTCGAGAGCGTCACCTCGATCCACCTGCGAAAGACCGCCGCGCTGTTCCGCTTCGCGGTCTGGGGCGGAGGGGTCGCGGCCGGGCTGGAGGCCGCCCCGCTGGAGCGTCTGGACGGCTTCGGGCGCGCCTACGGGCTCGCCTTCCAGCTCGCCGACGATCTGGACGACGCGGACCTGAGCGAGTGTTCGATCCTGCACGTCCTCTCCGCGGAGCAAGCCCGGGGGCGCGCCCGCGAACTGCTGCAGCGGGCGGTGCGGGAGATCGAGCCCTTCGGTTCGGACGCCTGGGCGCTCGCGGGTCTGGCCAAGCGTCTGGAGGGCCAGCTACCATCCAATCCATGACTTCAAGCCTGCAACCCATCCAGAGTCCTTCCGATCTGCGCTCCCTGCCGGAGGCCCGTCTCGAAGACGTCTGCGCAGACGTGCGGAACGCCATCGTCGAGACCATCTCCCAGACCGGAGGGCATCTGGCCGCGGGACTGGGAGCGGTCGAGCTGAGCGTGGCGCTGCACTACGTGTTCGACACGCCGCGCGACCGCCTGATCTGGGACGTCGGCCACCAGGGCTACCCGCACAAGATGCTCACGGGGAGGCGGGAGCAGTTCTCCAGCATCGGGCAGAAGGAAGGGATGGGGAAGTTCCTGCGCCGCCACGAGAGCTCGTTCGACGTGTTCGGCGCGGGGCACGCGGGCACTTCGATCTCCGCCGCGACCGGGGTCGCGGAGGCGATCGCCCGCCGCGGCGGCGACGAGCACACCGTGGCCGTGATCGGCGATGGCGCGCTCACCGCCGGAATGGCCTACGAAGGCCTGAACAACGCCGGCTTTCTGAAGCTGTCGAATCTGGTCGTGGTGCTCAACGACAATCAGATGTCGATCTCGCGGAACGTCGGCGCGCTCACCGGTTTCCTGGCGCGGCGCTGGTCCGCCCCTCTGACGCAGCGGCTCAAGCACGGGGTCACGACCTTCCTCGAATCGGTGCCCTATGTCGGCGAAGACCTGGTCGAGATCGCGCGGCGCGCGGAGCAGGCCCTCAAGGCCTTCGTCTCGCCCGCGATGCTCTTCGAAGGCCTGGGCTTCAACTACATCGGTCCGATCAACGGCCACAACATCCAGGAGCTGGTGGAGACGCTCACCAACGTCCGGGACATGGAGCACAACGAGCACCCGATCCTGGTGCACTGCTACACCAAGAAGGGCTACGGCTACGAGCCGTCCCAGGCCGACCCGATCAAGTACCACGGGGTCTCCAAGTTCGAAGTCTCGTCCGGCAGCATGGAAAAGTCGTCCGGCGGACCCCCGTCGTGGACCAGCGCCTTCGCCGGCGGGCTGATCGACCTGGCCGGAGAGGACGAGCGCATCGTCGGGATCACCGCCGCCATGGCGGGAGGAACCGGGCTGGACAAGTTCCAGGAGGCCTTCCCCGGCCGCTTCTACGACGCCGGGATCGCCGAGCAGCACGCCGTGACCTTCGCGGCCGGTATGGCGACCGAGGGCCTCAAGCCGGTGTGCGCGATCTATTCCACTTTCCTGCAACGCGGCTTCGACCAGATCGTCCACGACGTCTGCGTCCAGGAACTCGACGTCACCTTCGCGATCGACCGCGCCGGGCTGGTCGGCGCGGACGGGGCCACCCACCAGGGTTTCTACGACCTCGGCTACCTGCGCATGCTGCCCGGCACGATCGTGATGTCGCCCAAGGACGAGAACGAGCTGCGCCAGATGCTCAAGACCGCGATCGACTACCCCGGTCCGGCGGCCGTGCGCTATCCCCGAGGCAACGCGCTCGGCGTTCCGATCGACCCGGAGATCAAGCCGCTTCCGATCGGAGAGGCCGAGCTGATTCTCGACGGCGACGACGTCGCCATCGTCGCCCTCGGCCACCTGGTGTCCGAGGCGCGGGACGCCGCCGAGCGGCTGCGAGCGGACGGCATCTCGGCCGCGTTGCTCAACGCGCGCTTCGTGAAGCCGCTGGACACCCGCCGGCTGTCGGAACTGGCCGGACGCTGCCGGGCGATGGTGGTGGTCGAGGAGCACAGCATCCAGGCCGGTCTGGGCGACACCGTCGCCGCCGCCCTGGCGGGGCTGGGACAGTCCCTGCCGCTGAAGCTGCTGGGGATTCCCGACCAGCGCGTCGAGCACGGCTCGGCCGGTCAGTGGCGGGCCGAGTTCGGCCTCGACGCCGCCGGCATCGAGAGCGCGGCGCGCGAGCTGCTGGACGGCGGAAGTCCGGCCTCCGCCGGGGAGTAGGCGGGGGCGCGTGGCGGGGCGGGTCCGCCTGGACCAGCGCGTCGTCGAGCTCGGCCTGGAGACGAGCCGCAGCCGTGCCCAGGCGCGGATCCGCGCCGGCGAGGTGCGGCTGGGCGACCGGGTGGTCGACAAGCCCGGAACCTGGGTGGCGCCGGACGCCCGGCCGACGCTCCGCGCGCGGCCGCGTTTCGTCTCCCGCGGTGGGGAGAAGCTGGCCGGCGCGCTGGACGCGCTGGGTCAGGCGGTGTCCGGTCTGCGCTGCGCCGACGCGGGAGCGTCGACCGGAGGCTTTACGGACTGTCTGCTGCAAAGGGGGGCGCGCTCGGTGCTGGCCCTCGACGTCGGCTACGGCCAGCTCGACCTCAAACTGCGCGACGATCCGCGCGTCGAGGTCGTCGAGCGGCAGAACGTCCGCCACTTCCGGCTCGCCGCCGACGCGTCGCGCTTCGATCTGGTCACGGCCGACCTGTCGTTCATCTCTCTGAGCCTGGTGCTGCCCCGGCTGGCAGACCTGGCGCGGCCGGGGGGCCGCCTGCTGCTGCTGGTCAAGCCCCAGTTCGAACTCTCGCGGCGCGAGGTGGGCCGGGGGGGCGTGGTCCGCGACCCGGCGCTCCGCCAGGCGGCCGTGCGGCGGGTGGCCGAGGCCGCCGAAAAGCTGGAGCTCGAGCGGCTGGGAGAGTCCGACAGCGTTCTGCCGGGGCCGAAGGGCAACGTGGAGCGCTTCGTCCTGTTCGGCCGGCAAGTCTGAGATCGCTTCGGCGGGCGGGGAACGAGGGAGCGTGCGCGGAAGCTCGGCCCGCGTCCCCCCGGCGCGTCCCGTGGGCCCGGGTGGGTTGCGCGGGCCTTCTCCGGGCATAGAATAGGTCGACTGCCGGAGGAGCGATGTCCGTTATCAACCTGACCGAGACTGCGGCCGAGAAGGTCCAGCAGCTCATCGACCGCGACGAGCGCGGCGGCTACGCGCTGCGACTCAAGGTCGTGGGCGGGGGCTGCAGCGGGCTGCAGTACCAGCTCATGTTCGACGACAAGGTCGGAGAGTGGGACCAGGAATTCCAGGAGCACGGCGTGCGCTTGCTGGTCGACTCCAAGAGCGCCGTGTACCTGGTCGGAACCAGCGTCGACTACGTCGACGACCTCAACGGCAGCGGGTTCAAGATCGAAAACCCCAACGCGACCCAGACCTGCGGCTGCGGGCAGAGCTTCGGCGCCTGATCCGATCCCCCGCCCGAGGCGCTGCGGCCGCGTGCGGAGCGCGTCTCGATGACGGACTCGGCCAGACCGATCTACCTCGACTACCAGGCCACGACGCCCTGCGATCCGTCCGTGGTGGACGCCATGCGGCCGTACTTCGTCGAGGATTTCGGCAACCCCGCCAGCCGGACCCATCCCTACGGCTGGCGCGCCCGGGAGGCGGTCGAGGACGCGCGGCGCCAGGTCGCCGGACTGATCGGAGCCCGCGCTCGCGAGATCGTATTCACGTCCGGCGCGACCGAGTCCAACAACCTGGCGATCCTGGGAGCCGCCCGGGCTCGCTCCCGGCCTGGGGCGCACGTAGTCACCTGCCGGACCGAGCACCGGGCGGTGCTCGATCCGGTCGGACGGCTCGAGCGGGAAGGCTTCCGCGTGACGCGGCTGGGCGTCCGCCCGGACGGCCGGCTCGACCTGGAGCGGCTGCGCGATGCCCTCCTGCCGGAGACCGTGCTGATCAGCCTGATGCACGCCAACAACGAGATCGGCGTGGTGCAGGACCTGGCCTCGGTCGGTGCGTTGGCGCGCGAGCGCGGCATCTGGCTGCACAGCGACGCCGCGCAGTCCGCCGGCAGGATCGAGACCCGGGTCGACGAGCTTCAGGTCGATCTGCTCTCGCTCAGCGGACACAAGCTCTACGGACCCAAGGGCGTGGGCGCGCTGTACGTCCGTCGCGGGCGGCGCCTGGAGCCGCTGATCTACGGCGGCGGCCACGAAGCGGGCCTGCGCAGCGGGACGTTGCCGGTCCCGCTCTGCGTGGGCCTCGGAGCCGCCTGCGCGCTTTCCGGCGAGCGCATGGACGCAGACGCCCGGGGGCAGGCGGAGCTGCGCGACCATCTCTGGCGGCGTCTGTCCGGCGAGATCGATGGCGTCTGGCTGAACGGGGCATCGAAGCCCCGACTTCCCGGCAACCTCAACCTGGGCATCGAAGGGGTCGCCAGCCAGGAACTCCTGGCCGCCGTTCCCGAGCTCGCGCTCTCGTCCGGCTCGGCCTGCACGTCCGCGGTTCCCGAGCCTTCGCACGTGCTGGGCGCGCTCGGCCTGAGTCCGGAGCGCGCACTGGAGTGTCTGCGCATCTCCCTGGGCCGGGGTACGAGGCCGGCCGACGTGGACCGCGCCGCGGACCTGCTGGCGGAGCGCGTCGGAAAGCTGCGCGGACGGCGGCGCTGAGCCTCGCCGGTGTCCCCCGGGTCGCCGGGCGGGGGCCAGTCCGGCCCGATTGCCGCTCCGGAACGGCATTGATAACATCGCGGACTCGAAGGGCTTTCGTGCTCTGAGAGCGGGCCCGCGCGGAGAACGGGACTCGATCCATGCTTCTTTTGCGCACGTCAGTGGCGTTCCTGGCGCTGGCCGGCGGCCTGGCGACCGGCTGCGCGACCGTGGACGGGGATCCGCCGGCGGTCTTTCCGGAGCCGAGCGCGCGGGCCGCGGCCGCCTTCATGCGCGGCAGCCTGATGCACCGCCGGGGACAGCTGGAGCCGGCCGCCGAAGCGTACGCCGAAGCCGCCCGGCTGGATCCCGATTCGGCCGAGCTGCAGCTCTATCTCGCCACGGTCTGGGGGGAGATGGGCGATCGCGGCCGGGCGCTGGAGCACGTGGGGCGGGCCGGGGAGCTGGCGCCCGACGACCCGCGGGTCATGGAACTGAGCGCGGAGATTTTTCTGGGCACGGGCCGTTCCGAACGGGGGATCGACCTGCTGCGGTCTCTGCTCGACAGCGGAGAGATCTCCGAGTCCGGATCCCTGCGCTTGTTCCGGGCCTATTTCGAACGCGGAGACCTGACCGGAGTGGAGCGCGTCCTGCTGCGCATGATCGAAAAGGCGCCGGACGACCCGCGCCCCCGGCTGCTGCTGGGCTCGTCCTACGAGCAGTTCGGGCAGACCGACCGCGCCGAGGCGGTCTACCGCGAAGCGCTGGAGCGGGAGCCCGCGGAGCCGGAATTCTACGACCGGCTGTCTCAGCTGCTGGCGCGCGCCGGTGACGCGGACGCCGAATTCGAGGTTCTGGAGCGCAAGCTGGCGCTCGAGCCGGACGACCCGTACGCGCTGGAGCGGATCTCCGACCTGTACGAACAGCGGGACCGGACCGAGCAGAGCGTGGACCTGCTCGAGAAGCTGGTGGGGGAGCGGTCGACGGCCCCGCTGCATCCCTCTCTGCTGCGCGCCTACGTGCGCCTGGGTCAGCACTACTACGCGCAGGAGCGCTTCGCCGACGCCGCGGCGCTGTTCGAGTCGGCGGCGCGCGGCGCCCGCGCGTCGGAGAACATGAATGGCATGTACCTAGCGCTGTTTCTGCTGGGCGCGGTGTACAGCGACAGCGAGCGCGCCCCGCAGGCCTTGCGCGCGCTCGAGCGGATCCCCCCCGAGGCACTTCAGTTCGCCGAAGCGCAGCGCATCATGGCCTGGATCTTCGAGACTCAGGGAGAGTTCGAGCGCGCGCTCGACGCGGCCCGCCGCGCGCTGGATTCGGGTCAGGACGCGCGCCTCCACGGAGTGTTCCTGGCGGGTCTGCTGCAGCGCGGCGGGGATCTCGACTCCGCCGTGTCGGTGATGAACGGACTGATCTCGCGCTTTCCGGAGGACGAGGACCTGCTCTACGATCTGGGCGTCCTGTACGGCGAGGCCGGCGACCGGGAGCGGGCGCTGGATCTGATGCAACAGGTGCTCGCCCGCAACCGCGATCACTCCGGCGCTCTCAACTACGTCGGCTACACCTGGGCGGAGCGCGGGGAGCGGCTCGCCGAAGCGGAGGGCCTGATTCGCCGGGCCATCGAGCTCGAACCCGATGACGGAAACATCACCGACAGCCTGGGCTGGGTGCTGTATCAGCGGGGCCTGCAGCAGACCGCGAACGGCCACGGGGAAGCGGCGCTGGCCTCCTTTCTGCAGGCGGTCGAGCAGCTGGAGCGCGCCCACTCCCAGCTCGAGCGCCCCGATCCGGTCATCGTCTGGCACCTGGGCGACGCCTACCGCTCGGTCGCCCGCTTCGAGGACGCGCTGCGAAGCTACGAAGAGGCGCTCCAGCTCGGTCCCGAAGAGGAAGACGCCGAGAAGATCCGCGTCCAGATCGAGGAGCTGCGCCTGCATCTGAGCGGCGGTACCCCCGGGGTCGCCCCTTGACGCTCCGCCCGGAGCGCGCGAACGCGGCCCGCGGCGCGGCCTGGCTGGTCGGCCTGGCCGCTTCGCTGGGCGCCTGCGCGACTCCGGGCCCGCAGGTCCTGTCCCCCGGCGACCCGCTCGTGCGCAGCGCGCTGGAGCGGATCGCGCGCCAGGCCGAGCGGCGCGTCAACCTGATCGCGTTCGGGCAGTTGCGGATGAGCGCGCGGGGCGACCGCGGGCGGGTCGAGCAGGTCGTCGTCGCCGAAAGGCCCGACCGGCTGCGCCTCGAGTCGCTCGATCCGCTGGGACAGACGGTCGCGCTGCTGGTGTCCGACGGAAGCCGCTTCGGCTGGTACGACGGCCGCAGGCTCGAGTCGGGTCCGGTCTCGGCGTCGCTGCTGCGCGATCGGCTGGGTCTGGAGCTGGCGCCGCGCGAGGCGGTGGAAGCGATTCTGGCCGCTCCCAGCGCGGTCGACTCTACGGTGCGGGCGGCGTTTCGCTCGCGCGGCGAGATGGTGGTCGAGTTGGACGCCTGGCGGCTGCGGCTGGCGGCCGACGGCGAGCTGAGCGGGCTGGAGTCGCTGGACGCGGCGGGGCGAACGCGCTGGCGGGCCGAGTACTCCGGCTGGAGCGACGTGCCGGGCGGACGCTTCCCCCACGACCTGAGCATCGAGATCCCGCCCGCCCGCACCCGCGTTCGACTGGCGCTGCGCGAAATACGACTCAACGCCGCGCTCGACCCGCGCGTCTTCGTCCTGCCGGTGAACGACTGATGGCCGAGCCGGTGTTGAGCGTTCGGGACCTGCGCACCTGCTTTCGGGTGCCCGGAGGGGAGCTGCCGGCCGTCGACGGCGTGGACCTGGACCTGTACGCCGGCGAGACCCTGTGCGTGGTGGGCGAGTCGGGCTGCGGCAAGTCGGTCACGGCGCTGTCCATCCTGCGCCTGCTGGCGGAGCCGCCCGCGCGGGTCGAGGCCCGCGAGCTGCGCTTCGACGGCCACGACCTGCTGGACCTGCGGCCCGACGAGATGCGCCGCATCCGGGGCAACCGCATCGCGATGATCTTCCAGGAGCCGATGACCTCGCTCAATCCGGTGTTCCGGGTCGACAATCAGATCGCCGAAGTGCTGGCGCTGCACACCGCGATGAACCGGGCGCAGCGCGCCGCCCGCGTGGTCGAGCTGCTGGAGCTGGTCGGCATCCCGGACCCGAAGCGGCGCGCGCGCGACTACCCGCACCAGCTCTCGGGCGGGATGCGCCAGCGCGTCATGATCGCGATGGCGCTCGCATGCAGCCCCGACGTGCTGATCGCGGACGAGCCGACCACCGCTCTCGACGTGACCATCCAGGCCCAGATTCTGGAGCTGATCGAGTCGCTCAAGCAGCGCTTCAGGATGGCGGTGCTGCTGATCACTCACGACCTGGGCGTGGTGGCGCAGTCGGCTCAGCGCGTGGCGGTGCTGTACGCCGGCCGGGTGGTGGAGACGGCGGGCGTCGAGGAGCTGTTCCGCGCCCCCCGTCACCCCTACACCCTGGGTCTGATGCGCGCGATGCCCGGCGCGGGCGTGCGGCCCGGCCAGCCCCTGCACGTCATCCCCGGGGTGGTTCCGGACCTCAGCGAGCGCCCCCGGGGCTGCGCCTTCCGCGAGCGCTGCGGGCGCGCGGACGCCCGCTGCGAAGTCGACGACCCCGTCCTGGAGCGGCGGGGCGGCGGCCGCTCGGTCGCCTGCCACCACCCGCTGGACGGAGGGGGGGTGCCGTGAGCGAGCTGCTGAGGGTCGAGGGGCTGTCCAAGGCGTTCCGGGTCGGCGGCGAGTGGGGAGGGCGCTCCCGCTGGCTGCGCGCGGTCGACGAGGTGGACCTGACGCTCGCCGACTCGGAGACCCTGGGCGTGGTCGGCGAATCGGGCTGCGGCAAATCGACGCTGGCGCGCCTGATCCTGCGTCTGGTCGAGGCCGACGCGGGGGAGGTGGTCTTCGATGGCCGCGATCTGCGGGCCCTGTCCCGGCGCGAACTGCGCGCGGCGAGGCGGCACGTGCAGATCGTTTTCCAGGATCCCTACGCCTCGCTGAACCCGCGCCTGACGGTCGGCGAGGCGATCGGCGAAGGACTGCGCATCCACGGCCTGGCGAGCGCCGCCGAGCGCGACGCCCGGGTCGCGGAGCTGCTGGAGATCGTGGGCCTGCGCGCCGAGCACGCCCGGCGCTACCCGCACGAATTCAGCGGCGGCCAGCGCCAGCGCATCGGCATCGCGCGCGCGCTGGCGCCGGGACCCAAGCTGGTGATCGCGGACGAGCCGGTCTCGTCGCTCGACGTCTCGATCCAGGCCCAGATCCTGAACCTGCTGCTCGACCTGCAGCGCCGCTTCGGGCTGGCGTATCTGTTCATCTCGCACGACCTGCGGGTGGTCCGGCACCTGACCGACCGGATCGCGGTCATGTACCTGGGGAGGATCGTGGAACTCGCTCCCAGCGAGCGGCTCTACACCCGGCCCCAGCACCCCTACACCCAGGCGCTGCTCTCCGCGGTGCCCGCGGCCGACCCGGGGCGGCGCTCGCGGCGGATCGCATTGACGGGAGACGTTCCGAGCCCTATCGATCCCCCGTCCGGCTGCCCTTTCCACCCGCGCTGTCCGCTGGCGGAAGATCGCTGCACGCGGGAGCGGCCCGAGCTGCGCGAGGTGGAAGAGCGTCACGCGGCGGCCTGTCACCTCGCCCCGTTCCAGGAGTAACCGAGTCGGATGCGCGTCGAATACAGCTTCGGAATCGAGAACGTCGAAGTCCCGTACTTCTCCGTGGAGAGCGCGGAGGGTCCCGAGAAACTGTTCCGGCTGGCGACCCTGGTGATGAACGTGCTGGAGATCAAGCCGCGCGTGGACGTGATCTTCCACAGCCCCAACGTAGCGGACCTGCCCAAGAAGATCGCGGCCTTCGAGCAGATCCTGAACAGCGCTCCCCGCCCCTCCCCGGTGAAGATCGAGCAGGGCGAGGACGGCTCCCTGGGCAACTCCTACTACCGCTGGGTCAGCCTCCGCTCCGGGAGCTGAGCGAGCCCCCGGCGGCTGCCGGTGACGGGTTCGACCGCGGCGACCCCGTTCGGGAAACTGGCGCCGCGCCGCGTTCGGGGTCAGCATTCCCCGGCGATGCCCCGGCTGATTCGTCTCTGTCTGTGCTCGGCGCTGCTGGCCTGCGGCGGCGCGCCGGACGACGACGGCGGGCGCGTGCTGCGCTTCAACCTGCGCACGGAGCCGCCCACCCTCGACTGGAA
Source organism: Pseudomonadota bacterium (assembly GCA_021295775.1). Lineage (GTDB taxonomy): Bacteria > Myxococcota_A > UBA9160 > SZUA-336 > SZUA-336 > JAGWBS01. Next base: position 10,153 of record JAGWBS010000033.1, on the reverse strand, counting down.
CCTGGCGGCGGACAGCGCCTCGTTCACGCTGATCGAACAGCTCATGCGCGGCCTGACGCGCCTGGACCACGACCTGCGCCTGCAGCCGGCGCTGGCGCGGAGCTGGGAAGCGAGCGAGGGCGGGCGCCTCTGGCGCTTCCACCTGCGCCGTGACGTGGTCTGGAGCGACGGCGAGCCGCTGCACGCGCGCCAGTTCGTGGATGGCTGGCGGCGCCTGCTCGACCCGCGGACGGCGTCGGAGTACGCCTACTTTCTGTTCGCGGTGCGCGGGGCGCGGGCGTTCAACGCCGGCGAGTTCGACGCGACGCGCTTGGGGGTGAGCGCGCCGGACGCGCACACCCTCGAGGTCGAACTCGAGGAGGCGCTGGTCTATTTCCCCGCGCTGGTCAGCTTCATGGCGACCTACCCGATCCGCCGCGAGCTGATCGAGCTCCACGGGGACCGCTGGACGGACCCGGAGAACTGGGTCGGGCTGGGGCCGTTCCGGCTGAAGGAGTGGCGCCACGAGTACCGCATCGCGCTGGACGCCAACCCGCTCTACTTTGCCGGCCGGCCGTGGCTCGACCGGGTGGTCGCCTACATGATCGACGACTTCGCCACCGAACTGGTGCTTTTCGAACAGGGGCGGCTGGATCTGGTGGAGCTGGCTCCGCTGGAGATCCCCCGCTACGCCGGGCGGCCGGAGTACCGCCGTCAGCCGCTGCTGGTCGGCTACTACTACGGGTTCAACACCCGTCGCGCGCCCTTCGACGATGTCCGCGTGCGCCGCGCCTTCGCTCAGGCCATCGACCGGGAGCGCTTTCCGCAGTTGCTGCGCGGCGGCGAAAAGCCCTCCGCCTCCTGGCTGCCCCCGGGTCTGCTGGCCTCCAACCCCGGGATCGGCCTGGCGTTCGACCCGGCCCGCGCGCGGGCGCTGCTGGCCGAGGCGGGGGTCGACCCCGAGCGCCTGGAACCCGTGGTTGTGGGCTACAACACCAACGATCCCCGGCACAAGCTGGTGGGAGAGGCGGTGCAGGCGATGTGGAGCGAGAACCTGGGGGTGGAAGTGGAGCTCCAGCCCCGCGAGTGGAAGGTCTATCTCAAGCAGCTGACGGTCGACCCGCCGGCCGTGTTCCGGCTGGGGTGGGTGGCGGACTTCCCCGACCCCCACAATTTCATGGAACTTTTCACCTCGTCGAGTGCCAACAACCACACCGGCTGGGCCGACGCCGGCTACGACGCGCTGGTCGAGCGGGCGGCGAGAGAGCCCGATCCGGACGAGCGCGTCCGCCTGTACGACGAGGCGCAGCGGATTCTGTGCGAGCGCGACGTGCCCATCGTCCCCTTCTTCGTGTCCTCGCTGAACCTGGCCGTCGCGCCGCGCGTGCGGGGCCTGAAACCCAACGCCCTGAACGCGTATTCGTTCGAAGAGGTGCGCCTGGATTGATCCGCTACGTCGCCGTTCGGGCCGCCCAGGCGCTGGGGGTGCTGTGGATCGTGGCCACGGCGACCTTCGGAATGCTGCGGCTGCTGCCCGGGGGGCCGTTCGACCGCGAGAAGGCGCTCCCGCCGGAGATCGTGCGCAACGTCGAGGCTCGCTACGGCCTCGACCAGCCGCTCGCGCAGCAGTACGCGAGCTATCTGGGAGGCGTGCTGCGCGGCGATCTCGGACCGTCCTACAAGTACCTGGGCCGGGACGTGTCCGACGTGATCGCGGAGTCGCTCCCCGTCTCGCTGCAGCTCGGCGCGGCCGCGCTGGCGCTGGCGCTTGCGGGAGGGGTGAGCGTCGGACTGGTCTCGGGCATGCGCCGCGGCCGGGCGCTCGATCGGGGTCTGGTGATGCTCTCGCTGCTCGGGGTGTCCGTGCCGAGCTTCGTGCTCGGGGCGGCGCTCATCCTGGGCGTCGCTCTGTACCTGGACTGGCTGCCCGGCGGACTGTGGGAGAGCCCGGCCCACGTCCTGCTGCCGGCGCTGACCCTGGCCGCCCTGCCGCTGGCGACGATCGCCCAGCTCACGCGCGCCTCGGTGATCGAAGTGGCGCAGCGCGACTTCGTGCGCACCGCGCGGGCCAAGGGCGTGCCCGAGCGCGTCGTGCGCCGGCGCCACGTGCTGCGCAACGCGCTGCTGGCGTCGATCACCTACTTCGGCCCCCTGCTGGCGATGCTTCTGACCGGCTCGTTCGTGGTGGAGAAGATCTTCGCGGTGCCCGGCATGGGGCGCTTCTTCGTCACCGCCGTCACCAATCGCGACTATCCGCTGGTGCTGGGCGTGACGCTGGTCTACGCCGCGCTGGTCGTGGTCGCGAACCTGATCGTCGACCTGCTGTACGCATGGCTGGACCCGCGCATCCGCGTCCGGGGAGAGAGCGAGTGAGCCCGGCGGGCTGGGTCGGCGTGTTCCTGGTCGCGGCGCTGGCGCTGGTGGCGGTCGCCGGAGACCGCCTCGCCGGCCAGAGCTTCGACCGGCAGGACATCGCTCGCGCTCTCGAGGGGCCCGGCTCCGACCATTGGATGGGCACGGACGCGCTGGGGCGCGACGTCTTCGCGCGCACCGCCCAGGGCGCGCGCGTCTCGCTGCTGGTCGCCGTCGGGTCCACCGCCCTGGCCCTGGGCCTGGGCGTGGCCTACGGGGGAATCGCGGGTCTGGCGGGGCCGCGCTGGGACGGGCCGATGATGCGCGCGGTGGACGTGCTCTACGCGCTGCCCGACGTGCTGGTCATCGTCCTGCTCAGCGAAGCGCTCAACGCCACGCTGGGGGTGGTCCCGGACCTCTACCGTCGCCTGGCGGCGCTGGTGCTGGCGCTGGGCGGCGTCGGCTGGGTGGGGATCGCGCGCCTGGTGCGCGGCCTGGTGCTGCAGGCGCGCGAAGAGCTCTGGGTCGAGGCCGCGCGCTCGGTGGGCGCGGGGCCCGCGCGCCTGCTGGGCCGGCACATCCTGCCGAACATCGCCGGTCCGATCCTGGCGGCGGCCGCGCTGCGCGTTCCCGCCGCCGTGCTGGCCGAGTCGACCGTGAGCTTCATCGGGCTCGGCATTCAGCCGCCCTTCGCGAGCTGGGGAGTGCTGGCCGCCGACGGCTTTGCCGCGATGCGCTCCCATCCGTACCTGATCGCCTTCCCCAGCCTGGCGATCTTTGCGACTTTGCTGAGCTTTCACCTTCTGGGCGAGGGGCTTCGCGAGCGCCTGGAGCGGGCCGGCTGAGGACTTGCCAGCGGTCCATCCCGCGTTAGACTGCCGCCCGCCGCGTCCGCAAGCGCGGTCGGGAGGTCGAGCGAGCGCCAGATGATCCGGGTAGCGGGCCTGACCAAGCGGTACGGAAACCTGGTCGCGGTTCGAAACGTTTCGTTCGAAGTGGCCGAGGGCGAAGTCGTCGGCTTCCTCGGGCCCAACGGCGCCGGCAAGACCACCACCATGCGCTGTCTGACCGGGTTCCTGGCGCCCAGCGACGGCCGCGTGGAGGTCGCGGGGCACGATCTGGCCCGCGCGCCGCTGGCCGGCCGCGCGGCCGTGGGGTACCTGCCCGAACTGCCGCCGCTGTATCCGGAAATGCGGGTCGACGACTACGTCGGCTACGTCGCTTCCATCAACGGCGTCCCGCGCGCGCAGCGCGCGGCGCACGTCGAGAGGGCGCTCGAGGCCTGTGGCCTGAGCGATGTCCGGCGGCGCGTGATCCGCACGCTGTCCAAGGGGTTCCGTCAGCGCGTCGGACTCGCGCAGGCGATCGTCCACGAGCCCGCGGTGCTGGTGTTCGACGAGCCGACCTCGGGCCTGGACCCGCTGCAGATCGCCGAGATCCGCGAACTGATCCGGCGGCTCGCGACCGAGCAGGGCCGCACCGTGATCCTCTCGACCCACGTGCTCGCGGAGGTCGAGGCGATCTGCCGGCGCGTGCTGATCATCGCCTACGGGGAGCTCCGCCTGGACGCGCCGCTCGAACGGGTCCGGGAGAGCGGCGGGCTCGAAGAGACTTTCCGGCGCGAAGTCGAGGCCGCCGGCGGGCTTTCCCCGGAGGGGGGCGGCGAATGAGACACGTGCCCGCGATCGCCGCGCGCGAGATCCGCTCGGCGTTTTCCACCCCGGTCGCCTACGTGCTGATCTCCGCCTACCTGTTCATCGCGGGCTTTCTGTTCTTCGGCAGCTTCGGCTTCTTCCTGATCCAGCTGCAGCAGATCCAGGCCTACGGTCTGCACCACCTGCTCGAGCGCATGAACCTCAACGACATCGTGATCGCGCAGTCGTTCGGCACCTTCGCCACGCTGATGGCGTTCCTGGTGCCGCTGCTGTGCATGCGCGCCTTCGCCGAGGAGCGCGCCACCGGCTCGATCGAGCTGCTCCTGACCAGCCCCCTGACGAGCTGGGAGATCGTAATCGGCAAGTACCTGGCGATCCTGGCGCTGATCGCGCTGATCGTGGCGCTGACGGCGCTCTTCCCCGCGCTGCTCTTCGCCTACGGCGACCCGGAGCTGTGGCAGACGCTGGCGAACCTGCTGACGCTTTTCGCCTATTCGGCGGGGATAGCGGCGCTGTGCTGCTTCGTCTCGGCGCTGACGCGCAGTCAGATCGTCGCGGCGGTGGTCGGCCTGATCGCCAGCGTGCTGCTGCTGGTGCTCGACTTCGCCGCGGAGAGCACGAGCAGCGAGGTCGTGCAGCAGGTGCTGCGCTACGTCGGCACCAGCGGCCACTTCGAGCCCGGCCTGCGCGGTCAGGTTCGGCTGGAGGACCTGACTTACTTCGGGGTGATGGCGCTGGTGTTTCTGTCTTTGTGCCGGGCGGCCGTCGAGTCGCTGCGCTGGAGATAGGCGGGGATGGAACCTCTGCTGGCGGTGCTGGGCAGCGTGCTGGCTCTCTTCGGCCTGCTGGGGCTGTTCGCGGGAGCGCACGAGTGGCTGGTCGGGGCGCACCTGCTGGGGGGCGCCGCGTTGCTGGCCTACTCCGCGGCCCGCCGCTTCCGGCGCGTCCGCGAGGTCGTGGGCGGGCAGAGCGGCCGGACCGGCGCGAACGTGGTGGTCCAGACGCTGCTGCTGTGCGGGATCGCCGGAATGCTGGCTTTCCTGAGCGTGCGCAACCCGGTCAACTGGGACTGGACCGAGTCTCGGGTGCACACCCTGAGCCCCGCGACTCTCGACCTGCTGGAGCGGATCCCGGAAACCGGCATCGAGATCCTGGCCTTCTACGCGCGCGGCAGCGAGCGCGATGCGCGCTCGGTCCTCGATCTGTACACCGACCGCAGCGGGTTGGTCCGGACGCGCTTCCACGACCCGAACGAGCGGCCGGCGTTGGCGCAGCGCTACGAGATCGCGTCGTCCCAGGGCGTGATTCTGGTCTGCGGCGGAGCCTGTGAAACCGCCGCGGGAACGGTGCGCGTGACGGAACCGGCCGAAAACGAGCTGACCAAGGCGATCCGCAGCGTGATCGCGGACAAGCGCAAGCTCTACGCGCTCGCCGGTCACGGCGAGGCGGGGCTCTCCGACGACCAGGCGATGGGCCTGGCGGTGGCGAAGACCTGGCTCGAGGACGAGAACTACGAGGTCGCGGAGCTGATCCTGGGCGACGGGCCGGGGGTGCCCGACGACGCCGACGCGGTGCTGGTGGCGGGCCCGAATCGCTCCCTGCTGCCGCGGGAGCTGGCGAGTCTGGATCGCTATCTGCGCGGCGGGGGCTCGCTGGCCGTGCTGGCGGACCCGCTCTCGACCAGCGGCCTGGAAGGGCCGCTGCGCGAATGGGGGGTCGAGCTTGGCGACGACTTGATCGTCGAAGAGCAGCAGACGCTTTTCGCGGGTCCCCAGCTGGCGGTCCAGCCGATCGTGTCCAGCTACGGCAGCCATCCCGCGACCGAGAAGCTGGCGCGGCAGGTGACGCTCTTCCATCTGGCGCGCTCGGTGAGCGTGGCCGAGGACGCCGACGGAGAGTCCGCCGAGCTGGCCCTGACCGGTCCGTCGAGCTGGGCGGAGAGCGATACCGAGAGCTTCGTCCGGGAGAGTCTGGTCGGCCGCGATCCGGAGACCGACCGACTGGGACCGCTCGCGCTGGCGGTCGCCCGCACTCTGCCGGCCGGGGAGAGCGGCGCTGGGGGCCGGCTGGTGGTGGTGGGCGATTCCGACTTCGCCCGCAACCGCTACGTGGCGCAGGGCTCGAACGCGGATCTGTTTCTGAACATCGTGAGCTGGCTGGTCGGACAGGAGGAGTTCGCCACCATCGAACGCAAGCTGCCGCGGGCTTCGTCGGCGCAGATCGGTTCGGAGGCGTTCGGGCTGTTCCGCTTTCTGTCGCTCTTCGTCCTGCCCGAGTTGGTGCTGCTGGCTGCGGCGTTGGCTTGGTGGAGACGGCGGGCCTAGCGGGCATGAGACGGATCGAGGTCGTGGGGCGCCGCCACCCGGATTTCGTTTCCGCGCGGCCTACCCGACCATACCCACACGCGGAAACGAAACCCGGGCGGCGGCTCTGACCGTCTTGATAGGGGTCGAACTTTCCGTGCTCTAGCGCGGGGGATTTGGGGTGAATCTGCGCACTACTCTGGTTCTGCTGGGGATCGCGCTGGCGTTGGGCGGCTATGTCTGGTTCGGGGAGCTGCGCGGCAAGGAGCGCCAGGAGCGGGCGGAGCGGGGGGCCCGCGGGCTGGGGGAGCTGGCGCGCGCGGAGTGGACGGCGCTGGAGCTGCCGGTCTCGGACGGCGGGACGGCCCGCCTGGAGGCCGGCGGCGGGGAGTGGGCACTTGCCTCGCCGGTGCGCTCGGAGACCGACGCGGCGACCGTGGAGAGGATTCTCGACGCGCTCGAGGGGCTGGACTACGAGACGGAGATCGAACGCGTTCCGGAAGACCTCGCGCCCTTCGGCCTCGGCGACGCGGGCCGGCGCGCGACCCTGCGGGCGGGGGAGCGGTCGCTGAGCCTGGTCTTCGGCGGGGGGACCCCGGTCGGCTCGGGACGTTACGTGCAGGTCTCCAGCCGGCCCGGGCGCGTCTTCAACGTCTCCAGCGCGTCGGTCGCCTCGCTGGAGCCGAGCCTGCTGTCGCTGCGGGACAAGCGCATCGTCCGGGACGATCCGGAGTCGGTGCGGGAGCTGGCGGTGCGCGCGCGCGGCGAAGCCGAGATCCGGATGGTGCGCGAGCAGGGCGGCTGGTCGCTGCTGGCGCCGCTCGCAGGGCGGGCCGACGGCCGACGGATCGAGCGCCTGCTCGAGGACCTGCACTTCGCCCGCGCCAGCGGCTTCGTGGACGAACCCGGGGAGGGGTCCGGGTTCGGTCTGGATCCCGCCGAGATCGAGGTCGAATGGGTGCGCGCCGACGGGTCCGGGACGCTGTCCCTGGGCCGCTCGGGAGATCGGGCCTACGCCCGGGTCTCCGGCCGGGCGACCGTCTTCGAACTGCCCGACCGGATCGTCTCGGGCGTGCCGCGGGAGGTTTTCGCCTATCGCTACAAGCGCGTCTTCGAACTCGACCCGGCCGAGGTCCGGCGGCTGGAGCTGCGCTTCCCGCGCGAGGACCTGGGCTACGGGTTCGAGCGCGACGACTCGCGCTGGAGCGCGGACGACGAGGCGCTGAGCGTCGATTCGCTCAAGCTCGCGGACCTGGTCTACGCGCTGGAGTCGCTCGACGCGACCGCCGTCGAACCGGAGCCCCACGCGCTCGGCCGGCTGGGGCTGGAGCCCGCGCGCGTGCGCGTGACGGCCTTCGCCGCCGGCGGTGAGGAACTGGGCTGGCTGGAATTGGGGGACCCGGACTCGGAGCGCGGTCTGCCCGCGCGCGGCTCGCTGAGCGAGCGCGTCTGGCGCGTGCCCGGCGAACTGGGCGAGGACGTCCCCCTGGGCCTGGATGTCTTCCGCAGCGACTTCGCCGAGCCGCCGGACGCCGGCGGCGAGCCGGCCGGGGAAGAGGGGGAGGGCGGAGCGGCGAGCTGAGAGAGGGTCCGGCTGGAGCCCTGCGCGGGCTGGCCTACATTCCCGGCCGATGGTGTTCCTGCTCCCGCGCGCACCGGCGTGAGCGACTCGCGCGAAGACGGTCTGTATCGCCCCAATGTGGGCATCCTGCTCTTCGATCCCCGCGGGCGGGTCTGGGTGGGCCGGCGCGCGGGGGTGCCGCACGGCTGGCAGATGCCCCAGGGGGGCATCGACGAGGGCGAAACGCCGCGCCAGGCCTGCCTGCGCGAGCTGGCCGAGGAGGTCGGCACCGACCGCGCCACGATCGTGGCCGAGATCGGCGAGTGGCTGCGCTACGACCTGCCGCCCGAGCTGGCGCGGAGCAATTGGCGGGGGCGCTATCGGGGTCAGCGCCAGAAGTGGTTCGCGCTGCGGTTCGAAGGCCGCGACGAGGACTTCGATCTCCAGCCCCCGGACGGGGGGGAAGCGGAGTTCGACGCCTGGCGCTGGGTCGAGTTGGAGCGGCTGACGGAGCTGATCGTGGCTTTCAAGCGGCCGGTCTACGAGCGCGTGGTCGAGGAGTTCCGCACGCTCGTGGCGGACTCCGCGAGCGCGCCGCTCAAGCCGAGATGACCTCGAGCATGGCCGCGTGCACGCGGCCGTTGCTGGCCAGCACGCGGCGGCCGGAGGACGGTACGGGCCCGCCGTCGAAGTCGCTGGTCCGGCCGCCGGCCTCCCGCACCAGCAGCAGGCCCGCCGCCACGTCCCAGGGGTGCAGGTTCAGCTCCCAGAACCCGTCGTAACGGCCGCAGGCCACGTAGGCCAGGTCCAGCGCGGCCGATCCGGCCCGGCGCACCGCCTGGACGCGCTTCATGAAGCGCCGGAAGTGGGCCAGGTTGTCGTCCTCGCTGGAGTGGACGTCGTAGGCGAAGCCCGTGCCCAGCAGGCAGCGCTGCAGCTCGCCGGTGTCCGAGACGCGGATCGGCCGGCCGTTGCGCGCCGCGCCGCCGCCGAGTTCCGCGCTGAAGAGTTCGTCGCGCAGCGGGTCGAAGATCACCCCCACGCGCGTTTCGCCCTCGAACTCCGCCGCGATCGAGACCGCGAAGTGCGGAAAGCCGTGCGCGTAGTTGGTGGTGCCGTCGAGCGGGTCGACCACCCAGCGCCAGTCGCTGCGGCCGGGGTGCTCGGTCTGCTCTTCGGTGAGCAGCCCGTCTTCGGGAAAGCGCGCCAGGATGCGTTTGCGGATCAGCTCGTCGCAGGCGCGGTCGACGTCGGTGACCAGATCGATCGGGCTGCTCTTGGTCTCGATCGTGCGCGGCTCGTCGAAGCGCCGGCGCTGCAGGCCGCCCGCCTCTCGCGCCACTTCCAGCGCCAGCTCCAGGCGACCGCTCATGCCAGCGGCTCGATGCCGAAGGCGCGGCAGGCGCTCTCGGCGGTGCGCGCCGCCACTTCGTCGACTCCGAGCCCGCGCACGCCGGCCAGGCACTCGGCCACGTGGCGTACGAAGGCGGGTTCGTTGCGCTTGCCGCGCAGGGGCTCCGGGGCCAGCAGCGGGCTGTCGGTCTCGATCAGCAGACGATCCAACGGGAGCCGGGCGGCGACCTCGCGCAGCTCGGCGGCGTTGCGGAACGTCAGGATGCCCGAGAACGAGATGTCGAAACCGCGTTCCAGGCACTCGCGCGCCAGCCGCAGATCGCCGGTGAAACAGTGGATCACCCCGCCGACCTGGTCGGCTCCCCCGGCGTCGAAGTCGGCGATCAGGTCCTCGTACGCGTCGCGGCTGCCCCGGCTCGCTCGGACGTGGATCACCAGCGGCAGCCCCTGGTCGCGGGCGATCCGGATCTGCGCCGCGAAGGCGGACCGCTGCGCCTCGCGCGGCGCGTGCTCGTACCAGTAGTCCAGGCCGCATTCGCCCACCGCGACCACGCGCGAGTGGGCCAGCCAGCCTTCCACCGCGGTCTCGGTCAGCTCGTTCCATTCGCGCGCGTCGTGCGGGTGAACGCCGGCGGTGGCCCAGACGTCAGGGTGCTCCTGAGCCAGCGCCACGGCCGCGGCGTTCAGGCTCAGGCCGTAGCCCGAGCCGACCGCGATCACGCCCGCGACGCCGGCGGCGCGCGCGCGCTCGAGGCACTCGCCCGCCCCGGGAAAGAGTTCGGGCGAGCCCAGATGGGCGTGGCTGTCGAAGAAGAGCGCGGACATCCCGGGCGCAGGGTAGCGGGACGCTATCCGGGCCGCGACGAGCCCAGCTCCAGCAGGAGTCCCTCGACCACCATCTGGGGGTTCAGGTTGCGGCGCTGCATCTCGCCGCGCGCGCGCTGGCCCGC
>JAGWBS010000032.1:69539-72762 GCA_021295775.1 Pseudomonadota bacterium | reverse complement strand
CCCGACGCGCTGCTGCTGTCGGTCTCGCGGGCCCAGGAGTCCGCGCGCCAGATGACGCGCGCGTTCCGCCTCAACCTGCTGGCCATGAGCCTGCTGGCTCTGGCCGTCGGCGGGTTCTTGATCTACAACGCCCTGCTCTTCTCCGTGGTCTCGCGGCGCGAACTCTTCGCGCGCCTGCGCTGTCTGGGCGCCACGCGCGCCCAGATCCTGCTGCTGGTGCTGGGAGAGGCCCTGGTCCTGGGCGCGCTGGGCACCGCCGGCGGGCTGGCGCTGGGCGTGGTTCTCGGCCGCGGCATCCTGGCGCAGGTGACCCAGACCCTGGGCGACCTGTACTTCGGGACGCAGGTGCGACACGTGCCGGCGCGCGCGTCGAGCCTGGGGGTCGGAGCCTTGCTGGGACTGGGCACGACCCTGGCGGCGGCTCTGGCTCCCGCGCTCGAAGCCGCCTCCACCCGGCCGCGCGAAGCCCTGCTGCGCTCCGAGCTGGAGAGCCGCTGGCGCCGCCGCCTGCCCGCTCTGGTCGCGGGCGGAGCGGCTCTGTGCGCCGCGGCAGGCGCGGCCCTGTGGATTTTCGAGCGGAGTCTGGTCGTCAGCCTGGCGGCGGTGTTCGCGGGGGTCCTGGGCTTCGCGCTCTGGGTTCCGCCGCTGACCGCCCTGGCGGCGCGGCTCTGCGAACGGCCTCTGGGAGCGATTTTCGGCCCGGTCGGCCGGCTGGCCGCGCGCGGGATCGAGGCGTCGCTCAGCCGGACGGGGGTCGCCCTGGCGGCCCTGGCCGTCGCCGTCTCCGCGGTGGTCGGAATCGGCGTGATGGTGCACAGCTTCCAGCTGAGCCTGGAGTCCTGGCTGGACCGGACGCTGTACGCGGATCTGCTGGTCGCGGCGGCGCGCCCGGAAGCGGGCGAAGCGCGCGCGGGGTTCGACCCGGACTGGGCCGAGCGGATCGCGGAGCTGCCCGGCGTCGCGAGCGTCAGCACCCAGTCCTTCGGCGCCGTCGAGTCCCCGCTGGGGCTTCTGCGCGTCGCCGCCCTGGACCTGCCGCAGCGCCACTTCCCGCGGCGGCTGCAGCTCCTGCAGGGCGACCCCGAACAGGCCTGGCCCGCTTTCCGCGAAAGGGGGGCGGTCATTCTCTCCGAGACGCTCGCCTACCGGCACGCGCTGGCCGTCGGGGACTCCCTGACCCTGCACACCGTCCGCGGGCCGCGCGAGTTCCCGATCGCCGGAATCGCGCGCGACTACGCAACCGAGCTGGGGGCGGTGCACCTGCACCGCGTCGCCTACGAGCGCCACTGGAGTCCGGCCCGGGCGTTCTCGGTCTGGCTGGAGAGGGCGCCCGGCACCTCCGCGGAGGCCCTGAGGGAACGCGTGGAGGCGGCCCTGCCGCCGGACACGCCCGCGTTCGTCACCTCCAACGAGCAGCTCAAGCGCTCCGCGCTCGAGGTCTTCGGGCGCACCTTCGCCGTGACGCGAGGCCTGCGCGGGATCGCCGTGGCCGTCGCCTTCGCGGGCGTTCTCAGCGCCATGCTGGCCCTGGCCCTGGAGCGCGAGCGGGAACTGGCGGTGCTGCGCGCGATCGGCCTGCTGCCGGGCCAGCTCCGCGGGCTGATCCACCTGCAGACGGGAACCATGGGCGCCATCGCCGGCGCGCTCTCGCTGCCGCTGGGCGTGGGCCTGGCCCTGGCGCTGATCCACGTGGTCAACCGGCGTTCCTTCGGCTGGACGCTGGAGACGCACCTGAGCCTGGGGGAACTCGCTCCCGCGCCCGTGCTGGCGCTCGGGGCCGCGCTTCTCGCCGGCCTCTACCCCGCCCACAAGCTGGGGCGGGCCGAGCCGTTGAACGCCCTGAGGGAGGAATAGAGTGCGCTCCCGGGCGATCGGCTGGACCCTGGCCGCCCTGTGCTTTGGGGGACTGGGCGCGGGGGCCTGGCGGCTCTACACGCCGCCGCCGGATCCGGACCCGGACGAACTGTCCCTGGTTCGCATCCTGGGCGGCGAGAACGGCGGTTTCGAGCGGGCGACGGGGCCGCGCGATCTGCGTTTCCCCGACGACCACGGTCCGCACCCCCGCTTCCGCACCGAGTGGTGGTACTTCACCGGCAACCTGAACGACGGCGACGGACGCGCCTTCGGCTACCAGCTCACCTTCTTCCGCAGCGCGCTCGCGCCGGAGGCGCGGGCCGAAAGCCCGCCTCCCCGCGAGGGCGCCGCCGGGATCTCTCCCGCCGCCCCGGAGAGCGGGAGTACGGCGGCCCCTGCCGGCGAATCCGTCCGCTCGGCCTGGCGCAGCCGCCAGATCTACATGGCTCACTTCACCCTGACCGACGTCGAGCGCCGGCGGTTCCACGCGTTCGAACGCCTGAGCCGCGCGGCGCTGGGGCTGGCCGGCGCGCGCGCCGAGCCCTTCCGGGTATTCCTGGAGGACTGGTCCGCGAGCGGGCCGGCGGGGACCTGGCCGGTGCGGCTGCGGGCGCACCAGGACGGGATCGGCATCGACCTGAGCGTCGCTCCGACCAAGCCACTGGTGCCCCAGGGGGATCGCGGTTTCAGCCGCAAGACCGCCGACGGCTCCTCCGCCTCTCACTACTACTCGGCCACGCGTCTGGAGACCCGCGGCGCGCTGCGGCTGGGCGGGGAGACGCACGCGGTCGAGGGAACGAGCTGGCTCGACCGCGAGTGGAGCAGCGGCGGGCTCGCTCCGGACCAGCTCGGCTGGGACTGGTTCGCGCTGCAGCTCGACAGCGGACACGATCTGATGTGGTACCGGCTGCGCGGGCGCACGCCGGAGGCGGCCTATTCGAGCGGCGCTTGGGTGCCGCCGGACGGCCCCGCGCGCTCCCTGGGCCCGGGCGCGGCCCGCCTCAGCGTCACCTCCCACTGGCGCAGCCCTCGCGGCGGCGTCGAGTATCCCGCCGGCTGGGAGCTGCACCTTCCGTCGGAAGCCGCCCGCCTGCGGATCCGCCCGCGCGTCGCGGACCAGGAGCTGCGCGTGGGGCTGCGCTACTGGGAAGGCGCCGTCGAAGTCCACGGCCAACTGGACGGCCGGGAAGTCCGCGGCGTGGGCTACGTGGAACTCACCGGATACGCCCAAACGCCCGGCGCCCGCGGCCCCGAAGCAGGCCGGCCGGCCAGCGCTGCCCAAGACTGACTAACCCAGCGTAGCGGTCCGTGCGGTTCTCGCTGGGCGGTCGGGTCGAAGCGAAGCGGAGGGGACCCGTCGCCCGGCGAG
>JAGWBS010000032.1:68715-69478 GCA_021295775.1 Pseudomonadota bacterium | reverse complement strand
GGCGAGCGGGCCTTCCTGGGCGTCCTCGGACCGGAACACGGCCTGTCCGTAGTCCTGTTCGTACAGCAGGGCCTCGGACTCGAGCATGCCGTCGGTCTCGTGCAGGGTCTTGAGGATGGCCTGGACGGCCAGCGGGCCGTTCTCGCAGATGGTCGCGGCGATCTCCTCGGCCTTCTCCAGCGCAGAGCCCGAGGGGACGACGTGGCCGACCAGACCGAGGTCGAGCGCCTCCCGGGCGGTGATGTGCTTGCCCGTCAGCAGAATGTCGGCCGCGACCGTGTACGGAATCTGGCGGCGCAGGCGCACGGCGGAGCCGCCCATGGGGTAGAGCGACCAGCGCGCCTCGGAGACCCCGAAGCGGGCGCCCTCGCCCGCCACCCGGATGTCGGTGCCCTGCAGGATCTCGGTGCCGCCGGCGATCGCCACGCCCTCCACGGCGGCGATGATCGGCTTGGTCGGGCGGTAGGATTTCAGCAGTCCCTTCCAGATGATGTCGGGATCCTCTTTCATGCGCGCGTCGACGTCGACGGCGCCGTCCTCGTCCGCGTCGCCGGCCATCGCCCGCAGGTCGGCCCCGGAGGAGAAGTTCCCCCCGGCGCCCGTCAGGATGATGCAGCGCACGCCGTCGTCCGCGCTGGCCTCCAGCCAGGCGTCCGCCATGCGCACGAACATGCCCGGCGTCATCGCGTTCATGCGATGCGGCCGGTTCATGGTCACGACCATCAGGTTGCCGCGCTTATCGACTTCGAGATCCGCCATCGAG
>JAGWBS010000032.1:41586-68385 GCA_021295775.1 Pseudomonadota bacterium | reverse complement strand
CCGCCGAAGGGGCTTTCGCGCTTGGCGCGCTCGACGTCCACGTGGATCCACTGGTGGTCGCCGCTCAGCTCGGCGAACTGGTCGATGATTTCCTGGGTGACCTGGAACTCGCCGCTCCAGGGGCCGAACTCCTCGCTGACCGCGGCCTGGAGCGCGTCGATGTCGTCGAAGCGGATGGGGTCGGGCACCGCTCAGTCCTTGCGGGGCGCCAGTCCGTCGTAGAACGGATAGGGGCGCTTGGCCAGTCCGAAGTTCTCCAGCCTGGCGCGGAAGGCGGCGCGGAACTTCTCGCGAATCGCGTCCACGTCCCAGCCGCCCGGCATCAGCAGGGTGTCGCCGTAGCGCGGCTGAACCGTGATCCCCAGACGGTCTCCCCCGACCGCCAGGATCTGGCCGGTGATCCAGGAGCCCTCGTCGCTGCACAGATAGGCGACCATGGGCGAATTGAGTTGCGGGTCCAGGAAGCGTCCCGAGTCCGCGGCTTTGCCGGTCTTGGGGTCGCGCGCCTGCGCAGTCATGCGGGTGGTGGCCGAGGGCGCGATGGCGTTGACGCGGATCCCGAGGCGCGCCAGCTCCAGCGCCCAGGTGTAGGTCATCGAGGCGATCGCGCCCTTGGAGCCGGCGTAGTTGGTCTGTCCGAAGTTGCCCATCTGGGCGCCCGAGGTGGTGTTGACGATCGACCCGCCCTCGCCCTGGTCGCGCATGCGGAGCGCGCCCGCCTGGCCGCACCAGAACGTGCCCTTGACGTGGATCCGGTAGACGTCGTCGAACTCCTCGTCGGTCATCTTGAGCAGCGTGCGGTCGCGCACGATGCCGGCGTTGTTGATCACCGCGTCCACGCGCCCGAACTCCGACGCGCAGCGCTCGACCAGAGCCTCGCAGCCGGCGCGGGTGCCGATGTCGTCGTCGCTGGCGGCGGCGGTGCCGCCCGCGGCAGTGATCTCGTCGACCACGGCCTGCGCCTCGTCGCCGTCGACGTCGTTGACGACCACGGCCATCCCCTGGGCCGCCAGCTCCAGGCAGTGGCCGCGCCCGATTCCGCGCCCGCCGCCGGTGACCAGGCCCGCCTTGCCGTCCAGAATTCCCATCACTCACTCCTCGTGCGGGCGGCTACGGTACTACGGATGCCGAGTGGACGCGGGGCGGACCCCGGGATGCGCCGCGCCTGCTAGCATCCGCAGCATGTCCAACCGCGACACGCCCGAAGAGGCCGAGTTTCGCGCCGAGGTGCGCACCTGGCTGGAGGCCCACGCCGAGCCGCGGCGGCCCTCCGGCAACTGGTCGGACGGCCCGCGCGAGCACACGCGGGAGCAGGAGGCGGCCTACTTCGAACGCTGCCGCGAGTGGCAGAGGGTCAAGTTCGACGGCGGCTACGCCGCGATCGCCTGGCCGAGCCGCTACGGAGGCCGGGACGGCAGCGCCGTCCAGCAGATGATCTACGCGGAGGAAGAGGCGGCCTTCGACGTCACCAACGGTTTCCTCAGCGCACCGATCGCGCTGGTCGGCCCGGCGCTGATGGCGCACGGCAATCCCGAGCAGTGCGAGCGCTACATCCACCCGCTGCTGCGCGCCGAGGAGGTCTGGTGCCAGCTCTTCAGCGAGCCCGAGGCGGGCTCGGACCTGGCGCGCCTGGGCACGCGCGCCGAGCGGAGCGGCGACGAGTTCGTGGTCAACGGCCAGAAAGTCTGGACGACCAATGCCCAGTACGCGCACTTCGGCATCCTGCTGGCCCGCACCGATCCCGACGCGCCCAAGCACGGCGGGATCAGCTTCCTGCTGGTCGACATGCGCGATCCCGGGGTGGAGGTGCGCCCGCTGCGCACCATGCAGAACTCGAACGACTTCAACGAGGTGTTCTTCTCGGACGTGCGCGTGCCGGTCGAGAACGTGGTCGGGGAGATCAACGGCGGCTGGGCGGTCGCGCGCACCACCCTGGCCAACGAGTCGGTCATGATCGGCAGCGGCGCCCAGGCCGAGGACAGCGCCGAGGCGCTGCTGGAGCTGGCGCGCGAACAGGGCGCGCTCGACGATCCGCTGACCCGCCAGGAGCTGGCCGAGGCGCTCATCAACCAGCGCATCCTGGCGATGTTCCGCGAGCGCATGACCGAGGCGGTCCGCGACGGTCGGATGCCCGACCTGGACGGCTCGGTGATGAAGATCTTCTGGTCCGAGAGCCGCATCCAGCGCGCCGACCTGGGTCTGCGCATCCTGGGCGCCGAAGGGGCGCTCGACGGGGCCGACGCTCCGAAGCACGGCAGCTGGCAGACGGCGGCGCTGGGGCGGGGACTGGGCAGTATCGGCGGCGGCACCCACGAGGTGCACCGCAACGGCATCGGAGAGCGCGTGCTGGGCCTGCCGCGCGAGCCGCGCGCCGACCGCGCCATGAGCTATCGGGAGTTGGTCGCACACGACGCCTCGGTCGTGAAGAACTGAGCCCTCAGAGTAGCCTCGGCAGAGCGCGGGACGGCCCACGCGGCCGTGATAGGCTGGAGCGATGCCGAACACCGTCGTCGCCGAAGGTCTGGGTTTTCCCGAAGGTCCGGCCATCGACCGCCAGGGGAATCTCTACGTCACCGAGATCGCCGGGGGACAGATCTCCCGGGTCGCTGCCGACGGGACGCTCTCGGTCTTCGCGCGCACCGGCGGCGGGCCGAACGGGAGCAACTTCGGACCCGACGGGAACCTCTACGTGTGCAACAACGGCGGTTTCCCGGGCTCCGGGCGCACCCAGGGGCGGGTCGAGCGGGTGACTGCCGACGGCGAGGTCTCCGTGCTGATCACGGAGATCGACGGCCAGCCGCTCGCCTCCCCGAACGACCTGGGCTTCGACGAGCACGGCGGCTTCTACTTCACGGACCCGGTCTGGGGCAGCGACCCGCTGGCCAGCTCGCCTCCGGGTCACGTCTGCTACAGCGACCTGCAGGGCAACGCGCGCCGGCTGCACACCGGCTTGCTGTTCCCCAACGGGATCGGCGTGAGCCTGGACGGCGGGACGCTGATCGTGTGCGAGTCGCTGACCTGCAAGCTGCACGCGTTCGACATCCTCGAGCCCGGCGCGCTGTCGGAGCCGCGCGAGTTCGCCGACCTGGGCAAGGGCGCCATCCCCGACGGCTTCGCGTTCGACGCGGACGGCAACCTGCTGTGCTGCGGCCACCAGAGCGGCCGGATCCACGTCTTCGGACCCGAGGGCGGTTCCCTTCAGGCCGCGCTGGAATTCGAGGATCCCGACCTCACCAACGTCTGCTTCGGCGGAGCGGAGTTCAAGACCCTGTTCGTGACCGAGAGCGGCAAGGGACGCGTGGTCAAGCTCGATTGGGAGCGCCCCGGGATGGTGCTCTTCCCCGACCGCTGAGCCCGGCCCCCGGGCGCCGATTCAGCCCGCCAGGCGGCGGATCAATCGTTCGCGCCAGACGCTCGCGTCGCCCAGCAGGATGTCGCAGGTCTTGGCGCGGCGGTAGAACAGGTGCGCGTCGTACTCCCAGGTGAAGCCGACGCCGCCATGGATCTGGATGTTCTCGGTCGCGACGGAGACGAACGCCTCGGCGGCGCGCGCCTTGGCGACGCAGGCCAGCTCGCCGGCTTCGGCGGCGCCTTCGTCGAGCGCGGCGGCGGCGAAGCGCGCCGCCGAGCGTGCCGCCTCCAGCTCGATCCACATGTCCGCGCACTTGTGCTTGATGGCCTGGAACGAACCGATCGGGCGGCCGAACTGAACCCGGCCCTTGGCGTAGGCGACGGCGGTCTCCAGGGCCATTTCGCAGCCGCCGACCATCTCGCAGGCCAGGGCCACGGCCGCTTCGTCCAGCGCCCGCTCCAGCGGGGCCTGCGCCTGGCCCGGCTCGCCCAGCGCGCGCGCCGGCGTGTCGCGGAACTCCAGCCGCGCCTGCTTGCGCGTCCGGTCCAGGCTCTGAAGCAGAGCGCGCTCCAGCCCGTCCGAATCGGCCTCCACCCAGAACAGTCCCAGGCCGCCGTCGGGAACCCGCGCGACCACCGCGAGGTGCTCCGCGCTCGCCCCGTCGATCACGGGGGACTTGATCCCGCTGAGCCGGAAGCCCTCGCCGTCGGGAACGGCCCGCAGCGCGACGTGCTCGAGCGACCCGCCGGCGTCCGGCTCGCTCAGGGCCAGAGTCGCGCGTACTCCCCCCGCGATGCCCGGCAGCAGTTCGTTGCGCTCGGTGTCGGAGGCGACGTGGCGCAGGGTTCCGGCGGCGAGAACCGCGCTGGAGAAGTACGGGGCGCAGAACAGCGCCCGGCCCAGTTCGGCCATGACCAGGCCCTGCTCGACGAAGCCCAGGCCGTGGCCGCCGCATTGCTCGGGGATGGCCACGCCCTGAAGCCCCAGCTCGCCGGCCATCTGCTCCCAGACGGCCTCGTCGAAGCCTTCCGGGGTCTCCATCAGCCGGCGGACCTCGGTCATCGGCGACTTGTCTTCGCAGAAGCGCCGCACGGTGTCGCGCAGGTCGCGCTGCTCTTCGCTGAGCGCGTATCCCATCGCGCGCAGCCTAGCACGCGGACCGGACCGAGCCGGGAGAGGCCCTGCCGCCTCCGCTAGGAGCGGGAGAGGTCCTCGCGCAGCGTGCGGGCGGCGCGCAGATGGTGCACGGCCGCCCAGGGATAGGTCGCGACCACGACCAGCAGCGCGTAGCGGATCGACTCCGGACCCAGGCGGTCGGCCCAGAGATCGCTCAGCGCACCCGCCGCCGGCGGACCCAGTCCCAGTCCGACCCCCGCGTTCAGCACGATCACGAAGGCGAAGGCCACGGCGCGCATTCGCGGGCGAGCCAGGCCCTGGATCATGGCGTTGCCCAGCCCGAGCCAGACAGTGTTGAGCGCGGAGGCGACCACCAGCATGGCGGTCGCGACCCACAGATTCGGCAGCAGCAGGTAGAAAGCGAAGAACGGCGCGCAGAGCAGCGAGGCCGCGGCCGGGAGCCACTGGTACCAGCGCGCGTCGCGCCGGCCCAGGCGGTCGGCCACGAGTCCCGCGGCCCACATCCCGAGCACCGTGGGCAGCGCGGTGCCCGCACCCAGGATCAGGCCGGCCCGAGCCAGGTCGAGCTGGTGGACGCGGATCAGAAAGGAACCGTTCCAGGACAGCAGCGCGTAGCTGGCGAAGGCGTTGAGCGCCGCGGCGAAGGCGATCTGCCGGAAGGCGGGCAGCCCGAACAGGTAGCGGGCCACTTCCGGCAAGGGGTCGAGCGGCTCGCCGGGGTCGCGCGCCGGCTCGCGGACGGTCGCCCACATCACCCCCGCGAGCAGCAGACCGGGCAGGCCGAAGATCACGAACGTCATGCGCCAGCCGTAGAGTTCGCCCAGCAAGCCTCCCAGGGCGAAACCCGCGAGAGCCCCCAGAGTGCCTCCGGAACCGTGAACCGAAAGCGCGAGCCCGCGCCGCTCGGGAGGGAAGTAGTCCGACAGCAGCGACTGCGCCGGGCCGCTGCCCACCGCCTCTCCCACGCCCACGCCCACGCGCGCCGCGAAGATCTGCCAGAAGCGAGCCGCGAATCCCGTCGCCACGGTCAGGGCGCTCCAGGCGAACAGGCCGAGGGCGATGATCGAGCGGCGGTTGCCGCGGTCGGCCCAGCGCGAGATCGGAACGCCGACCAGCGCGTGGAAGATCGCGAACGCGGTTCCCGTCAGCAGGCCCATCGCCAGGTCGGAGACCCCGAATTCGAGCTTGACCGGCTCGACCAGGATGGCCAGGAGCTGGCGATCCATCACGTTGATCGCGGTCAGGCAGAAGCAGACGCCCAGCACGTAGCGGGCGTAGGCGCGCGAAGGGCGAGCCGCGTCAACGACGGGGGGTGAATTCGCGCAAGGCATGGGAAGACACTCAGGCGGGACGGCGGGAGCCTATCACGCCCCCCTGCACTTCCCGGAGCACGACACTCGATGGTTGCGGGGCGCCGCGGTGCCTGCCCAAGCGAGCGCGGCCCGGCCCGTGAGAGAATCGACACAGGCGCCGCTGCGCTGACCCCGCTTGCCTCCCAGCGCCACGGAGCCCTTTTCGGAGGACCCGAATGCACCCCGTGAGCGACAAGGCCGCGATCGTGGGAATCGGACAGACGCCGTTCTCCAAGGGTCTAGGCCGCTCGGAGTACGACATGGCGGTGGAGGCGATCTTCGGCGCCTGCGACGACGCCGGCATTTCGCCGCGCGAGATCGACGGCCTGGTCCGCTTCGACATGGAGACCACCGACGAGGAGAACCTGCTGGCGGTGCTGGGCAATCCCGTGATCCGCTACCAGGCCAGCACGAGTTGGGGCGGCGGAGGCTCCGCCTCGGTGCTGGTGCACGCGGCGGTCGCGATCGCCGCCGGCATGGCCGACACCGTCCTGGTGTACCGCTCGCGTGCGCGCGGCAAGAAGTCCGTATTCGGCAAGGACTCCAAGCTCGGCGGCCGCTTCTGGGAGCGCATGGACCCCATGTTGCCCGGCATGAACCAGTGGCACGTGCCGCACGGCCTGGTCACCCCCTTCCAAGAGATGGCGATGATCACGCGCCGCCACATGCTCGACTACGGCACCACCGAAGATCAGCTCGCCGAGGTCGCGGTGGCGTTCCGCCAGCACGCCATGCGCAACCCCAACGCGGTGATGCGCCAGCCCATGACGATCCAGGACCACCACGATTCGCGCTTCATCGCCGAGCCGTTGCGGCTGTTCGACTGCAACATCGAGACCGACGGCGCGGTCGCGCTGATCGTCACCCGCGCGGAGCGCGCCCGCGATCTGCCGCAGACCCCGGCCCTGATCCACGCGGTGGCGCTGGCCACCGGTTCTCACCACGGCCGCCTTTCCACGATGTTCGGGCGGGACTGGGACCAGCACGGCGCGGCGCGCTCGGGACACCAGATCTGGGAGCGCTCGGGACTCCGGCCGAGCGAGATCGACGCCTTTTTCTGCTACGACTTCTTCACTTCGTTCGTGATCATCGCGCTGGAGGAGTACGGCTTCTGTCCGCGCGGGGAGGGCGGGGCGTTCGTGGAAGATGGCGGCCTGCTCTGGGAGGGAGGCCGCCTGCCCACCAACACCCACGGAGGGCAGCTCTCCGAAGCGTTCATCCACGGCGTCAACAACCACCTGGAGGCGGTGCGCCAGATCCGCGGCACCTCGACCTCGCAGGTGCCCGGCGCGGAACTGGTGCTCAGTGTGGGGGCGAACTCCGACCCGACCGGCGCCGTGATCCTGAGGAAGGGACCGTGAGCGACCTGCGCGAGAGCGTGATCACCCAGACCCGGCCGCTGCCCCAGCCGGGCCTGGACAACGTCGAGTTCTACGAGGCTGCGAAGCGGGGCGAGCTGCGCTTCCAGCGCTGCTCGGACTGCGGCGCCTGGCGCCACTACCCGCGCCCCGCCTGTCCGGAATGTCAGTCGCGAAACTTCTCTTGGGAGCTTGCGAGCGGACGCGGCCGGGTCTTCACCTGGGCGATCGTCCACGGTCCCACCCTGCCCGCCTTCCGCGACGAACTGCCCTACAACGTCGTCGATGTGCTGCTCGACGAAGGCGTCCACTTCCAGAGCCAGGTGCTGGATTGCCCGCCCGATGAGATCTACGCGGAGATGCCGGTCGAGGCGGTCTTCGTCCCCGCCAGCGAAGACATCACGCTGGTCAAGTTCCGGCGGCGCTGAGGCGGAGCCGGCGCTCACGGAAGGCGGCGAGCCGGGAAGCCTCGAGTCGTCACGGCCCGACCGGAGGCCGCGGACGGGTTCGGAGATCAGACCTGGTCGAGAGGATCGCCCATGCGGGCGAAGCTCTCCCGCATGGTGCCGCCCAGGAAGTTCGCGCGCAGCCCCGGGTCGAGTTCGTCCAGGGCCGGCCGGTAGAGTTCGATCGGCTCGGCGTTGCCCTCCTGGTGGGGATAGTCCGACGACCAGACCGTCATCCCGGGAAGCGCAGCCAGCACCTCCAGGGCGTCGTCGTCTCCGAAACCGGGCAGCGGCGTCAGCCGCACCTGCTCGCGAAGCATCTCTGCGCCGCTCCGGGGATAGGGCCACTTTCCGAGCACCGGATTGTCGGCCGCCGAGCGTCCGGCGGACTTGACGAACCAGGGCAGCCAGCCCGCGCGGGTCTCTTCGACCAGCACGCTCAGCTTGGGGTGGCGGTGGAAGACGCCCCCGAAGAGCAGCGCGCTCAGCAGGTCCTCGGCCGTGCGGTCGACCTTGGTGTTCGCCAGCCGCACCAGTCCGGGGATGCCGGAACTCTCCGGGAGCTGCCAGCCGATGTCCCCCCAGCCGGCGTAGTCGCGGAAGGTGTTCCCGACGTGGATCACGGGCATCATCCCC
Source organism: Pseudomonadota bacterium (assembly GCA_021295775.1). GTDB lineage: Bacteria > Myxococcota_A > UBA9160 > SZUA-336 > SZUA-336 > JAGWBS01. The sequence continues at coordinate 60,104 of JAGWBS010000032.1, read as the reverse complement.
AGGCTCGTGGCGGCGGACCAGAGCCGGTCCCAGTCGGGATGGCCCGGCGAGACCCGGCCGGGCGGGCGCCCGTAGTCGGTGTAGAGGAAAAAGGCGCGCGCTCCCAGCCGGCGGCTGCGTTCCAGTTCGGCGACCGCCGTGTCCAGCTCCGAGAAATCGATCATCGCGACCGGGTGCAGGCGGTTGGTCTCCGCGAGCTGCTCGCCCAGGTAGCTGTTGCAGCGTCGGGTGCCCTCGGCGAAGGCCTCGGGGCCCAGGAAGTAGAGTTCCTCGAAGTAGGCGCCGGGGTTGACCAGGCAGTGATGGGTCCCGATCCGGTCCATCCAGGCCAGCCGCTCCGACACCGTCGAATCGTGCGCGGGGTGCAGGCTCTCATGGGTTTCGCGCAGGCGCGCGGCCAGCACCGGCAGGAATTCCTCCGCGCTGGGCTGCCGCTCGCGTGGAAGACAGCGCAGCAGGTCGTGGCCGATCGCGAAGCGGAGCAGGTCGAGGTGATCCGGCAGTTCGTCGCGCCAGGGCTCGAGCGGGTGCTCGCCCGGGGCGTAGTGGGTGCGCTCCCAGTGGGTGTCGATGTCGATGAGCATGTCGGGACCTGTCTGCGGCGGTTGGCCGAGTCGAGTCTACGGCCCGGTCCGGAGCGGTACAATGCCCGCCGCGCCGCGGTCCGGCGCGAATTCGGCCAACGGCCGGTCGTCCGGATCCGCGGCGTTTCGCATCCCGGAACACGAGCCGGGGGAGCGTTCGGAATCGAAGCTGCGGGAGCGTGCGCGGGACCCGGCCCGGTCCGTGCTAGAGTCTGCGCCACCCGGACAGAGCATCCAGGAGGATCGCGGGAATGAGCTTCGATCTGGTGATTCGCGGCGCCAAGGTGGTGGACGGAACCGGCCTGCCGGCCTATCGGGCGGACGTCGGAATCCGCGGAGAGCGCATCGCCCGCATCGGCCGCATCCAGGAAGATGAGGGCCGCGTGATCGACGGCGAGGGCTTGGTGCTGGCGCCCGGTTTCATCGACGTGCACACGCACTACGACGTGCAGCTCGACTGGGATCCGGCCGCTTCGCCCGCCTCCTGGCACGGCGTCACCACGGTGCTGGCCGGGAACTGCGGCTTCACCCTCGCCCCGTCCCGGCCCGAGGACGTGGACTGGCTGGCCGGCATGCTGAGCCGGGTGGAGGGCATGTCGCGCGAGGCACTCAAGCAGGGCCTGCGCTTCTCGGGCGGGGGCTTCGCGGACTACTGGGAGCGCTTCGAAGGCCGGCTGGGCGTGAACGTGGGCAGCTACGTGGGCCACTCCGCGGTGCGCCGCTACGTAATGGGCGACGAAGCCAGCGAGCGCGAGGCCACTCCCGAAGAGATCGAGGCCATGCGGGAACTGGTGCGCCAGGGCATGCGGGAGGGCGCCATCGGCTTCTCCACCTCGCAGGTCGAGCTGCACGTGGGCGAAGACGGGCGCGAGGTCCCGAGCAACCACGCCAGCGCCGACGAAATCGTGGCCCTGTGCTCGGTGCTGGCCGAATTCGACCACGGCGCCATCGAGTTCATCTCCCGGACGTTCACCGCCGGCTACGACGAGGCCGACCGCGAACTCATCCGGCGCATGTACGAAGTCTCCGGCCGGCCCGTGGAGCTGGGGCCGCTGGCGCCCAACAGCGACACCCCGCACGGCTGGCAGAAGGCGATCGAGTTCGTGGAACAGGCCGGCGGAGCCGGCGCCCGTCTCCACCCGCAGTTCATGACGAACCGCTCGGGTTTCTACCTCAAGCTCTCGGACACGTTCGTGTTCGACGAACTGCTCACCTGGCGCGAGGTGCTCTGCCTCGAGGGCGAAGAGCGCCTGGCCGCTCTGCGCGACCCCGCCGTGCGCGACCGGCTGCGCGAGGAGTGGGAGAGCCCCGAACCGGGTGCGATCTCGCTGAACTGGGAAGATCTCGTGATCGAGGCCGTCAGCGATCCCGCGCTCCAGGAGCGGGTCGGGAGGACGCTGGGCGAACTCGCCCGGGAGCGCGGCGCGCACCTGATGGACGTCTTCCTCGACATCTGCCTGGAGGACGACCTGGACACCTGGTGGACCCTGCGCCAGAACCAGCGCTCGGCCGACTACGTGAACCACATCACCGAGCAGGGCATCGCCCACCCGCTGGTCATGTCGGGCTCCAGCGACGGCGGGGCCCACCTCGCCACCTTCGTCGGCGCCGACTTCACCACCCGCCTGCTCACCGACTGGGTGCCCCACGCGCTCAGCCTGGAGCAGGCGATCTACCGGCTGACCGGCATGCCCGCCACCGTCCACGGACTGCGCGACCGGGGCTTCATCCGCGAGGGCGCCTACGCCGACCTGGTCCTCTTCGACCCCGAGCGCCTGGCGGTCGGCGATGTTCACCTTTTGCGCGATTTCCCCGCCGACAGCGCGCGCTTCGTAGTCGACGCCGAGGGCTACGTCGCCACGGTGGTGAACGGCCAGGTCTGCATGGACAACGGCAAGTACACGGGCGCCACCTCGGGTCACGTGATCCGCGGCGCCTGACGGGCAGGCCGCGCTTCGGACGATGGAGTTCGGAAGCTCCGTCCGCGGCGAGTGGCGGCTGGAGCCCGGCCTCGTCTATCTGAACCACGGCACGGTCGGGGTCACGCCCGCCGCGGTGCTCGAGGCGCAGGCCGAGATCCGGCGCGCGATCGAGACCAACCCGTCCCGCCACATCCTGCGCGAGATCGTCGGCATGCTGGGCGAACCCGCGCCGGGCCGCCTGCGGGCCGCCGTGGAAAGGGCGGCGGTGCTGTTCGGCGCGCGCGCCGAGGACGTGGTCCCGGTCGAGAACGCGACCACCGGCGTGAACGCCGTGCTGCATTCGCTGGGACTGGGCGAAGGCGACAAGGTCGTGATCGCCGAGACCACCTACGGGGGAGTTCGGGAGGCGGTGCGCCACGCCTGCCGCCTCGCCGGGGCCCAACCGGTCAGCGTCAGACTCCCGCATCCCATCCGCTCGCCGGAAGCGGTCCTCGAAGCCCTCGACGCGGCCCTGCCCTCCGGCCCCGGTCTCGCCATTCTCGATCACATCGTGTCCGAGACCGGCGCGGTTCTTCCCGTCCGCGAACTGGTCCGGCTGTGCCGCGAACGCGGCCTGCGGGTGCTGATCGACGGCGCCCACGCGCCCGGTCAGATCCAGCTCGACGTCCCTTCCTACGGCGCCGACGCCTACGTCGGCAACCTTCACAAATGGGCCTTCGCGCCGCGCAGCTGCGGACTGCTCTGGGTCGCTCCCGAACTCCAGCCGCGGATGCACCCCGTGGTCGTCTCCTGGAATCTCGACCAGGGCTTCGCCGCCGAGTTCGAGTGGACCGGGACGCGCGATCCGTCGGCGTTCCTGGCCGTGCCGGCGGCCCTGGACTTCCTCGATCGCCTCGACTTCGAGGCCCTGCGGAAGTACAACCACGGCCTGCTGTGGCGGGGTGTCGAGTGGCTGAACGGGCTCTGGGACACGTCCACGACCGCGGGCGAGAAAATGAGCGCTTTCATGACGGCGGTCGAACTGCCCCCGCGCTTCGAGGCGACGCCAGCGAACGCGTCCCGGCTGCGAGACGCGCTGCTCTTCGAGCACCGCATCGAAGCGCCCGTCTTCGAGTTCGGCGGCCGCCTGTGGGTCCGCCTGAGCGTCCAGGTCTACAACGAGTTTCGCGACTTCGAACGCCTGGCCGAGGCGCTGGATGCCCTCTAGGCCGGCTCCTGAACCATCCGCCGGGAGGAGAACGCTAATGCCGCGACGAATCCTTTTCGCCCTGCTGGCCGCCGCGACCGGCTGCAACGGTCCCTGGTTCCTGCTGCCCGGCGGCGAACTCGACGGCCGGGTGGAGCCCGCGCCTTCCGACTGGACCTCGCTGGGGGAATACGGGACCGCCCAGCTCGAGACGCACCCCGAGGAGCCCTACTCGGTCAACCTGGCCTTCACGGTCATGGACGGCCGCCTGTACGTGAACGCCGGGGGCACCGAGACGCAGTGGGTCCAGCACATGGAGGCGGACCCGCGGGTACGGCTGCGCGTGGACGGCATGCTGTACGAGCTCCGGGCCGAGCGCGTGACGGATCCCGACGAGATCGCCGCCTTCGCCCACGCCTGGACCCGCCAGTCGACGTTCCGGCGCGACCCGACCGGCTACGACGAGGTCTGGATCTACCGCCTCGAGCCTCGCTAGCCCGGGAGCCGTCGGCGCCGCGCCCGGACGGCGCTCACGGCGCTGCCACGCCGCGGCCGTCGGCCGGCCAGTAGCGGTCGCGCAGCAGCCGCTTGTAGAGCTTGCCGTTGTCCTGGCGCGGGAGCGCGGGGTCGAAGTCGATCGAGCGCGGGCACTTGTAGTGCGCGAGCCGCGAGCGCACGTAGTCCAGCAGTTCGGCCTCCAGCTCGGGACCGGCCCCGACCCCGGGGGCGGGCTGCACGACGGCCTTGACCTGCTCGCCCATCTCGGGGTCGGGAACGCCGATCACCGCCACGTCGAAGACTTTGGGGTGGGTGACGAGCGCGTTCTCGGCCTCCTGGGGGTAAATGTTGACCCCGCCCGAGATGATCATGAACGCCTTGCGGTCGGTCAGGTAGAGGTAGCCCTCCTGGTCGAGATAGCCGACGTCGCCCAGCGTGGACCAGCCCTGCCGGTTGTAGGACCCGGCCGTCTTCTCCGGGTCCTTGTGGTAGACGAAGCGCGGGTTGGAGCTTTCGAACCAGACGCTGCCGGGCTGGCCAGCGGGCAGCTCGCGACCGTCGTCGTCGAGGATGTGCACCCGGCAGGCGCGCGGGCGGCCGACCGAGCCGGGGTGGGCGAGCCACTCCTCGGGGGTGATGGCGGTGCTGCCGTTGTTCTCGGAACCGGCGTAGTACTCGTGGATGATGGGCCCCCACCATTCCAGCATGCGCCGCTTGACTTCCACGGGGCACGGGGCGGCGGCGTGCTGCACCATTCCCAGCGAGGACAGGTCGTAGGCCGCGCGGGTCTCCTCGGGCAGCTTGAGCAGGCGCACGAACATAGTGGGCACGAACTGGGCGTGCGTGACGCGGTAGCGCTCGATCGCCCGCAGGGCCGCCACCGCGTCGAAGCGCTCCATGCACACCACGGCGCTGCCGAAGCGCTGGGCGATGGTGCTGGTGACGATCGGCGCCGAGTGGTACAGCGGCGCGGGGGAGAGATAGCGGGAGTCGGAGCGGAAGCCCCAGACGTTGAATTCCGGCCGCGCCAGGGGGTGCGGATCGCCCGGCTTCAGGTCGGGAAGCGGCGGCAGGATGCCCTTGGGCCGGCCCGTGGTACCCGACGAGTACATCATGGGCCAGCCCTCGCGCTCGTCCTCGAGCGGCTCGGCGGGAAATTCGGCGACCGCGTCCTCGAAGCGCTCGAAGCCGGCGACGGTCTCGCGGTCCCGACTCTCCTCGGTGTAGCCGTCGCACATCAGGCGCACGCGCGGCCCGGGCGCGCGCTCGAGCAGTTCGCGGGCGGATTCGGCGAGATGCGTCGAAGTGACCAGCGCCAGGGCATCGCAGTCGTCCACGATGTAGGCGGCCTCGGCCGCGCCCAGGTGGGAGCTGACGGGCGTGTAGTAAAGCCCCGAGCGCAGCGCCGCCCAGACCGCGTCGAAGTAGCGCGGGTGGTTCTCCAGGTAGAGGGCGACGTGGTCGCCCGGGCGCAGTCCGCGCGCGTGCCAGAGCCGGGCCAGGCGGTTGGAGCGCCGGTCGAGGTCGCGCCAGGTCAGCGTCTCGCCGCTGCCCGCCATGATCAGCGCGGGGTCGTCGGGGCGCTCGCGGGCGTGGGTCCCGGGATACATGCCTCGGCGTCCTCCTCCGCGTCCGGCTCCGCGCGCGGCCTCAGCGGTCCCGCGGCTGCCCCAGGACGCGTTCGGCGATGATGTTGCGTTGGATCTGCGAGGTGCCGCCCGAGATCGTGAACTGGATCGACCACAGCGCGTTCCAGAGCATCGACTGGGTGGGCCAGTCCGAGACGTCGGTCTTCGCCAGGCCGGCGCGGCCCAGAACGCGCTGGCCCAGCTCGCCGATCCGCTGGTAGAGCTCGCTGTAGGCGAGCTTGATCGCCGAGCCCGCGGGCGGGGGAACCGAACTGCGCGCCGCCTCGGAGACGCTCAGCTTGACCAGCGCCCAGAGCGCGTCCAGCTCGGACTGCAGCCGGCCGGTTTCGCGGCGCAGCTCGCGGTCGCCCCAGGCGGAGGCGTCGGTCCGGGTGACGCGCCGCGCGACCTGCACCACGGTGTGGATCAGGCTCTGCAGGCTGGCGATGTGCTGCGCGAAGGCCGTGCCGCGCTCGAAGCGCAGGGTGACGTTGGCCACCCGCCAGCCGTCGTTCTCCTCGCCCACGCGGTTGGCGACCGGCACGCGCACGTCGTTGTAGAAGACCTCGCTGAACTCGCCCTCGCCCTGCAGGGTCTTGAGCGGGCGGATCTCGATGCCCTCCGCGTCCATCGGCATGATCAGCCAACTGATTCCGCGGTGCTTGGGCGCCTCCGGATCGGTGCGCACCAGCATCTCGCAGTAGTCGGCGATCTGCCCGCGGGTGGTCCAGATCTTGTGGCCGTCGACCACGTAGTCGTCGCCGTCGCGCCGGGCGCGGGTGCGCAGCGAGGCCAGATCGGAGCCCGCGGAGGGCTCGGAGAAGCCCTGGCACCAGACCTCCTCGCCGCGCAGGATGCCGGGGATGTGGGCGGCCTTCTGCTCCTCGCTGCCCTCCTCCATCAGGGTCGGGCCCGCGTGCATCATTCCGATGAAGTTCGCGCCGATGTAGGGAGCGCCGGAGCGCGAGATCTCCTCGTAGTAGACGAGCTGCTCGGTCAGGGTCGCCCCGCGCCCTCCGTATTCCGCCGGCCAGCCGACGCCGGCGAAGCCCGCGGCGTACATGCGCCGCTGCCAGCCGCAGTCGTAGTCGCGGCGCGCGGGCCAGTCGCCCGGCGGCGGCGGATCCCCGTAGCGCGGCACCTCTTCGGCCAGCCAGGCGCGGAACTCGCGGCGGAACTTCTCGTCGCGCTCGGAGTAGCGAAGCTGCATGCCGGCCCGATTATAGGGCGCTTCCGGGGGGCCCCGCGGAGCCGGCATCCCGCACCCCGGAGCGCGTTCCGGTGCCAGCGGATGCGGGCGGCCTACAGGCCGGGCTCGATGGTGATGCTGATGGCGCCGGTCCCGGTCTCGCCCGAGAGCGTGCGCACGGCGCGGGCGGCCTGCTCCAGCGGGAACTCGTGGGTGTGCAGCCGTTCGACCGGCACCGTGCCCGATTCGATCAGGCGCACCGCGCGCCGGAAGGAGTGGTAGTCGACCGAGCGCACGCCCCGTATGGTCTGGTAGCGCATGGCCACGTCGTCGGAGGGAAAACCGTCGACCTTGTTGCGGCCCTTGATGCCCGCCAGCACGATCGTGCCGCCGGGACGCGCGATCTGGACCGACTCGATCACCGGACGGGTGGCGTGCGGAGTGGTGTCGACCACCGCGTCGACCCCCTGCCCGGCGGTCTCGGCGCGGACCCGCTCGACGGCGTCCTCGCGCTCGACGTCGATCGCCACATCTGCGCCCAGCTCGAGCGCCAGCTCCAGCTTGTGCGCGTCGCGGCTGCCGAGGCCGGTGACGAAGATCCGGCCCGCGCCGCAGGTGCGGGCCGCGATCACGCAGGCCAGTCCGCGCTGGCCCGGGCCGAGCACCGCCAGCGTGTCGCCGTAGGCCAGTCCGGTGGCGGCCTGCGCCCAGGCGAAGCCCGCGCCCAGCGGGTTGTACAGCGCGGCGATGCGCGCGGGAGTCTCGGCCGAGAATTTGTGCAGCACGGATCCCGGGGCGAGGTACATGGCCTCGGCGTAGCCGCCCCAGAGCCCGGGCCGGGCGCGGGTCGGCATGAAGCCGTAGGTGCCGGGCTGGACGTCGCAGCTCTGGCCGTTCAGGCAGCCCCGGCAGCGCCCGCAGCCGAAGTCCGACTGCACCGCCACGCGGTCGCCCGACTCGACGCCCCAGCGGGCGGCCGCGCGCGGGCCGACGCGTTCGACGATCCCGACCGGCTCGTGCCCGGGGATCACGGGCGCGGCCAGCGGAAAGTCCCCGCCCAGGGTCTCGACGTCGGTGCCGCAGATGCCGCAGGCCTCGACCCGCAGCAGCCCGTCGTCCTCGCCGGTGGCGGGAGCCGGAAAACGCTCCAGGGTCAGCTCGCCCACGCCCGTCTGCACCATCGCGCGAACGTCGGACACGTCGGACTCAGTTCCCTTTCAGACTGTCGTAGACCAGCCTCACGAAGCGCTCGGCGGGCTGGCCGGCGCCGAAGCGGGCGTCGAACTCCGCCGTGTGTCCGGCAGCGACGACGGCGTCGCGGTCCCGGCCGGCGGCGATGGCCGCGCTCACCCGCTGCCGGACGGTCGCCAGCATCTCGCGGGCCGCCGCCAGCCCGGCGCGGTCGGAAAGCGGCCCGTGTCCCGGGATGATGCGCGTGGCCGGGCCCGCCAGCTCCAGGATCGCGTCGGCCGCGGCGATCATGCCGTCGATGCTGCCACCGCTGGAAGAGTCGAAGAACGGGTACATCTCCGCGAAGTAGGTGTCTCCCGTGTGGATCAGGTCGGCGCGTTCGAAGTGCACGATCGAGTCGCCGTCGGTGTGGGCGGGGCCGACGGAGATCGCACGGATGGCGTGGCCATTGAGGTGGAAGACGACGCCTTGCTCATAGGTGACGACCGGCAGCGCGGCCGGGGGCGAAGGCGGGAAGCGCCGGCCCATGGCGGCCATGAACTGTTCGCTGCCCATGCGCACGCGCACGTTGGCGTGGGCGGCGATCAGCGCCCCCGCGCGGCCCAGGTTCTCGTTGCCGCCGGTGTGGTCGGAGTGCCAGTGCGTGTTGAGCACGAAGCGGATCGGCTTGTCGCTCAGTTTTCCCACCGCGGCCCGGATCTTCTCGGTCAGCGGGGCGAACTGATCGTCGATCAGGATCACCCCGTCCGCGCCGGCGGACACACCGATGTTTCCGCCCGCTCCCTGGAGCATGGCCAGGCCGTCGCCCAGGTCGACGGTCGTGATCTCGACGGCCGAGAAGTCCTGCTGGGCGCTCGCGGCCGCGGGTAGAAGCGCGGCCGTCAGCAGCAGCGCGAGTGCGAATCGTATCGGCATGTGTCCCTCACTCCCGGTCGAAGCGTTCCGCCATGGCGTGCAGCAGACTGTCCAGATCGCGCGCCTCGCCCGGCGGGTCGGGCAGGCGAACCGGGCCGTGTTCGCGGCTGGGCAGCAGGATCGTGGCGTGCCCCGGCGTGGTCAGCTCGCCGCGCTGGTTGGTGCCCGATACGTCCAGGTCGACGGCGGGCCGGCCGCCCTCGGCCAGGTACTTGCGCGTCACCGTGCCGCGCATCCAGTGCGTGTCGCCCACGTAGTTGAACAGCCGGAACTCCGCGTCGAGCTTCCACAGCCAGGCGTCGTCGCCCATCCAGTCGGTGCACAGGTGGACCAGCCAGGTCTCGCGCATGCGCCCGTAGTCGTAGGTGGATGGGTTGCCGGCCAGGCGCGCGTAGGCGGGGTCCCAGTGGCAGCGCTGCAGGACGTCCGGGACGTTCAGATCGTCGGGCTCGTAGAAGCGCGGGATGCGCTGGCGGTTCTTGAAGCCCAGGCGCAGCGCGCGCACGCCGTACAGGCCCATGCCCACGCCGACGTGGTAGCAGATCATGTCGGTGACGGTCAGCGGCCCCTTGACCCGGGGACCGATCGGGTCGCCCTCGCTCACGTCCTCCCAGTAGCGGGGTTCGGCGCCGCGGGGCTCCTCCCGGGCGTATTGCAGGTCGATCTCCTCGAGCTGCTCCGGAGTGTAGGGCTCGATCGCGATCGAGTCGTACTTCTTCTGCTTGCGGGCCGTGTCCCGCTCGGTGCGGATCATCAGCCGGTTCTGAGTCGAGAGCACCTCGTCCCGGTCGTCGCGGAACACCTGGGCGGTCCACTCGTGGATCGCGCGCTTGGCGAACCGGCTCTGCTTGTCCAGCACCCCGACCAGCGCGTTGCGGCGATAGACCGTGCGCTGGGGCCGCAGCGGACGCCACCACTCGCGCGCGCTGCCGGAGTAGAAGGCGTGCACGCCGCGCAGCGGGTCGCCGCGCATCAGCTCCCGCTTGTCGGGCGGGACTTCGGGGACCTCGTCGAGGCCGATCAGCGTATCGCCGCCGACGAACGCGGGGTGGGCGATCAAGCCCTGCCAGCGCGTTCCGGCGGCGTAGTCGGGCTCGCAGTACAGCGGGTTGTCGTCGCCGATCGAGTACGCCCAGTTGCGGAAAATGTCCTCGTTGGGGCAGCGGAAGTGCGGCGGCGTGGGGTGCGGCTCGGGTACGCCGATGCGCTGCCGCAGGCGCTCCACGCCCTCGTCGGTGATGCGCGGCTGGGGCCGCGGCTTGCGCGCTTCGCTCGGCATTTCTCTCCCTCGGATCGGGCCGGCCGATTCTGTCACCGCCCAAGATGCGATTCAAACCCGGCCGGGGGGCCGTGCTAGGCTGCGGCGCGTTCGAATGAGCCTTTCCGAGAGCATTCGCGCGGTCTGGTCCATCGACCCTTCCGCCCCCGCCGTCGAGTTCGAGGGCCGCTGGCACTCGTGGGGCGAGCTGGCGGAACTGGGCACGGCGCTCGACGCCGAGCTGACGCGCGCGGGCATCGGAAGCAACGCGGCGGTCGGGGTGCTGCTGCGCAACGGCCCGGGAACCGTCGGAGCCCTGCTGGGCCTGCTGGCGACGCAGCGCTGCGTGGTCACGCTCAATCCGATCCAGGGCGCCGAGAGGCTGGCCGGCGAAGTGCGCCGGCTGCGCCTGCCCGCGCTGGTCGGAGCCGCCCGAGAATGGCGGATCGATCCGCTGCGAAGCGCGGCGGCGGAGGCCGGCAGCCTGGGCCTGGAGCTGACGGGCGACAGCGGCGATCCGCTGCGGCGAGTCGCGGGTCTCGATGAGCCCGGGGCGGGTCCGCATCACGATCCCATGCCGGGGGTCGCGGTGGAGATGCTGACCAGCGGCACCACCGGCCCGCCCAAGCGCATCGCGCTGCTCTACGCCTCCCTCGACCAGTCGATCACGGGCGCGCTGCACTACGAACGCCGCGACGCTTCCGCGCCGCTCGCGCTGCGCAGCGGCACCGCGATCGTGAACGCCCCGCTGGTGCACGTGAGCGGCCTGTGGCGCTCGCTGCTCAACCTGGCGCAGGGACGCAAGATCGTGCTGATGGAGCGCTTTCGCCTCGACGCCTGGCTCGAGATCGTCCGCCGCCACCGGCCCCGAACCGCCAGCCTGGTCCCCGCGGCGCTCAAGATGGTGCTCGACGCGAACGTCGATCCCGCCGACCTTTCCAGCCTGAAGGCGATCGTGTGCGGGACGGCGCCCCTGCCGCTGGAGCGTCAGATCGAATTCCAGAAGCTCTACGGCATTCCCGTGCTGGTCTCGTACGGAGCGACCGAGTTCGCGGGGGGCGTGGCCGGCTGGACGCTTCCGGACCATCGCGAGTGGTGGGAGCGCAAGCAGGGCAGCGCCGGGCGGGCGCACCCCGGAACGCAGCTCCGAGTGGTCGACCCGGAAAGCTTCCAGCCGCTGCCCGCGGGGGAAACGGGGCTGCTCGAAGTCCGCTCCAGCCAACTCGGCAGCGACGAGTGGGTGCGCACGACCGATGTCGCGACGCTCGACGCGGACGAATTCCTGTGGATCCACGGCCGCTCCGACGCCGCCATCCTGCGCGGCGGCTTCAAGATCGAGCCGGCGGAGGTGGCCGAGGCGATCGAACGGCACCCCGCGGTGCGCGAGGTCTCGGTCGTGGGCCTGCCGGACGAGCGCCTGGGACAGGTGCCCGTGGCCGCCGTCGTTCTGGATCCGGCGGCCGCCCCGGTCGCTCCCGAGAGCCTGCTCGAGTTCGCCCGGGAGCGCCTCGCCGGCTACCAGGTTCCGACCCGGCTGCGAATCGTCTCCGCCCTGCCCCGCACGCCCTCGCTGAAAGTCAGCCAGCCCGAGGTGCGGGCGCTGTTCGAATAGACCCGCCGGAGCCCGGCGCCGCGGAAACGCCGGCGGGATGCGTCCTGCGCGCGCTCTCGCCGGTCCGCGCCATCGGTCCCGAGCCCGACCTGCTCCCCGTCGGCTCGGGCCAGGCTATCCGCTCCCCCAGTCCAGCAGCTCGGCGGTGCGCGCCCGGTGCAGGTCCGGGTCGCCCAGCACGGCGCGGTCGAAGACGGCGCGTTTGAGCCAGAACTGCACGTCGCACTCCCAGGTGTAGCCGAAGCCTCCGTGGACTTCGACGGTCTCGCGCGCGGCGTGCACGAAGACGTCGCAGAGATGCGCCTTGGCGAGCGCGGCCGAGGCGGGCGCCTCGGCGGGGCGCCGGTCGAAGACGTGTGCGGCGTACCAGAACAGGGAGCGCGCGGGCTCGACTTCGACCGCCAGGTTCGCGAGCTGGTGCTTGACCGCCTGGAAATGGGCGATCGTGACCCCGAACTGCTCGCGCGTCTGGGCATAGTCCACGGCCAGTTCGAGGCAGCGCGAGGCGCCCCCGAAGGCGTCCGCCGCCAGCAGCACCAGCCCGGCGTCGCGCACCCGGCTCGAGACGGCGGCGCCCGCGGGCAGGGGGTCGGCGCGCGCGGCTTCGAAACGGACGCGATCCAGCCGGCGGGTGCGGTCGATGGCTTCGACGGGCTCCGCCGCCACGCCGCCGTCCGCGGTTTCGACCAGGGCCAGCTCGCCGCCGGCCAGGCCCACCAGGAGCAGATCGGCTTCGCGGCCGGCGGGGACGAACTCCTTGACGCCCGAAAGCGACGGGCCCGGCGGAAGGCTCCACTGCTCGGGCTGCCAGCGGGAGTCGGTCTCGGCCCAGGCCACGCTGGTCAGGACGTCGCCGGCCGCCAGCCGCGGCAGCCAGCGGCGTTTCTGGGCTTCGCTCCCCCCGAGGTCGATCGCCAGCCCCGCCAGCGCGTGCCCCCAGAACGGCACCGGCGCGGCCGCGTAGCCCAGTCGCTCCGCGACCAGCGCCAACTCCAGCAACTCCAGTCCCGCGCCCCCGAGAGCCTCGGGCAGGTGCAGCCCGCAGGCGCCCTGCTCGCAGAGTCGGTTCCAGAGCGTGGCGTCGAAAGCGGCGTCGCCGTCGAAGGCCTCGCGCAGGCGCGGGGCGGGCAGCTCCTCCCGCAGCAGCCGGTCGACGCCGTCCTGCAGCAGGCGCTGCTCTTCGGACAGGTCGAAGTTCACTCCGCGGCGCTCGGCTCGCCCCGAACGGGGGCGTCGCGGGGCAGGCCCAGACCACGCTCGGCGACGAGGTTGCGCTGGATGTTCGAAGTCCCCCCCGCGATCGCCATGCCCAGCGATCCCATGAACTGGTTCAGCCAGCGTTCGTCGCCGCGCTCCGGCTGCAGGCCCGGCGCCAGCAGACTGGAGTCCCCGATGAGCTGAAGCGCGAGCTTCGAAATCAGCGCGGCGATCCGGCTGTATTGCAGCTTGCTCGTCGTCTCCAGCAGGCCCGCTTCCTGCCCGCGCGCGGCGCGCGTGAGCAGGGTGAAGCCCGAGTATTCCTGGGCGCGCAGATAGCCCAGCACCTGGACCATGAGATCGCGGATGCGCGGGTCGTCCAGCGCGGGAGAGTCGCCGCAGCGCGACCGGCCCGCCAGGCGCATCAGGCTGTTCCAGAGCTGGAGCGAACGGTCGGCGCCGCCGATGTGGCCGCGCTCGTGCCGGAGCGTCGTCCGCGAGACCTGCCAGCCCTGACCGCGCTCGCCGACGATCCAGTCCGCGGGCGTGCGCGCGCCGTCGAAGAAGACCTGGTTGAACTGCGACTCGCCGGTGATCTGCTTCAGGGGCTGGATTTCGATGCCCGGCTGGTCGGCGGGGACGAGCAGGTAGGAAATCCCGGCGTGCTTGGGCGCGTCCGGTTCGGTCCGGACGAGCATGAAAAAGTAGTCGGCCTCGCGGGCGTAGCTGGTCCAGATTTTCTGGCCGTGGATCGTCCATTCGTCGCCAACCCGCTCGGCGCGGGTCTTCAGGGACGCCAGATCGCTGCCCGCACCCGGCTCGCTGTAGCCCTGCGCCCAGCGGTACTCGCCCGCCACCGTCGGCGGGATGAAGTGTTCCTTCTGCCACTCCGCGCCACACTCGAGCAGCGTGGGGACGACCATCATCATGCCCGCGCCGGGCACCTCGAGCGGGGCGCGCGCCCGGCCGAACTCCTCGCGGATGATCTGGGCGCGGAGCACGTCGGGGGTCTGCTCGGAACCGCCGTAGCGGCGCGGCACGCCGCGGTTCAGATAGCCGCGCCCGGTGGCCTTGCGGCGGAATTCGGACTCGCGCCGCTCCCGTTCGGGCTCGGCTGGGGCGCCGTCGCGTCCCCACTCCGACTCCAGGAATTCGCGGACTTCCGCGCGGAAGGCTTCGTGCTCCGGTCCGTAGCCCAGGTCCACGGCGCGAGCATACCCCAGCGTCAGCGACGCAGGCGCAGCTTGGCGTTGTCCCAGCTGATCCACTCCTCGGGCTCGATGCGCAGCAGCGTGGTGCCGCTGCCGTAGTGACGCTGGGAGGCGCCGGGCATCCGGCGGGACTCGGTCCGGAAGCGGCGGTACTTCTCCTCGAGGTGCTCTCCGACGCGCTGCACGATGTCCGGGTCTTCCACGATCCGGGCGCGACCCGAGACGTGCACCGCCTTGAGCTCCTTCCAGGCCTCGCCGCTCTCCACCAGCAACGACACCCGGTCGTCCCGGCGTACCCGTTCGAACTTGCGGGTGTGCGAGGGGCCGCGCACGTAGAGGCAGCGATCGAGCACCGCGTACCAGACCGGCAGCGCGACCGGCCGGCCGTCGCGGCGCAGGCTGGTGAAGATCGCGGTGTGTCCCCGCTCCAGAAACTCCCAGGTCTCGTCCGCCGTCAGCTCGATTCCCACCTTCGCTCTCCCTCTCTTCGATATCCGCGGAAACCGCGGCGAGCGCTGCACCGTCCGTCCGCGTTCGCCCAATCGAACCCTCCGGTCCGGCCGGCCGGGGACGGGTTCTCCTCCCGGGTCGGATTACTCGACCTGACGCTCCTCGCCGAGGGCCGCCTTGACGAAGACCGCTTCGGCTTCGGCGGTGAGCTTTTCGCCCGCGTAGCACTCGCCCTTGATCCGCAGTTCCCGGCCGCTTTCGCTTTCGAGCCAGGCCTCCAGGCGCAACTCGCGCTCCAGCGGTGTGACCGCCCGGAAGCGGACTTCGAGCGAGCGCGTGTAGCCGGGAACGGGGCTCAGGCCCTGCACCGACGAGAGCAGGTCGTCGAAGAGCGCCGCGACCCAGCCGCCGTGGGCGCCGCGCGGGGGAGCCTCGTAGGCCAGACTCAGTCGGGCGCGTCCCTCCACCCGCAGCCGGGCCGGGTCGCGCTCCAGTACCTCGATGCGCAACGGCGGGGCGACCGGGTTGAGCCGGCCGCGGACCGGGCTCATGTCGGCGTAGGCCGGGCGCTTGACGTCGTCGCTCTGGTACCAGCGCGGGCGCGGCGGGCCTTCGAGCCGGGCGCGCAGCGAACGGGCCAATTCCAGCGCCTCCGCCAGCGCCGCGGCCGGCGGGCCGTTGGTGTTGAACGCGGCGAGCAGCTCGCGCAGCTCAGCGGCGAGCGCCTCCGCCGAGGCGCGCCACTCGCCGTCGCGTGCGGGGTCGTCCACGGCCCTACGCGATCCCGTAGACCCGCGCCGCGTTGTCGCAGCAAACCTTGCGCACCACTTCCGGGCCGTGGGCGGACAAGGGCGACTCGCCGATGGAGCTGCGCGAGTGCGGCCAGGTGCTGTCGCCGTGCGGGTAGTCGGAGGCCCACATCACGTTGTCGGCGCCGATGCGCGGGATCAGTTCCACGCCGACCTTCTCGTCTTCGTAGGTGGTGTAGACCTGACGCGCGAAGATCTCGCTGGGCAGCATCTGCAGGCGATGGTCGGTGAAGGTCGAGCCGTACTTGTGCAGCTCGTGGTCCAGCCGCTCGATCACGTAGGGGATCCAGCCCAGGCCCGCCTCGCCCATCACGAACTTCAGACCCGGGCGCTTTTCGAGCACCCCCGAAAAGACGATCCCGGCCAGCGTCTCGTCGAGCTGCATCGGCACCACCGATACGAAGGCCGCCATCCGCCAGGAGCCGAGCTGGGGCTTCAGGCTGTGGTTTCCGCCGCTGAGGTGAACGTGGATGGGCAGGTCGACGTCGGCGGCGGCGTCCCAGAAACGCTCCCAGGAATCCTCGAAGATCGGATCGCCGCGACCCACGTGATTGCTCAGGATCGCCCCCCGGTGGCCGAGCTTCGCTACGCGCTGCAGCGCTTCGGCCGCCGAATCGGGTGTGATGGACGGCAGGTCGGGCAGCGCGATCAGCCGGCCCTGCGAGCGGGCGTTGAACTCCGCCGCCCAGTCGTTGTAGGCGAGCGCGCAGACCGCGTGGAGTTCGGGGTCGTCGATCCGGAGCTGGGTAGTGGTCGGTCCGTAGATCACCTGCGCGTACACCCCGTCGCGGTCCAGGTCCTCGAGCCGCTGTTCGGGGTTGCCCGGCCGCAAGCCGTGGTCGTCGGCCGACAGATAGCCCTTGGCCTTGCGCCCGCTGGGGCTCAGCGGACGGCCTTCGACGAACCAGTAGGGGCCGTCGTCCGTGTCGCGCACCTGCGGGCCGCGCTCGCGCCACTCCGAGGAAAGTCGCTCGCTCCAGGTCTCGGGCGGCATCGCGTGGATGTCGAGGTGGTCGTCCGCGGAGATGAGCCGCTGGTCGGGATCGAGGGACATGCGCTCCTCCGGGTTCCAGTCGAAGCGGGCGCCAGTATACTCGGGGGCGGAACCACCCCGGGAGGCGCGCGTGCAGATCGACGACATGGTTCTGGTCAGCGTGGACGACCACGTCTGCGAACCCCCGGACATGTGGGACGACCGTCTGCCCGCGAAGTGGCGCGAGCGCGCGCCGCGCCTGGTCCACAAGTCCCCCGGCAGAGACGTCTGGGTGTTAGAGGGCCGGCAGATCCCCCACGTCGGCCTCAACGCGGTCGCCGGGCGCCCGCCGGTGGAGTACGGGATGGAGCCCACGGCTCTGTCCCAGTTGCGCGAGGGCTGCTACGACGTCGACGCGCGCATCGCCGACATGAACGCCAACGGCGTTCTCGGCTCGCTCTGCTTCGGCTCGGTGCCGGGCTTCGTCGGCGAACTCTTCGCCAAGCAGGACGACAAGGAAATGGCCCTGGCGATGATCCAGGCCTACAACGACTGGCACATCGACGGCTGGTGCGGCGCCTATCCGGGGCGCTTCATTCCGCTGGCGCTGCCGATCATGTGGGATCCCAAGCAGATGGCCGAAGAGGTCCGGCGCGTGGCCCGCAAGGGCTGCCATGCCACGACCTTCCCCGACACCCCGGGCGGACTGGGCTACCCGAGCCTGCACAGCGACTACTGGGAGCCGTTCTGGCAGGCCTGCGACGAGAACGGAACGATCGTCTGCATCCACATCGGCTCCGGCACGGGCATGAGCCTGCAGGACCCGTCGGCGCCGGTCGAGATCATGATCGCCTCGACGCCCATCAGCCTGTACAACTGCGCCACCGAGCTGACGTTCTCGACCTTCCTGCGGCGCTACTCCAATCTCAAGATCGCGCTGTCCGAGGGCGGCACCGGCTGGATCCCGTACTTCCTGGAGCGCGCCGACTACGTCTACGATCACCACCGCCACTGGACCCTGCAGAGCTTCGGCGACCAGAAGCCCAGCGACGTCTTCCGCGAGCACATCGTGACCTGCTTCATCGACGACTTGGTGGGCGTGCGCAACCGCGACCTGATCGGGATCGAGAACATCACCTGGGAGTGCGACTACCCGCACTCCGACACCACCTGGCCGCGGGCTCCCGAAACCCTGTGGCGCTCGCTGGAAGGGCTGCCCGACGCGGACATCGACCGGATCACCCACCTCAACGCCATGCGTCACTTCCAGTACGACCCGTTCGTCCACGTGCCGCGCGAGCGGGCGACGGTGGGCGCGCTGCGCGCCCAGGCGGAGCACGTCGACCTGTCGCCGAAGCGCGGCGGAGGCGGCAAGACCCCGTCGGACTACGCGACCGGCTACGCCACCATCGGCGACATCATGAAGCAGATGGCCACGGCGTTCTCGACGCCCTTCGACGACTCGGGCGCCGGGATGGTCGAAGACCCCGAGGAGCACGTCCGGCAGACGCGCGACCACACGCGCTGAGCGCTCCGCTGGGCGGCCGGCCCGACAGCGCAATCGCACTCCCGTCCCGGGACGGGGCGCTGCGCCGCCTGGTGGCCTCCGCCGCCGCGGTCCTGGCCCTGACGCTGCCGGCGACGGCTCGGAGCTCGGACTCCGGTAGCTGGAGCGTCGCCGAGGTGCACGTCCAGCGCGGGCGCCTGGCCCAGCCCTACGCCGCCGGCGGCCGCGACCGGGACACCGCCATCGTGACCCTGCAGCACGCCGGCGGCTGGAAGTACGGCGAGAGCTTCCTGTTCGTCGATCACATCGACACCCTCGGCGGCGGGAATCAGTGGTACGGAGAGTGGTATCCCAGCCTCAGCCTGGGAAAGCTGAGCGGCCGGCCGTT
>JAGWBS010000032.1:13798-41578 GCA_021295775.1 Pseudomonadota bacterium | reverse complement strand
CATCGGCCTGATCGCCGGGATCAACGTCGCCGGGCAGGCCGAACGGATCTACTGGCTCCCGGGCGTGCGAATCGCGCTCGACCTGCCGGGCTTCGCCTTCGCCAACCTGGACGTTTCGGGCTACCTCCAGGGATCGAGCCCCGGACCCGACGAAGACGACGCCTACCAGATCGACTTCAACTGGGCGTTGCCCTTCGAACTCGGCGCTGCCCGCTTCAGCCTCGAAGGACACGTCGAGTACATCCGCGGCGCCGGCCACGACGCCGGGGGCCGGCGGGCGTCCTGGGTCCTCGCCCAGCCCCAGCTCCGCCTCGACCTCGGCCAACTGCTCTTCGATCGGGCGGACCGGCTCTTCCTCGGGATCGAATACCAGTACTGGCGGAACAAGCTGGGCGACGCGGACACGGACGAGAGCGTCGCCCAGGCCCTGCTGGTCTGGCGCCTCTGAACTCCGCGTACCCGCGCCGGTCCCGCCCCGGCGAGCGGCCGGGTTTCTGCCGTGCGAGGCGGTTTCAGAGCTCCCAGGTCAGTTCGACGCCCCAGGTCCGGGGCGGGGTGAGCCAGAAGAAGCGGTGCTGGAGCGCCGCCGAGCCGAAATGGAAGTAGATCTCGTCGGTCAGGTTGCGGCCGAAGAGCGCCAGCTTCCAGCGGCCCGGCTCGTCGAGGAAGGTCACGCTGGCGTCCAGCAGGCGATATTCCTCCGCCTCGATCGTGTTCCGGTCGTCGGTCCACAACTCGGACACGTAGGACCAGGAGAGGCGCCAGATGAGCGCGCCCCCGCCGGGCAGGTGCATGTCGTAGGTCGCGGCCAGGCTGGCCGTGAACTCCGGCGCCATCGCAAAACCCAGGCTCGAGGCGCTCTTGCCGGTCGTGCTCGTAACGGCCTCGAAATCGTCGTAGCTGGCGTCCAACCAGCCGGCCGAGGCCTCGAACACCCAGCGTTCGGCCAGGGCCAGCATGCCCTCGACCTCCAGTCCGCGGATGGTGGCGCTGGCCGCGTTGAGAATCTCCTGGACCCCCGATTGATCGAACACGGTTCGCTGCAGGTCGTCGTACTCGTTGTGGAAAGCGGAGACGTTCAGGCGGGCGTGGCCGTCGAGCAGGGTCGATTTGAGGCCGATCTCGAAAGCGTCGACCACTTCTTCGTCGTAGGGTCCGGGAGCGGACTGGGGAGCGGAACCGACGTAGCTCAGATCCGAGAAGCGGACGTTGTAGCCGCCGCTGCGGAAGCCGCGGCTGTAGCCGGCGAACGCCAGCAGGTCGTCGCTCCAGTCCCAGGCGAGTCCCACCCTGGGCGTGAAATTGCTCCAGCTTTCGCCGTCCACCAGCACCGGCCTGCAGTCGCGCAGTCGGGGCTCCCCCGTCTCGAAGGGCGGGCCACGGGTCGCGCAGTCGCCGGTCGCGCCGGGGTCGCCGATCAGTCCGATCTCTGCGTCCTTGTCCTCCCAGGTGTAGCGCCCTCCCAGCGTCAGGGTCAGCCGATCGCCCAAGCCGAAATCGGCCTGGGCAAAGACTCCCTGAGTGCCGTGCTCCAGGTTCGAAGAGCCGCGCCGATCCGTGACCGCGAGCAGAATGCGGCGCTCGGCGTAGGTGTACTCCTGCTCGAACAGATACAGACCCGCCGTCAGACTGACTCCTCCGATCGGATTGCCGCCCCAGCGGACTTCGAGGCTGATCTGATCCGAATCCAGCCGCGTCCCGTCCGCGAAGACCGCCCAGTTCTCCAGGTAACCGGCGATGTCGGCGGAGAACCGCTGTTTCAGGTCCCGGTAACCGAGCACGGTGGTCAGCTCGCCGTCCCAGAGTTCCAGGTTGGCTTCCAGCACGGCGTTGATCCACTCCAGATCGTCGTCGCCCTTCAAGTGTTGGACCGAATCCCGGGAGGCGTAGGGATCGAGGACCGGCTCCCCGGCGTACTCGAAGGCCCGCACGCCCACCCCGTCCCCCGCCATGCGGCCGTACTCCAGGATCAGGCCGGCGTCGAAGAGATCCCGTCGCCAGGTCAGCGCGGGCCTCACGAGCAGCGAACGCGTGCTTCCCTGCCTCCCGCCGAGGTTCCGGTTCTTCCAATAGCCGTCGCGGCCCTCGTACAGGACGGCCAGCTTGGCGCCCCACTCGTCGCTCAGCGGGCCGCCGAACGTCGCGGCGAGGCCCTGGTTTCGATGCGAGCCCAGCGTGGCCCGGAGCTTGCCTTCGAACTCCTCTCCGGGGCGCGTGGAGCGCATCGAGACCACTCCGGCGGTCGCGTTGCGGCCGAACAGGGTGCCCTGCGGCCCGCGCAGGACCTCGATGGCCTCCAGATCGAACAGGTCGGTGACGACGCCGTAGATCGTGCCGTAGGAGATCCCGTCCATGACCACTCCGACGGCCGGATCCGCCGAGGGAATGCTCTGACCGACGGTGCCCATCCCGCGGATGACGAAATTGGCCACGGCGCGCGCGGTCGCCATGGGGGCCAGATTGGCGTTGGGCGTGTGCAGGCCGACGTCCGTCAGGTTGACGGCGAACATGGCCTCGACCTTGTCTCCGGAAAAGGCCGACACGGACACGGGCACGTCCTGAACCGCCTCGGCGCTCGACTTCTTGCGGGCCGTGACGCTGATCTCTTCGATCAAGCCCCGCAGGTGGTCCGAGCTGGCGTGGTGATGGTCCTCGTGCCCCGCGTGCGCTTCCGAACTGGAATGCTCCTCGTGGTCGGAATGCCGCTCGCTCTCGGCCGAGGCCGGCGGGGCGACCGCAAGCCAGAGTACCGGCAACGCGCCCGCCCAAAATCCGAGCCCGGCAAGCCGGCTTCGAACGTCCCTTTTCATCCCAGGCTCCAGTAGCAGACACCGGTGATCGCGGCGGCGCCGATCAGGTTGAGCAGGAGGCCTTCGCGCATCATGCGGCGGGTTTCGACCTCTCCGGTGCCGAAGACGATCGCGTTGGGGGCGGTCGCCACCGGCAGCATGAACGCGCAGCTCGCGCTGAGCGCCGCCGGGACCATCAGCAGGTAGGGCGGAACCTGCGCGGCGACGGCCCCCGCCGCGAGGATGGGCATCAGGATGTTGGTGGTCGCGGTGTTGCTGGTCACCTCCGTCAGGAAAGTGACCACCAGACACAGCCCCGCGATCATCAGCACCACGTGCAAGGACGTCAGGCCCTGCAGCAGCGCCCCGATGTCTTCGCTCAGTCCCGAGGCCACGAAGCCCTTTCCGATCGCCATCCCGCCGCCGAAGAGCAGCAGCAGTCCCCAGGGGACCTTGACGGCCCTCTCCCAGGTCAGGATCGGCTTGCCGTGCCCGTCCGAGGTCAGGAAGACCACCACCACCATCGCCAGCGCGACCGTGCTGTCGCCGATCAGCGTGGCCCGGCCCGCGAACTCGATTCCCCATAGCGCCTGGATCAGGGCGTTCCAGCCGCCGAAGGGCTCGCCGCGGGTGACCCAGAGCAGGCCGGTCACCGCGAAGATCGTCAGCACCCGCACTTCGGCGGTGCTCCATGGCCCCGGATGCGGAACGCTCAGTTCCTGGCGCAGACGCAGGCCCCGGACCAGCCTCAGCCACATCAGGGGCAGGAAGAGCGCGACCACCGGCACCCCGATCGACATCCAGCGCAAGAAGCTCCAGCTCTCGCCCGTCGCCTGTTCGTAGTTGGCCATGAAGATGACGTTCGGCGGGGTGCCGACGGGCGTGCCGACTCCGCCGAGGTTGGCGGCGAACGCGATCCCGAGCAGCAGCGGCGGCGCCAGGCGCGGGCGTTCTTCGCCCACCTGGTCCAGCACGGCGAGCGCAACGGGCAGGAGCATCAGGGTCGTCGCGGTGTTGGAGATCCACATCGACAGCACCGCGGAGGCCACCATGAACCCGAGCACCAGGCGCGGCGCGTTCGAGCCGCCGAAGAGCCGCACCATCATCAGCGCAACGCGCCGGTGGGAGCCGCTGCTCTCCATCGCCGCGGACAGAATGAAGCCGCCCAGGAGCAGCAGGATCAGATGGTGTCCGTAGGCCGTCGCTACTTCCTGGTGAGGGAGCACGCCCGCCAGCGGCAGGGCCGCGAACGGGATCAGAGAGGTGGCGGGAATGGGAATCGGCTCCAGCACCCACCAGCTCGCCGTCCACAGCGTGATTCCCGCCACGGCGGCAGCGGGCCGTTCCATACCCGCGCCGACCAGGACGAAGGCCAGCGCCAGCCCCATTGCGGGGCCGGCGAAGAGAACGGCGCGGCGGGCCCCGCTCACGCTGCCGCTGGCGCCTCGAGGACGGAGCCCCCGACCGGCGCCACCGCCGCCGGCGGCCCGGACCGTTCCCGCTCCCGGTGCGGTGGGATCAGTCTCCCGAATCCTCCGGGAGACGGAATTCCTCGAAGCGCTCGCGCAGGGCCTGTTTCTGGATCTTGCCGGTCGCGGTGTGCGGGATCTCGTCGACGAAGACCACGGCGTCGGGCAGCCACCACTTGGCGACCTTGCCCCGCAGGAAGTCGAGCAGATCCCGCGGGTCGGGCGAGCGGCCCTCGCGGGGCACGGCGATCAGCAGCGGCCGCTCGTCCCACTTGGCGTGCGCGACCCCGATCACGGCCGCCTCCGCGACGTCGGGATGTCCCACCGCGGCGTTCTCCAGCTCGATCGATGAGATCCACTCTCCCCCCGACTTGATCACGTCCTTGGAGCGGTCGGTGATGTGCATGTAGCCCTGGGCATCGATCGTCGCAACGTCCCCGGTGTGGAAGAAACCCTCGTCGTCGAGGATCCGGCCGCCCTCTCCTCCCAGGTAGGAGTCCACGACCCCGGGCCCCCGCACCCACAGATGTCCGAACGACTCGCCATCCCAGGGCAGCTCCTTGCCAGCGTCGTCGACGATCTTCATGTCGACGCTGAAGATCGGCCGGCCCTGCTTCAGCTTGGTGCGCAGCCTCTCCTCCGGCTCGGCGTCGAGCAGTTCCGGCTTGAGGGTCGCCAGGGTCCCCAGCGGGCTCATCTCGGTCATCCCCCAGCCGTGCACGACTTCGACCCCGTAGTCGCGCTCGAACTTCTCCAGCATCACCTGCGGCACCGCCGAACCGCCGATCACCACGCGCCGCAGACTGCTCAGGCGAAGCCGTTCCCGCTCCAGATACTCGAGCAGAGCCAGCCAGACGGTGGGCACGGCCGCGGTGAAATCGACCTGCTCGGCTTCGATCAGTTCGTACAGGCTCTGCCCGTCCAGGCGATCCCCGGGCAGGACCAGCTTGGCGCCGGCCATCGGAGCGCTGAACGCCAGCGCCCAGGCGTTCGCGTGGTACAGGGGGACGACGGGCAGGACGCTGTCGGTGCAGCGCAGGCCCAACGCGTCGCCGCCGTTGACGGCCAGCGCGTGCAGGACGTTGGAGCGATGCGAATAGGCGACCCCCTTCGGGTTGCCCGTGGTGCCGGACGTGTAGCAGAGACCCGCGGCCGCGTTCTCGTCGACCGGGACCCACTCGAAGTCCGGGTCGCCGGCTTCGACCAGTTCTTCGTAGCAGACGGCGCCGCGCAGGCGCGTCGCCGGCATGTGCGCGCGGTCCGTCAGCAGGACGAATCCGCGGATTTCCGGACAGGCGTCCTGAAGCTCTTCGGCCAACTCGACGAAGCCGACGTCGAGCAGCAGGTAACGGTCACGGGCGTGCCGAGCGATGTAGGCGAGCTGGTCGCGAAACAGGCGCGGGTTGAGCGTGTGGCAGACCAGCCCCGCGCCCATCAGCCCGTACCAGGTCTCGAGGTGGCGGTAGGTGTTCCACGCCAGCGTCCCGACGCGGTCGCCGGGCCGCAGGTCCAGCTGACTTGACGCCGAGGCGAAGCGCTTCGCGCGCCGTCTCAGATCGGTGTAGGTATAGCGGTGGATCGGCCCCTCGAGGCTGCGGGTCACGATCTCGCGCCCGCCGTGATAGCGGGCGGCGTGGTCGATGATCGACGACACCCGCAGCGGCCAGTTCTGCATCAGACCCTGCATGCTGTCCTCCGCTTGAATCCGGGCGCCGGCATTGGGGAGAATACAACCGCAGCCTGGAGCCCGCTTGAGCCGAACGCCGCGGGGCCTGATGCCTCCTGCGAACCCCGGACCGTGTCGACCCTAGACGCGCTGCGCGATACCGGCGCGGCGCTGTCGCGCTTCACCGAGCGCTGGGTGCCCGACGCCTGGGTGGTGTGCATGGCGCTGACCGCGCTGGCGCTGGGGCTGGCGATCTTCGGCGCCGGGGCCGGGCTGGAGCAGGCCGTGCTCGCCTGGGGCGAAGGGCTGTGGAACTTGCTCGAGCTGGCGATGCAGTTCAGCATCGCCATGGTCGCCGCCCACGCCTGCGTCTCCTCGCGGCCCGTCTATTCGCTCCTCGACCGCCTGGCCGCGCTGCCCGACCCAAACAAGCCGCTTCAGGCGGTGGGGCTGGCCGGCCTGGCCTCGATGCTGGCGGGCTACCTCAACTGGGCGTTCTGCCTGGTGGCCTGCGCGCTTTTCGTGCCGTTCATCCTGAAGCACAACCCGCGCGCGGACGTGCGCGTGGTGATCGCGGCCGCCTACGCGGGGCTGGGGACGGTCTGGCAGAGCGGACTGTCGAGTTCCGCTCCGCTGATCCTGGCGACGCCGGGCAACCCGCTGCTGGAGCCGGGCAGCGGACCGCCGATCGTCGACCGTCTCTACCCGGTGACCGAGACGCTCTTCAATCCGTTCAATCTGCTCTACGCGGTCCTGATGGGCGCCATCGGACTGGCGGCCGCGCTGGCGCTGCACCCGCGACGCGGGGCGCAGACCGCCACGCCCGCGGAAGTGGAGGCGATCCTGCCCCGCCCGCCCGAGCCGGAACCCGTGCCCGACACGCCCGCGGGGCGGATCGACGCCTTCCGCGGCTGGAGCGTGCTGGCGGTCGCGCTGCTCGCCTACCCGCTGGCCCACGCGATCGCCACGCGCGGCTTCGGCACCAGCTGGACGATCAACGCCTACAACACGGTCTTCCTGGCGGCCGCCCTGGCGCTGCACGGAAGTCCGCTGGCCTTCCTGCGCGCGTGCCGCGACGGGGTGGGCGCGGCCTGGGGCATCATCGTTCAGTTCCCGTTCTACGCCGGGATCTTCGGGCTGATGCAGAACACGCCGCTCGGGGGCTGGCTCGGGCAGCTCTTCGCCCGCTTCGCCAGCGAGCGCAGTTTTCCCCTGGTGGTCTACCTCTACTCGGGCTTCCTGAACCTTTTCGTGCCCTCGGCGGGCTCAAAGTGGCTGATCGAGGCGCCGTACCTGATACCGGCGGCCGACGCGTTGGGCGTCTCGACCGTGACGGTGGTGCTCGCCTACGCCTACGGCGACTCGACCACGAACCTGATCCAGCCGTTCTGGGCGCTGCCGATGCTGGCGGTGACGCGGCGCCGATTCGGGGACGTGGTCGGCTACACCTTCCTGATCGCGCTGGCCTGCCTGGCGGCCAACGTGCTGCTGATGCTACTGATCCCCACCCGCTGGTAGGCCTGCGATAGCATGGCTCCCGCTCGGGAGGAGCGCTTGGAACAGGCCGAGGCACCGTTTCGCATCCTGCCGGCCCTGAGCGACCGCAACCGTTTCTTCTGGACCAGCGGCGGCGATGGGCGGCTGCGCTTCCTGCAGTGCGGGAGCTGCGAGAAACTCGTTCACCCGCCCCTTCCCCGATGTCCGGGCTGCCACTCCAAGGACCTCGCGCCGCAGGCCGTGAGCGGCCGGGCGCGGGTGCATACCTTCACGGTCAACCACCAGCCCTGGATGCCCGGACCGGAGCTGCCCTTCGTGGTGGCGATCGTCGAGATCGAGGAAGACTCCAGCGTGCGCCTGATGACGAACCTGGTGGGAATCGCTCCCGAGGATGCCGAGATCGGCCTGCGCGTGCGGGTGGTCTTCGAACACCACCCCGACGCGGACGGGGACGTGTGGATTCCGCTGTTCGAACCGGACGCGGAGTAGTCGTGGACGCCTCGGAGATCATCGAGCGCCGCGCCTGCATCACGGGGATCGGTCAGTCCGAGGTCGGCCGGAGGTTGTCCCGGGACCCGCTCGATCTGACCCTGGACGCCTGCCTGGCCGCGATCGAGGACGCGGGTCTGAGCGTGCGCGACATCGACGGCCTGTCCACTTACCCGGGCGGCATGGCCGGCCCGCCCGGCTTCAGCGGGGCGGGAGCGACCGACGTCCACGACGCCCTGAGAATGGAGCTGGCCTGGTCCGATTCGGGCCTGGAAACGCCGGGACAGCTCGGAGCGGTGATGAAGGCCTGCCTGGCGGTCGGCGCCGGTCTGGCGAATCACGTGCTGTGCTTTCGCAGCGTCTGGGAGGGCAGCGCCCAGCGCGACAAGGGCCGGGCCGGAGTGATGCCCGGCGGGGGAGAGCGCCCGACGATGCGCGCCAGCGGCTTCAGCGAGTGGAGTCTGCCCTTCTCCGCGCCCTCGGCGGCGGTCTGGATCGCCATGTTCGCCAGGCGACACTTCCACCTTTACGGTACGACGCGGGAGCAGATGGCTCAGATCGCGCTGACCGCGCGCCGGAACGCCGCCCACAACCCGAAGGCCATCTACCGCGAACCGCTGACCCTGGACGACTATTTCAGCGCGCGCATGGTGAGCACGCCGTTCTGTCTGTACGACTGCGACGCGCCCTGCGACGGCTCGACCGCGCTGGTGATCTCGCGGGCCGAGCGCGCCCGGGACCTGCGCCGCACGCCGATCCGGGTCGAGGCGGTGGGCTCGGCCCTGCGGGGACGCCCTTCCTGGGATCAGTTCGACGACCTGTCGACCATGGCCAACCGCGACGCGGGTGCCCACCTGTGGACGCGAACCGACCTGCGGCCCTCCGACGTCGACCTGGTCGAGCTCTACGACGGGTTCGCGTTTCTGAGCATGTCGTGGCTCGAGGCGCTGGGCTTCTGCGGCGTCGGCGAGAGCGGTCCGTTCATCGAGGGCGGCGGGCGCATCGCGCCCGACGGCGAGCTGCCGCTCAACACCCAGGGCGGACAGCTCTCCGGCGGCCGGCCTTCCTGCACGAGGCCTGCGTGCAGCTCTGGGGCGAGGGCGGCGGACGCCAGATCGCCATGCCGAATCCCCAGGTCGCTGTGGCCGCCGCCGGCGGCGGCAACACCTGCGGGTGCATGCTGCTGACGCGGCCCTAGCGGCCTTCGGCGGTCTCGGGCGCGGTCTCGCCCAGTTCCTCCAACTCGCTCCGGACCGACTCTTCGAGCGACACGAGCTGCGCGTGGAGCACCCCGACGCGCTGGAACACATGGGAAGGGAACATCCACGGATGGTACTTGGGCTTGGGCATCTCACCCGGGTCCTCGAAGCCCAGATCCAGGCTCAGGCTCGCGGCGTGGGACACGACCAGCGTCGCCAGATCGTAGACGTCCTCGGAACGAATCAGCGCCGGATCGAGCTCGCCAGAGCGCAGGGTCAGCACCGGCCCCCCGACCTGCCCGGAGATCCCGGAGATGATGCCCATGCACTCGCCCAGGGAGGCGTAGACGTCGGTGGGCATTTTCCTCGCCTCGAACTCCGGCGGGTCCGGGAACACCGGCTCGAGGCCGCGCCGTTTGAGGATCTCCGCAGTGAAAACGATCGCGCGGTTGACCTGTCCGTGGACGTCGGTCATGCGGATGCGCCGCTCCAGCAGATGATCGATCTGGCGGTTGGCCTCGAGGATCGCGGTGAAGGTCGCCCCGATGCCCGGGGACTCGCCGGGCGCCGGGACGTCGGCCCGCCCCTCTCCGAACGCCTCCACGATCGTGCCGATCTGGTTCGAGGTGTCCTCCAGCACGGCCTGGACGTCGTCCCATTCCAGTTCGAGGTCGGGGGCGATCGAAGACAGTTCCCGGGGAGCGTCGATCAGCTCGATCGCGAGCCGGTTGGCCCGTCGGAAAAGCGATTGCGACATGAAGAACAGGTCGTGAAGCGAGATGCCCTCCAGCTCCGCAGCAGGCTGCGAGGACGTCGGGCGGCCCATGACCGCGCGCAGCGTCTCGAGATCGGAGCGGATCTGCACGATCAGCCCGGACGGGGGCTGCTCCGAGGGGTCGGAGGCCGGAGTCGAGGAAGCCTGTGCCGCGCTATCGGCCGCTGGAGCCGGAGATTCGGTCCCTTGGGTAGGCCCGTCGCAGCCGGCCAGAAACGCTGCGGCGGCGCACCCGATCGCGGCGCGCGCCACGATTTGCCTAGCAGTCATGCCTTCCCTCCTGTTTCTGCGACGCGAAACCTGAACGGATCGTGCCGATTCCAAAGCTACCATCAAAGACCACCCGGTCGGGTGGAATACGGCTCGATCGGCGGTTCACTCGCCTCTCGGAACTCCCCGTGCTAGGTAGACGGAATGGCGCGCCTGAGCATTCTGGGGTTGGGGAACTGGGGCACCGCGCTGGCCAAGGTCTGGCTGCAGGCCGGCCACGAGGTGCGGGCGTGGACGATCGAGGAGGACGTCGCCGAATCCATTCTCGCCACGGGAGTCAACCGCAAGTATCTGGAAGGCGTCGAGCTCGGGGGCCTCGAGGTCTCGACGGAGCTGGCGGAGATCGCGCCGTCGGCCGAGATCCTCGCGCTGGCCCTGCCTTCGAGCGTGGTTCTGGGCGTGGTGGACGATCTGCTCGGGCTGCTGCGCGCAGACCAGGTCCTGCTGGACCTGGCCAAGGGTCTGGCACCGGGCGACCAGCTCGTCTCGCAGGCCATCGCGGCGCGCCTGGGCAAGGCGGGTCTCGCAAACCCGCTGGCGGTCCTGACCGGACCGACCATCGCGCCGGAAGTCGCGCGCGGCGTGCTCACCACGGCGCTGATCGCCAGTCACGACCGGCCCCTGGCCTCCGATCTGGCGCGGCGGCTCACCACGCCCACGCTCGTTCTGCAGGCCGCGGGAGACCCGGCGGGGGCCGAGCTGTGGGGGGCGTTCAAGAACGTGATCGCTTTGGCCTGCGGGGTCGTCGACGGCCTGAAAACGCGGGGGGGCCTGGCGGGCGACAACCTGAAGGCGGCCATCTTCGGCGCCGGTTTCGAAGCCGGCTGCCGATTGCTGCCCCGGCTCGGAGCCGAGCCCGAGACCGCGCTGACGCCGGCGGGAATCGGGGATCTGTACGTCACGGCCAGTTCACCGCACGGCCGCAACCGGCACCTGGGGGAACAGCTCGGGCTCGGGCGCTCGCTCGACGAGGCGCAGGGCGAAATGGTGATGGTCAGCGAGGGCGTCCGGGCGGCGCGCATGTTCGCCGAGCGGGCCGAGGCGGCCGGGCTCGAGCTGCCGTTCCTGAACGCGGTCTCCCGCCTGCTCGACGGGAGCGTCGAGCCCGAGAACTTCGCCCGCCAGCTTCTCGCCGGCGAATAGGTCGGGCCGGGTTCGACGCGACTCGATACATGCGCCGCGGGCCATGGGTCGCGGCCGGTCTCCACCCGCTCCTGCCTCCAGACCCGCCCGCGAAACACCGGGGGCGAACCCCGCCGGGCATGCGGTCCGACCGGGCGAGAGGGTTGACGGCGCCGCGGGCCCGGACGTACCCTCCGCGCCCGTGATTTCGGCTGGCCACCCGCACGCTTTCCGCCCGCGTCCCGAGCGCGAGACCGACGCCCGTGTGCGTCGTCCCGGAACGCCATCCGCGCCACGCCGGGCACCCTAGGCTCAACACCGCTTTTCTGCGCAGCGGCCTTCCGGGTGCCCCCGGAGGGCCGTTTCGGTTTAAACCCTGGAGCGAGTCATGATCAGCAAGAGCGACCTGAGACGCATCGATCTCAATCTGGTCGAGTCGCTGCGCGAGTTCGCGCGTTGGAACGATGCGTCCGCGGTGACCGACCGGGCGGGGCTGCTCTTCGTCACGGGCGGGCCGGCGTCGGAGCACCAGACTCTGCGCGTCGACCGCGGGATTCCCGCGGCCGAGGCGCTCCGGCGCATGCGCGCGTTCTTCGCGGAAATCGGCGGCGGTTTCACCCTGCGGACCCGGGCCGAGGCGGATCCGGACATCGACGCGTTGCTGGCCGAACAAGGACTGAGCCCTCTGCGCTCCACCCCCTGGATGCGGCTCGACCACCCGCTCGAGGAACGTCCTCTGCCCGCGGGAGCGGAACTTCGCATCGCCCGGGCGGAAGAGGACTTCCGCGCCATCGCCGACATCAACGCCGAGGCCTACGCGGATCTCGGCAATCTGCCCCAGGCGAGCCGGGAACGCTACCAGGTCGCCCGGCGCGCGCTGGAGCCGCACATCCACAGCGTGGTGGCGTACGTCTCCGGCGAGCCGGCGGCCACCGCCATGACGTTTCTGAGCCACGGGATCGGCGGCATCTACTGGGTCGGGACACTTGGCCGCCACCGGCGGCGGGGACTGGCCGAAGCCTGCACCCGCGCGGTGGGCAACTGGGCGTTCGAGCAGGGAGCCGCGTTCGTAGCGCTCCACGCCAGTCCGATGGGCGTCCCGGTGTACCGGCGCATGGGCTTCGAGTGCGTCTCCACGCACCGCCGCTACCGGATCCCGGCGGCCGAACCCGAACCAGAGGCCTGAGACGGCGGGATCGCTTCGGAACCGCGGGTCCGGCTCCCCCGGAGCGCCTCAGCCGCGAGCGCGCTGTGCGAAGAACGCGAAGTCGTCCAGCATGCGACGCTGCCGGTCCTCGACCAGGGCGACCGACTCCGGGTGGGTGAAGATGTGCAGGCGGTTGCCCCGGATCCCGTCGACCACGATCGGCCCGACCTGTTCGGGGGGCATCATCCGATCCTGGGTCTCCCCGGACGGCTGCGGGGGGGCGGGGAGCGGTCCGCCGTGGCGCCCGGGGCGGTTGCGCGCCGCGGTGGCCGAAAGATTTGAGCGCACCATTCCCGGGCACAGCACCGACACGCCGATTCCCTCAGGGGCCAGCTCGCCGCGCAGGATCTCGCTGTAGCCCAGGATCGCGTGCTTGGTGGCGGTGTAGGCGCCGATGTGCGCGGGCATGCGCTCGGACTTGGGAATCGCCAGCACCGCCGCCATCGACGCTGTGTTGACGATGTGGCCACCTTCGCCCTGTTCGCGCATCCGCGGCAGGACGGCCTCGACTCCGCGCACGATACTGAAGAAGTTGAACTCGACGATCCACTCCCAGTCGGAGCGCGTGATGCCGTCGAGCGGCCGGTCGAGGACCACCCCGACGTTGTTGGACAGCAGGTGCAGTCCTCCGAACTCGCGCACCGCGCAGGCGACCATCTCGGCCAGCGACTCCGGGTCCGTTCCGTCGGTGCGCAGATCCCGCGCGCTCCCCCCGCCCTCCCGAATCCTGTCGGCCACCTGCGACGCGGCGTCGGCCTCGATGTCGGCCACGACCACGTTCACGCCCTCGGCGGCCAGGCCCAGGGCGATGCCCAGTCCGATCCCGCTGCCACCGCCCAGAACGGCGGCGGTCTTCCCGCTCAGATCCCGCATCTCAACCCGCCCCCGCCTCAGGCGTCCCGGAACATGGTCTCGCCGCGCGCGACCAGTCCGGTCACGATGCGCGTCGGCGGCCGCCCGGCGTAGGGCTGCTCCAGCCGCGAAGCCATGATGCCGCGGTCGCGGCGCAGCTCGAACATGCTCAGCAGGTGCCCAGAGAACTCGAGCGGCTGCTCCAGCACCCAGCGGATGCCCTCGGCCGGCACTTCGCAGGGCTCCCAGCCGACGCGCTCCGCTTCCGGCGTGTTCGCCACGAAGCCCTCCGAGGCGCAGGGGATGTCGATGCGGAAGCAGTTCACCGCGATCCCCCGGTCCTGCATCTGGTTGCCCACGTCGACGCTGGCGCGCTCGAGCCCGGCCTTGGAGATGCCGTACGACATCAGGCCGGGCAGAGGCGACAGGGAGGCAGCCGACGAGACGTTGACGATCCCGCCCCCGCCCGCCGCCAACATGTGGGGGACGACGTGGCGCATGGCGAGCAGGGGCGCGCGCAGGTTGACCTCCATGATCAGGTCGTGGCGCTTGAGCGGGATGTCCAGATCGCCCACGAAGGTGATCGCGGCGTTGTTGACCAGCACGTCCAGCCGCCCGAAGTGCTCGGCGGTGCGCTGCACCATCCGCTCCACTTCGTCCTCCCGCGCCAGGTTCGTGGCCACCGCCAACCCTCGCCGTCCACAGCGCTCGATGCGCTCCAGCGTCTCGTCGAGCGTGCCCGGCAGCTTCTGGGGGCTCGCGCGCGTCGCCCGGGCCGCGACCGCCACGTCGCAGCCGGCCTCGGCCAGGGCGACCGCGGTCGCCGCGCCCACGCCCCGGCTCGCACCCGTCACCAGCGCCACCTTGCCGTCGAGATCCATTCCGGGCTCCTCCGCGGCGCATTGTATGAGAAGCGCGGAACCGTCAAGCCGCGGACGCCGCGAGCCCGCGGTCAGGGGCCCGCCGCAGGGCCGCCCGCGCGCAGGCTGCGATCGGGTGGGCGCCGGGCGGATGTCCCCGCCGCGGTCTCCTAGGCGCGGCTCGCCAGCGGGGCCCTTCCGACCCCGGGCCAGACCCGCACCCAGCCCAACACGGCCCGCACGGCGATCCACAGCGAAGTCCAGACCCAGACGGCGTACAGCGGGGATTCCGGGGTCAGGCTGAGCAGGCCCGCAAGGCCCAGGCCCGAAGAGAGCAGCATGACGTTGCGCAGGTAGGCATAGTCGCGGGTTCCCCAGTGGATGCCGTCGGTCACAAAGGAGACGGCGTTCAGAGGCTGGGCGAGAGCGCACAGCCACCAGGCACCGCGGAAGGCGGGCAGAGCCGCATCCGGGACCAGCAGGAATTCGACCCAGGGGCGGATCGCCAGCAGGACGGCGGCGATCACGACCCCGCTGAGGATGCCCCAGAGTACGCCGACGCGGGCGACTCGCCGGGAGACGTGTCGCTGTCCGGCGCCGATGAAGTAGCCGATCAGGCTCTGGGCGCTGGCAGCGTAGGCGTCCAGCAGGAAGGCGAGCAGCATCCACACCTGGCGCAGGGCCTGGTGGGCGGCGCCGGCCTCCGCTCCGGTCTGCAGTGCGGCGCGCGTCCCGATCAGCAGAAAGAACAGCAGCGCGCCGGTGCGCAGGAACATGTCCCGGCCGACCCGCAACAGGCCGCGGGCGCGGCGCCAGTCGACTTCCCGGGTCCAGCCCAGGCGGCGGCGCACCAGCAGCAGCGTGGCGGCTGCGGCGGCGACCTGGCTGGCCACCGTGGCCCAGGCGGCGCCCGCGATCCCCAACGCCGGAACCGGTCCCAGACCGAAGATGAGCACGGCGTCCAGGGCGATGTTCTGCAGGCTCATACCGGCGGCGATCCACATCGGGGCCCGCATGGCCTGCAGCCCGCGCAACGCTCCGAAGCCGGCCAGGAGCATCAGCATCGGCGGGAAGCCGAGCAGGCGGATTCTCAGATAGGTCTCGGTGTGCGAGCGGATCTCGGCGGAATCGCTCATGAACGCGGCGGCGCGATCGGTCGCGAGCCAGAGGGCGAGCGCCACCAGCGTCCCCAGCAGGGCGCCCAGGACCAGCGCCAACCCGGCGATCCCGCGGGCGCGCTCCTGCCGCCCCGCTCCCAGCTCCCGCGCCACCTCGGTCTGGGTGCCCACCCCCAGGAAGTTGAAGACCCAGACCACGCTGGACAGAACGGCCGTGGCGGCGCCCAGCGCGGCCGCCGGAGCCACGCCGATCCGCTCGACGTAGGCGGTGTCGACCAGGCCGGCCAGAGGCTCGGCGATCAGCGACAGCATCACCGGCAGCGACAGAGCCAGCAGCGTGCGGTGGGGCCGGGCGAGGAAGGCGTGTTCCTCCACCGCCTCCGTTGTGGGCTCTTCGCGCGGCGGATGCGAAGAGCGACTCATGGATCGGCCTCGGCCCGGCCCCGGGGCCGGGCGCGGGTCAGCGGCGCGGGTCGACCGGCCGGCGGGACCGGCGCTCGTCCAAAGCGCGGCGCTGCGGGAACTCGGGCCGGACCTGAATGATCAGGTGTCCGTCCTTGAACGGCACCCCGCCCACGATCATCCGCTTGCCGTTCCGCAGGCGCAGGCGGGTGTTGACCACCCCCGGCATCTCGAACTGCATGTGCAGGCGCTGGTCGCGCACCTTCTCGGGCACCATGTGGATCTCGCTGCCGGTGGGCAGCGAGTGGCGGCCGCGCTCGCCGAGCCGGAGCGTGTACGAGCTCTGCTGGTGCATCGAGACGGACTTGAACGGGCCCGGGATGCCGCGGAACTGAGGGTGGATGGCGCCCTCTTCCTTCGACGCGTAGCCGACGGAAACCGTGTACCGCACGCCTCCGCTTTCCTGCGCGGAAGCGAACCCGCCCGGCGAGAGTGCGGCGACGAGCAGGGCGGCCAGCCCCGGCCACTTCAAACCTGGCATCGGGCGATTCGCCATGCGGATCGGTCTCCTTGCGCCTGCGGGCCTCAGGCCCGTCCCAGGCTTCCCCGGCGAAGCGAGGAAACTTCCTGGTCCTCGTCGATCAGCCAGAACACGACCGTGCCGTCGGCCGCCTCGAAGAGCATCAGCGGGCTTTCGCCCTGTGCCACATCATAGACCGCGGTGGGCATGCCGAAAGCGAAAGCCGGATTCTCCGCCGGTTGGGCCAGCGGCCCACCCGCCTCGAAAGCCCGGATCGGGGAGGAGACGCCGGCGATCGGCGCCGCATCGGTCGGAAGAGGACCGGCGGGTGGCTCGGGCCGGGCCAGCACGACCAGCAGCACCAGCGCGGCCCCGGCCAGGGCGGAGGCGGGCACGGGCGGGACGAAGCGGCGCAGTCCCTGCCAGGCCCGCAGCCAGACCGGCTCGGCACCCCGCTCGCGGTCGACGCGGGCCAGTTCGGGCCTCACGGCGGCGATCAGGTACTCCGGCGAGGGAGACGCGGGGCCGTCGGTCCAGGCCTCGCGCAGCAGGCGGCCCAATTCCTCGCGGCGTTCGACTTCCGCGGCCAAGCCTGGCGAGCGCTCGAGTTCGCGTTCGAAGCGGCGGCGCGACTTCGCGGACATCACGCCATCGTAGTAAGCGTCGGGTCTGCTGCGGCCCCGGATCATTCGCTCGCATCCTCCGGCCGCACACCCCGAGACTCCAGGAACGCGACCAACTTGCGCCGCGCATAGTGTAGCCGACTCATGACTGTGCCTTTGGAAATCTGCATGGACTCGGCGATTTCCTCGTAGCTCAGGCCCTCGACCTCGCGCAGCAGGAGGACCTCCCGCTGCCCGTCGGGCAGCGCTTGAGCCCCCTCGGCGACCAGGCGGCGGATCTGGCCCCTGCGCGACTCGATCTCGGGGTTCGGGGAGTCCGGCGTCAGCGCGTTCGGCTCGGCCTGCAGGGAGGTGGCGTCGTCCCACTCGACGTTCACGCCGCGGCGCCCGCGGCGGCGGCGGTCGAGAGCCAGGTTGACGGTGATCCGATACAGCCAGGTGTAGAAAGAGGAGCGGTTCTCGAACTTGCGCAGGCTGCGGTAAGCCTTGATCAGGGCTTCCTGCAGCACGTCCTCCGCCGCCTGCGGATCGCGGACCACCCGATAGGCGGCGCGGTAGGCGCGTTCCGAATAGCGCCTGATCAGTTCCTCGAAAGCCCGGTGGCTGCCCTTCTGGGCCTCGCGAACCAGCACCGGGTCCGGCTGCGCCACCTCCTGGGCGTCCCCAACCTCCAGCAGCGAACCCAACGTCCGAACCGCCTCCACTCCGGTCGCTCCCTTCCAGAAGAATCTCGCCTTCTTAGACCGCAACCGGGCGAGTGATATTCGCTCGCTTTCCCCCGCCGCGCGAGCCCTTGGGTCAATGCGCCTCGAGCCAGTTCGTCCCGGACCCGACGTGGACTTCCAGGGGAACCGACAAGTCCTCGACTTGGTTCATTTTTTCGACGACAAGCGCCTCCAGTGCCGAGCGCTGATCGGGGACGACTTCGAACACCAGTTCGTCGTGCACCTGCAGGATCATGCGCGCGCCCAGGCCCGAGCGCGCGAGTTCGGCGTCGATCTGCAGCATGGCCAGCTTGATGATGTCCGCGGCCGTGCCCTGGATCACCGAATTGGTGGCCATGCGCTCGGCCGCCTGGCGCTGAACCCGATTGCGGGAAGCCAGATCGGGCAGGTAGCGGCGGCGGCCGGCGAGCGTCTCGGCGTAGCCCCGCTCGCGCGCGAGCTGCTTGGAATCGTCCAGGAAGCGCCGCACGCCGGGGTACTGCTCGAAGTAGTGCCGGATGTGTTCGCGGGCGTCCGCCTGCGAGATTTTCAGATTCCGGGCCAGTCCGAACGGCCCCTGTCCGTAGACGATCCCGAAGTTGATCGCCTTGGTGCGCGAGCGCTGCTCGTCGTCGACCTGGCCGGGCGGGGTGCCGAAGACCTGCGACGCCGTGCGCACGTGGATGTCGGCCCCCTCCCGGAACGCCTGCAGGAGCCCCTGGTCGCGGGACAGGTGCGCCAGGATCCGCAGCTCGATCTGACTGTAATCGGCCGACACCAGCACGCACCCTTCGGCCGGCACGAATGCCCGCCGGATCTGCCGGCCCTCGGGCGTGCGCACCGGGATGTTCTGCAGGTTGGGGTGGGAAGAGGAGAGCCGGCCGGTGGCGGCGACGGTCTGGTTGAAGCGGCCGTGGATGCGCCCGGTTTCGGGGTGGACCAGTTCGGGGAGAGCGTCGACGTAGGTGCTCTTGAGCTTGCTCAGACGCCGGTGCGCCAGGATCTCTCCCGGCAGCTCGTACTGGACCGCCAGATCCTCGAGCACCGACTCGTCGGTGGAGAAGCCGGTCTTGGTGCGCTTGCTCGGCGGAAGCGCCAGCTTCTCGAACAGGATGCGCTGAAGCTGCTTGGGAGAGCCGATGTTGAACTCCTCTCCCGCGAGCGCGTGGATGCGGCGTTCGCTCTCGGCCAGCCGGTCTCCCATGGTCTGGGAGAGTTCCCGCAGCCGCTCCTCGTCGACGCGGACTCCCGCCCGCTCGAGTTTGGCGAGCACCCGCGTGAGCGGGACTTCGAGATCGCGGTACAGCGAGCGCTGGCCGGACTTTCCCAGCGCGCTCTCCAGGCTCGACTGGAGCGCGTGCGCGCTCGCGAGCTGCCCGCCGTAGAAGCCGGCGAGTTCCGGGAAAGGGACCTGCGTCGCGGGGCGGCGCTTGGCTCCCTTGCCGAAGCGGTCCTCGGGCGCGGGCAGGACACGACCCAGGTACGAGCCCACCAGCGCCTCGGGCCGGTCGACCGACTGGGCCGGGTCGGCGACGTAGGCCGCCACCCCCGCGTCCGAGAGCGTTCCCGCGAGTTCGATCCCGCGTCGTCCCAGCGCGACCGCGTCGCGCTTCAGACGGTAGCCGAGCCAGCGCCGCTCGGGATCGCCGAGCAGCGGCTCGAGCGCGGCCAGCGCGGCGGCCTCTCCCACGCCGCGCATGTCGACCGCCACGGCCCGCCCCGAGGCCGGGGAAAGCACGATCGCCACCAGCTCGCCGGTCATGGCGTCGTCGGGCTCGAGCACGCAGCCCAACCCCAGCGGGCCATCCCCGACGGTGCGCGCGAACGCGCCCACCGAATCCTCGTCGGCCAGGATCTCCAGTTCGAGCTCCGGGGCGTCGTCCGCGGGATCCGCCGCGGGTTCGCCGAGCTCTTCGAGCAGGCGCTTGAACTCGAACTCGCCGAAGAGCCGCGCCAGCTCCGC
Organism: Pseudomonadota bacterium; assembly: GCA_021295775.1. GTDB lineage: Bacteria > Myxococcota_A > UBA9160 > SZUA-336 > SZUA-336 > JAGWBS01. The sequence continues at coordinate 22,053 of JAGWBS010000032.1, read as the reverse complement.
GCGGTCCGGTTCCGGCAGACTCATGCGATCGCGTTCGAACGCGATCGGGAGATCCGTCCGCAGGCGCGACAGGTCGCGCGAAAGGAGCGCGTCGGAGGCGCGCTCGCGCAGCGCTTCGCGCGGACGCTTCGGCCCGATGCGGTCGACCGAGTCGAGCAGCGCGTCGAGGCTGCCGAACTCGGCGATCAGCTTGGCGGCTCCCTTTTCCCCGATCCCCTTCACCCCCGGGATGTTGTCCGAGCTGTCGCCGACCAGCGCGCGCAGGTCGAGCATCTGCGAGGGCGGAACGCCGAAGCGCTCCTCGACCTCGGCGGGGCCGTAGCGGCGGCCCTTCATGCTGTCGACCAGCGTGATGCGCTCGCCCACCAGCTGCATCAGGTCCTTGTCGGTCGAGGCGATCTCGACCTCGACGCCCTCGGCGGCGGCCTGCAGAGCCAGGGTGGCGATGACGTCGTCGGCCTCCTCTCCCGGGTGTTCGGCGGTCGCGATCCGGTAGGCCTGAACCACTTGGCGAATCGGCTCGAACTGCACTCGCAGGTCCTCGGGCGAAGCGTCGCGGTTGGCCTTGTACTCGCCGTACATCCGCTTGCGGCGCGACGGACCGGGAGCGTCCCACACCACCACCACGTATTCGGGGCGGCTCTCGCGCAGGGCTTTGTGCAGCATGTTGACGAAGCCCAGGATCGCGTTGGTGGGCAGCCCCGCGCGGTTGGTCAGCAGCGGGAGAGCGTAAAAGGCGCGGAAAATGCTCGAACTCGCGTCGATCAGGAGCAGCTTCTCCGCCATCCGGCGGAGTCTAACTCAGCGCGGATCCGCCGAAGCGCTCCGCCAGCACGGGGTCCGCGCGCAGCGCGTCCAGATCGGCCCGCGTCTTGACCGGAAAGAAGCGGCCGCGCGGGCCGCCGCGGGGCGTGCACACGTACTCGGTCTCCGCGAAGCGGGTGAGCTCGCCGATCAGGCGCTCCATCTGCACCGCGGTCCGGCCCTGCACCTGTTTCTCGACGTAGAACCAGGTCCATTCGTGCTCCGCCTCCAGAAGTTCCAGCGAGATCAGGAAAGTGTTGGTCGCGAGGTACGGCAGCGCGGAGAAATCGAAGCCGGCCGGGAAGCGGAAGGACTCCACGATCTGCAGCCGGTCGGCGGCGACCGCGGGCGCGCCGCCGCTGTCGCCGGGCCGGGTGCGGGTGACCTCGGCGGTCAGCGGCTTGCCGTGCCCCAGGTGGTAGCCGACCAGCACGGGATCGAGTTCGGCTCCCAGGTTGTCGATATTCGAAAGCTGCAGCGTCCGAACGCCGGCCTCGCGCAGCCGCTCCAGCTCCCCGGATCTGCGCAGCGCCTGCGGAAAATCGCCGTGGCCGGGGGCATACAGCGATATCTCCCCGCCGTCGCCGCGAAAGAGTTCGCCGCGCGGGGTGAAGCGGACCGCCACGTCCTGCACGAAGGACGCGACGCGCCGCTCGAGGCCGCGCTCGGCCAGAAAGCGAAGCGTCGCCGCGTGGGTGGAGAAGCTGTTCATGACCAAGAACGGCACGCGTCCCAGTCCGCCCGCCTGCGCCAGCTTGAGTTCCAGGAAGCTTCGCCCGCCGAGGGCCTCGACGATTCCTTTGACCGCGCCTCCGAAGCGCGTCGCCATGCCGCCGTTGAGCACCGCCAGCGCGACGCCGCCGGCTTCGATCGCGGCTCGGCCGCGCTCGGCGCAGGCCCGGCGTTCCGCCGGCGGGATCTGGTCGAGCGCGGTCACCCGCTCCGGACCTGCGGGCGCGACGCTCTCGAACGCGCCGCTCCCGGCGGCGATGCTCCCGCTCGCGATGCCGGCCGCCCAGGCCTCGATCCGCTCCCGATCCAGCGAGAGTCCTTCGATCGCCACCTGGCGCGCGAAATCCGCTTCGAGTGTCGGCCAGTCGATTCGCACGGCCGCAGTGTTGCCGCGCTTGCGCGCCCTCTCAACCCCGAGCGATCATCCGCGCGCCCAAAAGCGACGCTCACCGAGGATCGATGCCGCTCTATTTCGCCTTCGGCTCCAACCTCGACATCGATCAGATGGCGCGGCGCTGTCCCGGAAGCCGGCCGCTGTTTCCGGCGCGACTCGACCGGCATCGGATCGCCTTCACGCACTATTCCAGGCGCTGGAGGGGCGGAGCCGCGGATGCCCTGCCGGCGGCGGACCGGCAGGTCTGGGGCGCCGTCTACGCGCTCGACGAGACCCACTTCGAACGACTGGACGCGTACGAGACGGGCTACGAGCGCATCGAACTCGACGTCGTTTCGACCAGCGGGACGAGTTATGCGGCAACCAGCTACCGCGTACTGCGCAAGTCCGAGCTTCGCCCGAGCCGGGTCTACCTCGACAAGATGCTGCGCTGGGGCGAGCACTGGGGACTGCCCGCGGCCTACCTGCGGGAGCTGAGAGAGATCGTCCCCTGCGACGTGGAGGAAGGGGACTGAATCGATCCGGGCAGCGCCGTCCCCCGCTTCTCAGGCCCACTCGAGCGCGCAGCAGCCCCAGGTCAGTCCCGCCCCGAACGCCACCAGCATCAGCTTGTCGCCGGAGCGGATCCGCCCCTCCCCGAGGCACTCGTCGAGCAGCACCGGGATCGAGGCCGCGGAGGTATTGCCCATGCGGTCCACGTTGAGCGGCATTTTCGCGTCCGGGACCTCCAGGCGGCTCCGCACCGCGTCGAGGATGCGCCGGTTGGCCTGGTGCGCCAGCACCAGGTCGAGATCGTCGATGGACCAGCCGACATCGCCGAGCGTGTCCCGTGCCACCTGTTCCATCGACTGCACCGCGAGTTTGAAAACCTTGTTGCCCTGCATCTTCAGGTAGTGATCGCGCGCTTCGAGGACCTCGATCGAAGGGGGCCTGCGCGATCCCCCGCCGGGCAGGCAGATCAACTCGGCGTGCACGCCGGCCGAACCCAGGCGGATCCCGCGGATGCCTCCCGGCGAGTCGCTACTCTCCAGCACCACGGCCCCCGCGCCATCGCCGAACAGCACGCACACCGAACGGTCTTCGTAGTCGACGAAGCGGGTCAGGCTCTCCGCGCCGACCAGCAGCGCGCGCCGGTAGGATCCGGACTCGATCAGGGACGAGACCACCTGAAGTCCGTAGATGAAGCCCGAGCAGGCGGCGTTGAGGTCGAAGCTGGGAATGCCCCGCCCTTTGCACAGGTTCGCCTGGACCAGATTCGACGCGCTCGGGGTCAGCATGTCGGGCGTGAGGGTGGACACGACGATCAGGTCCAGGTCTTCGGCCCGCAGGCCCGCGTCGTCGAGCGCGCGCCGGCCCGCCTCGGTCGCCATGTCGCTGGTCGCTTGGTCGGGAGCCAGCATGTGACGCGTGTGGATTCCCGTCCGAGTACGGATCCACTCGTCGTTGGTGTCGACCCACTTCTCGAGGTCCGCGTTGGTGATCTGCCGCTCGGGCAGATACCGCCCGGTTCCGCGGACGACGACGCTCACAGCATCCCCCTGTTCGATGCAGACATCCGCATCCGTATTCCGCCCTCCGCCTCGGCCGTGGGCCGAGCCCTTCAGACTTCGTCGCTGCCTTCGTACTGGAGATGCTCGAAGAGCGCCGTGGAGAGGTAGCGCTCGCCGTAGCTGGGCAGGATCGCGACGATCAGCTTGCCCTCGGCCTCGGGACGGCCCGCCACGTCCAGCGCCGCCTTCATCGCGGCGCCGGACGAGATGCCGGAAAGCAGCCCCTCTTCGTTCGACAGCCGCCGGGCCAGCTCGATCGCCTGATCGCTGTTGACCTGGATCACCTCGTCGATCTCGGAGGTATCCAGGATGTCGGGCACGAAACCCGCACCGATGCCCTGGATCTTGTGCTTGCCCGGCTTGCCTCCGGACAGGATCGGGCTCTCCTCGGGCTCGACGGCGACGATCTTGAAGCCGGCCTTCTTGGGCCGGATGACCTGCGCGATGCCGGTCAGCGTCCCCCCCGTGCCCACGCCCGAGATCACGTAGTCGACCTCTCCGTCGGTGTCGTTCCAGATCTCCAGAGCGGTGGTCTGCCGGTGGATCAGAGGATTGGCGGGGTTCTTGAACTGCTGCGGCATGAAACTGTTGGGAAGCTTGGCGTCGAGTTCTTCGGCCGCCTTGACCGCGCCGGGCATGCCGTCCGCGCCCGGGGTCAAGACGATTCTGGCGCCGTAGGCGCGCAGCACGGCGCGGCGCTCGCGGGACATGGTCTCGGGCATGGTCAGGACCAGGTCGTAGCCGCGCGCCGCGGCGACCATCGCCAGCGCGATGCCGGTGTTCCCCGACGTCGGTTCGACGATCGTGGTCTCGCCGGGCGTGATCTGTCCATTGGCCTCGGCGTCGTCGATCATGGAGACGCCGATCCGGTCCTTGACGCTGTTGGACGGATTGAAGCCCTCCAGCTTGGCCACGACCCGTCCGGGCAGGCCGCTCGCCAGTTTGTTGATGCTGACCAGGGGCGTATTGCCGATCAGCTTCGAGATCTCTCCGGCGATTCTCATCCGGACTCTCCTCCCTGAAGGACGGAGGATGGTAGCACGAGATTCGTACGCACAACGCGGGCCTGGGGGGCGAATCGAAGCAGCCGTTCGGCGATCCGCGCGACCAGTTCGCGCACGCCGGGACTGCGGTCGGGATGGGTCAGCGGGTCGACCCTCAGAGTCACGCTGCCGCGCGCGTGCTCCGAAATCCGCACGTAAAACGGCAGCTTGCGGCCCGCCTCGACCACCAGGCTCTCCACCAGCAGGGCCTGGGCTCCGCGCTCGAGGTAGACGCGATCCGCCCGCAGCACGTCCCCCCCGCTGCGCTGCACAAGAGGCTCGAACTGGCTTGCGAACGCCGCCAGATCGATTCGGCCTTCAATCACGACGTGCGGCATCCGCCGCTCCCTTCTGCGCTCAGGTCCGCCACCGGCGAGAAGCTGCGGCGATGAACGGGGGTCGCGCCGCGCGTCTGCAGGGCGCGCAGGTGTTCCGGCGTCGGATAGCCGGCATTGCGCGCGAAGCCGTAGCCCGGATAGGTTCGGTCGAGACGCCGCATCTCGGCGTCGCGACGCACTTTCGCGACGATCGAGGCGGCGGCGATGCACGCCACCCGCGCGTCGCCTCCGACCACCGCCCGCTGGGGCGGGTCGACGTCCGGAATGCGCCGCGCATCCACCAGCAGAAAAGCGGGGCGGACCCGCAGGCCTTCGACCGCGCGGCGCATGGCGAGCAGGCCCGCCTGGTAGATGTTGAGTCGGTCGATCTCGTTCGGCGTGACCCGACCGACCGAGACCCATTCGGCCAATTCTTCGATCCGCGTGGCCAGGCGTTCGCGCGCTGGTGCGGCGAGCTGCTTGGAGTCGCGCAGCCCCGCGAGTTCCACGGGTCCGGGGAACACGACCGCGGCGGCCACGACCGGTCCCGCCAGCGGACCCATGCCCACTTCGTCCACTCCGGCGATGCGCGCGTAGCCGGCGCGCGCCAGCTCGCGTTCGGCGGAGAACAGGGCTCGAACGCGACGGCTCTCCCGGCGTTCGCGTCGGGCACGTCTGCGCAACTGTTCGGCCAGGGCGCGCGCGCCGGCCCGGGGATCCTCCGCCAGCACCGCGAGCGTCTCCGAGGTCGCCCGCGCTCCCCCCGCCGCGAATCGCCGGCGCAACTCGGCGAGCGAGAGGCGGTTCAGGTCCCGGCGCCCCTCCGCCGCGGCGCGGTCCGACTCGTCAATCCGTCTCACCGCCGAGCTTCAACCTCTGCTCGATGCGACGCACCCGCCGCAGCAGCTCGGGCAACCGTTTGAAAGCGGCCCAGGAGCGGCGGTAGATCCTGGCCGGCATGTGCGTGTAGCCCAGAACCTCCTCGCCGTCTCCCACGTCGCCGCTCACTCCCGTTCCGCCGCCGACCCGCGCTCCGGCGCCCACGCGCAGGTGACCCGCGGAGGCGGACACCCCGCCCATGACCGCGCCGCGTCCCACCTCGGTAGTTCCCCCCAGCCCGACCAGCGCGCAGATCGTGACATCGTCTTCCAGCCAGCAGCCGTGGCCGATCTGCACCAGATTGTCGACCGCGACGCGCTCGCCCAGGCGGGTGCGCGCCACCGCGTGCCCGTGCCGGGGGTGCGCGGGATGGGCGGCGTCGATCGTAGTGTTGGATCCGATTTCGCAGTCGTCTCCGATCTCCACCCCGGTGCGGTGCGGGACGCGTACGCGGGCGCCCTCGGCGGTCGGGGCGAAGCCGAAGCCCTCGCCCCCGATCACGGCGCCGCTCTGGACGATCACGCGGTCGCCGAGTCGTACTTCCTCGCGCAAGTGGACGCCGGAATGGATCCGGCAGTCGGCCCCGATCGAGACGCCGGGATACACCGTGACGTGTGGGTAGAGACAACTCCGGTCTCCGATTCGAGCGCCTTCCCCGATCACCACGTAGGCCCCGACCGAAACGCCCTCGCCGAGTTCCGCGCCGGGGTCGACGACCGCCGTCGGGTGCACCCCGGGCGGCGGAGAGGGACGCGGGTGGAACAGTTCGACGGCCCGCGCGAACTCCGCGTAGGGGGCCGCGCTGCGCAGGCACGCCCGGCCCAGGCTGTCGAACTCCGGCGGGAGGATGGCGGCGCCGGCGCGCGAGGCTGCGTACTGGGCGCTTAACCGCTCGCCGCTGACGAAGGTCAACTCACCGGTCCCGGCCTCGGACAACGGCGCGAGCGCCGAGATTTCGGTCGAAGGTTCGCCTTCGAACTCCAGGCCAAGCCTTCGTGCCAGATCGTCCAGGCGCACGGTCAGAATCCGAACAGCCCGCCGAGCAGCGCCATCGGTTCTCCTTCACCCCGGGTCCTACCGAGAAAGCCGGTGCGTGTCAATCGACGGTCGAGGGCTGCCGGGACTGCTATTCTGGCCACATGAGCCAGTCCGGGCGCCGCCCCCACCGGGATCGCGAAGGGCCCGCGTCGAGCGCGGGGGGCTCCGACCCGCGCCCGTCCGGTCCGCTGGAATCCCTCTTCCAGGAAGCCGTGAAGCGCGCCACGGGGTTGGGAATCTCGGGCCTGGCCTCGACGGAGGAGGCCGTGCGGAGGGCGGTCGGCGACCGACTCCCGACCGACTGGGTGCAGTTCTTCAGCGACCGGGGCGAAGGCCTGCGGCAGGAGCTCATGGACCGTTTGACGTCGGAGTTCGGGCAATTCCTGCGTTCGGACGAGTTCGAGGACAAGCTGCGCCGATTGATCTCCGACTTCGACTTCGACGTCAGCGTCCGGGTCTCGGCGCGGCCGAAGCGCGCTTCGTCCGATCGGAACCGAGACGCGCGATCCCCCGACGAGTGAAGCCCGGCGTACTGGGACTCCTGCCCTGGGAGCCCGCCCCCCGCGAGACTTTCGCTTCCATCTCGCGGCAGGCTCAGAGGGCCGAGGCGCTGGGTTTCCACTCCTTGTGGCTACCCGAAATGCACTTCGATCGCGCCGCGCCCTGGCCCTCCCCGCTGCTGGCGATGGCGGCCGCCGCCGCGACCACACAACGGCTTCGTCTGGGAACGGCCTCCTATCTGCTCCCCGTGCGACCTGCCCTGCAGATGGCCGAAGACGTGGCGGTTCTGGACCGGATGTCGGAGGGGCGGGTGATCCTGGGCCTGGGCCGGGGGTTCCAGCGCTCGCTGTTCGCGGCCTTCGAGGTTCCCGCGCGGGAGAAGCGCGCCCGCTTCGCGGCCAATCTCGAGCTCATGCGCCGAGCCTGGGCCGGGGAACCGGTCGGCTACGAAGACCCCGAACGCCGCGTGCCGATTCACCTGCACCCCCGCCCGCTCCAGCAGCCGCACCCGCCGCTGTGGGTGGCCGCGTTCGGCCCCAAGGCGATCGAGCAGGCCGGACGACTCGGGCTGCCTTACCTGGCGTCTCCCGCCGAACCGCTCGCCGCCCTGGAGCGAAACTATGCGCTGCACGCTTCCTATCTGGCCGAGCCCGCTTCCGATCCGACCGTTCCGGTGATGCGTTCGGTGTTTGCGGCCCGGAGTCCCGATCTGGCCCGGCGCGTCTCGGAGGCCCTCGAACGCCAGGCCAGGCGGCTGGGCAGGGCGGGACGGAACCGTTACGCGCGCCTGTCCCGGGGACCGGTAGAGGATTGGGCGCTGGTCGGAGATCCGGAGCGGATCGCGGAACGGATCGACGACTGCCGGCGGCGCTTCGGCCTGACTCACCTGATCGCGCGCGTCAATGTTCCGGGGGTCGATGCGAGCGAGGTGCAGCGGTCGATCGAGCTGATTTCCGAGCTGCCGTCCTGAGCCGGTACCGGCTCGGGGGCCGAAGGC
>JAGWBS010000032.1:0-13753 GCA_021295775.1 Pseudomonadota bacterium | reverse complement strand
TCGACCAGGGCCGGGCCGGACGGAGCGCTCGCCAGCGCATAGCGGCGGATACCTGCGTCATCGGCGGCGGCCGCGGTGGTATCGCCGATGCAGGCGAAACGCGCCCGCGACCGAAGCCGGTCGGCTTCGGACGGATCGATCGCGGCGAACAGGTGCCTGACCGTCGAGGGGCTGGTCAGGACGACCGCGTCGAGCCCCCGCGCGAGTTCCTCCCGCAGCCGCTCCGGGGCGCCCGCGGGCAACACGGTGCGGTACGCCTCGACATCGGTGAGCCGGGCACCCGCGCGCTCCAGCGCGCGCGGCAGCGCGTCCCGCGCTTCGGCGGCGCGGGGGAAAAGCACTTTCGCTCCCGCGAGCGGGGCGATGCTCTCCATCGGCTCGAGCAGCGCCTCGGCGGTCGACGCCCTTTCGGGCTGCGCCGCCACCGACCAGCCGCGGGTCCGCGCGGCGGAGGCCGTCGCGCTCCCCAGGCACGCCACCCTCGCCTTCCCCGGCCCCTCGGGGGGAAGAGAAGCGGCGGCGAACTCGACCGCGTTGGCCGAGGTGAAGACCAGCCAGTCCCAGCGGGAGGGCTCGGCCAGCGCGCGGGCCAGCGCGGCGGGGTCCGCCGCGGGCTCGAATCCGATCAGAGGCACGCAGACCGGGCGCGCGCCGCGCCTGCGCAACTCCAGCACCAGTTCCCGCCTCTGGTGGGCCGCCCGTCCGACCAGAACCCGGAGACCGAAAAGCGGTCGACGCTCGAACCACGCCAGAGACTCGCGAAAGCGGGCTACCTCTCCGACCACGACCACCGTCGGGGGCCGTATCCCGGCCTCCCGCACACGTTCGGCAATCCGGTCCAGACGTTCGCTCACCACCCGCTGCTCGGGCGAGGTTCCGCTGGCGATGACGGCCGCGGGCGTGGCCGGATCTCGCCCGCCTTCGACCAGGCGCCTGGCGATGTCGTCGAGCCAGACCGTGCCCATGAGCACCACCAGGGTTTCGGCGCTGCCCGCCAATCCTTCCCAGTCGATCCGCTCGTCGTAGGCCAGGCGGCCGCGGTGCCCCGTCACGACCGCGACCGAGGACGACCAGCGCCGGTCGGTCACGGGAATGCCCGCGTAGGCCGGAACCGCCAGGGCGGAGCTGACCCCGGGAACGAGCTCGAACTCGACCCCCGCCCGACTCAGAGCGCCCGCTTCCTCCCCGCCGCGTCCGAAAACGAACGGGTCGCCGCCCTTCAACCGCACGACCCGCTTGCCGGCGCGGGCCCTTGCGATCATCAGATCCGCGATCTCGTCCTGCGACACCCCGCGCGTGCCGTCGCCGCGCTTTCCCACGTCGATGCGCTCGCAGTTCTCGCCGGCGAGTTCGAGAACGACCGGATCGATCAGCGCGTCGTACAGGAGGACCTCGGCGCACCCGATCTCGCGCTCGGCCCGCACGGTGAGCAGATCCGGATCCCCGGGGCCCGCACCGACCAGTACGACGCGGCCGCTCACCCGACGGCCGTCCCCAGCAGGCGTCGGGCTCCCCGCTCCAGCAGCTCCAGGCCAAGGGAGACGCCGAGCTTTTCGGGCGACCCCAGCTCTCCCTCGGCGGATCCTTCGACCCGTTCGCTGCCATCGGGGGAGAAGATCACCCCCCTCAGCCGCAGGCGAACGCCGTGAATCGAAGCGTAGGCGGCGATCGCGGTATGGCAGTCGCCGCCCAGCTCACGCAGGAACGCGCGCTCGGCCAGCACTTGGGCAGCCGCGTCGGAATCCTGGAGGCGTTCGACGGTCTGCCGAATCTCCTCGTCGTCGGTACGGATCTCCACGGCGAGCGCTCCCTGCCCTCCGGCGGGGACATACCGATCGGGGTCGAGCGGATCGAGGATCCTGCCCTCGAGGCCCAGCCGAATCAGGCCCGCCGCTGCCAGAAGCACGCCGTCCAGCCCCAGGCTCTCGATCTTCTGCAGCCGCGTGGTCACGTTGCCCCGCATGGGAACCGGCTCCAGTTCGGGCCGCAGGGAGCGCAGCAATGCGATGCGCCGCAGGCTGCCCGTGCCGACGCGCGCGCCGGGGGGCAGCGACGCGAAGCGCCGCCCCCCCGGGGGGCCCACGAACGCGTCGCGCGGATCTTCGCGTTGCGGGTACGCCCCGATCGTCAGCCCCTCGCCCAGTTCCGCGGGCAGGTCCTTCGCGCTGTGAACCGACAGATCGATGACGCCGTCGAGCAGAGCCTGCTCGAGTTCGACCACCCAGGCCGCCTTTCCCCCGACTTCGGACAGCGGACCGGGTGTCTTATCGCCGGTCGTCTTGATGCGGACGATTTCGATCTCGTGCCCGAGCCGGCGCAGCCGGGCGGCGACGTAGTCCGCCTGGGCCAGCGCCAGCTCGCTGCCGCGCGTGCCGAGCCGAAGGAAACTCACGACTCCTCTTCTTCCTCTTCGAGGCCGAACAGACTCCGAACCGCCTCGGCGTAGTACGGGCCGGCTCCCTCTTCGGCCTCGCGTCGGAGCCTGTCGAGCGGGCGGTGCAGGATCTTGGCGGTCATGGCCTCCGCCGACCGTCGGCGCTCGGAAGCGTCGAGCCGCGTCGCTCGCGCGAGGTCCTGCTCGATCTGCTGCTGAACCCGCTCGCGCAGCTCGCGGATGGTCGGCACCAGCGGAAGAGCGGCTCGCCAGCGTTCGAAGGCGTCCACCTCGGCCGAGACGATCCGCTCGGCCTGTGGAACCGCGGCACCGCGGCGCTCGCGCCCCCGCTCCGCCTGCGCTTCGATGTCGTCCAGATCGTAGACGTAGACGTTCCGCAGCTCGTTGACCCCGGGGTCTACGTTGCGGGGCACCCCCAGATCCACCAACAGAATCGGCAGCCCGTGACGCTCCGCCAGCGCCCGGGCCAGCAGTTCGCGCCCGAGAACGGGCCGATCGACCGCGATCGAACAGCTCGCGACGTCCGCCGATCCGATCTCGCGCTCGAGGTCTTCGAGCCCGGCGGCGCGGCCGCCGAAGCGTTCCGCCAGCCGGCGCGCCGCCGCCACGGTGCGGTTGACCACGGTGAAGTCGCGCGCTCCGGAATCCCGCAGACCCCGTAGGGCAGACTCGGCCATCTCGCCGGCACCCAGCAGAAGCACGCGCTTGCCCTCGAAGCTCTCGAAAATCTGACCCGCGAGCTGTACGCCCACCCGCGCCACGGAGACCGGCGAAGCTCCCAGTCCCGTCTCGGTCCGGACACGCTTGGCGGCGCGGAACGCGCGCTGGAACAGCCGGTTGAGCACGGGGCCGCAGCTGTGCGCCCGAACGGCCGAGCGGTAGGCGTCCTTGAGCTGACCCAGGATCTGCGCCTCGCCCACCACCATCGAGTCCAGACTCGAGGCGACCCGGAACAGGTGCCGAACCACGCCCTCCCCGACCAACTCGAAGGTTTGCTCGCCCCCCGCGCTCCCGTCTCCGATCCGGCGGTGGAAGCCGTCGGCCAGGGCGAGCCGGGCCTGTTCCAGATCGCGCGCGGAGACCACGACTTCGGTGCGATTGCAGGTGGCGATCAGAGCGGCCTCGGCGACCTCCGGATGGGCGGCGAACTTCTCGGCCAGACCTTCGAGTTGGTCGGGTGCGATCGAGTAGCGCTCGCGCACCTCGACCGGCGCGGTCCGATGATTCAAACCCAGCAGGACCAGCGTCACGCGACCGACCCCAGCATGCGAATCCCGATGTAGGCGAAGGCCAGGAAGACAAAACCCAGCACCACTCCGCGGGCGGGTCGCACTCCATGCACCCCGCTGACCATCCGCAGACCCACGGGAACCAGATAGACGCACCAGGCGGCCAGCAGGAACGCGCTGTGCCGCGTCCACGGATCGACCTCGCGACCCAGGCTCCAGGCGAAGCCGCTGACCACGCCCAGCGTGAGCAGGACGAAGCCGAACCCCAGCGTGACGTGAACGGCGCGGTCCAGGCTCTCGAGCGAGGGCAGCTCCGGACTTCTCGACGCTGAATCCTTGCGCTTCAGGGCGCGTCCTTTGACGAGGTATCCGGCGCCCGCCAGACTGGCGAGCGCCAGAAAACTGAACCCCGCCGCGGACAGCAGCACGTGCGCGTGGGACCAGAGTCCCGCCTCGCCCCCGGCGGCGACGGCGGCCTGGTTCTGCAGGCCGAGCAGCGCGAGCAGAGTCAGCAACGCGGCCAGGCCCGCCGCCCAGGTCGCTCCGGTCCTCACCTGCGCGAACGCGAGTGCGCCGATGTAGGCGACTGCCACCAGCCAGCCCATCAGCGACAACGCCGCCGCCAGGCTCTCGAGGGGCACCGGCGGACTCTCCAGGTGCATGCCGTACAGGCCCAGGCCGTGCACCCCCACGCCGAGCGCGATGACCCGCGGGACCCAGCGGCGAGCCAGCCCTTCCGCGTCCGGGCGCCAGCCGCTCACGGCGGCGAAGAGATAGAGCGCGGCCGCCAGGCCGTGGCCGAGGAGCGTCATCGGCTCAGCTTTTCCATCTGGAGACGCACTTTCCCGGCGTCGTGAACCGACTCGAACACGCGGTAGGCGGGCTCGCCGAACAGAACGAAGCGCACCTCTTCGAGCGAGGAATCGCCGCGCGAGAGATGGTCTCTGACCTCCTCGAGCATCACCTCGGCACAGCGCTGGAGCGGGAATCCGCCGACTCCCGTGCCGATCGCCGGAAACGCGATCGAACTCAGCCGCTCTCTCTCGGCGATCGCCAGAGCGGAGCGCGTGCAGGCCCGCAGCGACTCTTCGCTGACCGGACCCCCGGGCTCCATTCCGGCCGCGTGGATCACGAAGCGCGCCGGCAACTCGCCCGCGCCGGTGAGAGCGGCATCTCCGAGCGCCACGGGCCCGTGCCGATCGCACTCCGCCTGGATCCCGGGTCCGCCCCGCGCCCGGATCGCACCGGCCACCCCCGCGCCCAGCACCAGCCGCGTATTGGCCGCGTTGACGACCGCATCCACGTCGGCCTGGGTGAGATCGCCCTCTTGGAGCCGAATCCGCGCCACCCGGGAATGTTCGCTCCCACCGCGTCCGGCGGCAAGGCAGCGGCGCGAGCCTTCGCCATGCATGCGAGCGGGGCAGAGGGTATGCTCACCCCTCCTCGAGGCAGGAGACGCAGCGTGGCCGAGATTCTCGACGTGACCGACGCCAACTTCGAACGGGACGTAATGCAGTCGGACACGCCCGTGCTGGTCGATTTCTGGGCGGAGTGGTGCGCGCCCTGCCGAGCCCTCGCCCCCGTGATCAAGCAACTCGCCGACGAGTATGGCGATCGCCTGCGCGTGGCGAAGGTCGACACCGACACGAATCCCGGCGCGGCCGCCAAGCTGCAGGTCCGCGCGCTGCCCACCCTGATGTTCATCAAGGACGGCGGAGTCGCAGCGCAGATGGTCGGGCGCCAGCCCAAGGACAAGATCGCGGCCCAGATCGACGAGCTTCTGGCCTGAACCCGGCGGCGTCCTTCACCCCGACCCCGGGGGCGCTCCGGTCGGGGGATCAGGGACGGGCGTAGAACTCGATCGGCCAGCGACGTCGGCGCGCCTCCCGGTACAGGAGCGGGTCCGGATTGGCGACGATGGGATGGCCGACGATCTCGAGCAGCGGGAGATCGCTGACGGAGTCGCTGTAGAAATAGCTGCGCGCAAGATCGACCGATTCGCGGGCGATCAGTTCCTGGAGCCGGCGGATCTTGCCGGTTCCGAAGCAGATCGGCTCGACGATCTCCCCGGTCAGGCGTCCCTCCGAGATCGCGAGTTCGGTGCAGACCACGTGTCCGACCCCGAGATACTCGGCGAGCGGCTCGACCACGAAGCGCGTCGAGCCCGAGACGAGCGCGACGACGTGTCCGAGCCCGGAGTGCCGGCGGACGCGGGCTTCGGCCTCCGGGTAGATCTGGGGTCGGATCCGCCGCTCGAAGAACGCCGACGTACCGCCCACGAGCTCTTCGAGGCTGCGTCCCGCCAGGCCCTGAAGCGTCCGGGCGGCCCAGCGGTCGATGTCCAGCCGGTTCAGCTTGTAACGCAGATACGAGGTCAGATTGCGCAATACGGTCGAGCGGTCGATCTCGCCGCGGTTGTACATCTCCTTCAGGAAGAGCTTGCCGGAATTGCTGGCGAGAATCGTCTTGTCGACGTCGAAGAAAGCGGCGATGCGGCCCGCGGACATGGCTCCACTCCCGCCGCGTCAGAACACGTAGCGTCGCATCGAGACGTTCATCAGCAGGCCGATCGCGACCAGGCAGGTCAGCAGCGACGAGCCCCCGTAGGAGAGGAACGGCAACGGCACGCCGACGACCGGCAGCGCTCCCAGGACCATGCCGATGTTGATCGCGATCGACCAGAAGAGCAGCGCCACCACGCCCATCGCCAGGTACGAGCCGAAGGCATCCTTGGAGGCGTATGCGATCAACAGACCGCGGAGCAGGATTCCCGCATAAAGGCCCAGGACGAGAAGCGCGCCGACGAAGCCCCACTCCTCGGCGAGCACCGAGAATACGAAGTCGGTCTGCTGCTCGGGCAGGAAGCCGAGCTGGCTCTGCGAACCCTGCAGATAGCCCTTGCCGAACAGGCCTCCCGATCCGACCGCGATCCGGCTCTGAATCGCGTGGTAGGCGGCGCCCAGCGGGTCGCGGTCCGGATCGAGAAAAGCCAGCACGCGGTTCTTCTGATAATCGTGCAGATAGAAGAACCAGGTCGACGCCGCCGCCCCGATCCCTCCGGCCGCGAGGCCCGAGAACAGGCGCATGCCGACGCGCGCGACCAGCAGGTAGGAAGCCGCGACGATCGCGGTGATCAGCGCCGTGCCGAGATCGGGCTGGCGCAGCACCAGCAGCACCGGCACCGCCACGATCAACGCCGCCAGGCCCAGGTCCGGAAGTCCCACCGAACTCTGCGGTCTTCGTTTGACCAGGATGCGCGAGAACAGGAGGATCACCGCCAGCTTCGTCAGCTCCGAGGGCTGAAGACGCACCGGTCCCAGAATCAGCCAGCGCTGGGAGCCGTTGATGATCGGCGCCGTGAGAAGCGTGGCCAGCAGCAGCAGACAGCAGGCCGCGTAGATCGGAACCGCGAGCCGCCCGAAGCTGCGGTATTCGGGCACCAGCGCGGCGAGCAGGGCCAGGCCGCCGACGCCGAGCCACAACAACTGGCGCTTCGCAATCGGAGGGACTCCGCCTTCGGCTCCGGGAGACGCCGAGATCAGGTTGACGATCCCGATTCCCCCGAGCAGCAGCGCCATCACCAGAAGAGGCCACTCGAAGTTCTGGATCAGCCGTCGGTCAATTCTGAGCATACAGCCCGTCCTGGCCGTCCCGGCCCTGGTTCTGCCAGAACGCCGCGGCGATCTCGGCCGCGATCGGAGCTGCCGCGCTTCCCCCGTGCCCGCCATGCTCGACCAGCACGGCGATCGCGAGGCGAGGGGCGTCGGCGGGCAGGTAGGTCACGAACCATGCGTGGTCCCGGAGATTCTCCGGTACCGCTTCCTCGTTCTCGGACATCTCCTCCGTCCAGCCCACCACTTGGGCGGTGCCGGTCTTGCCGGCCGATTCGACCCCGGCGACGCGGCGCATCGCGCTGCCCGTACCTCGCGGGTGGTGGACCACCCCATGCAACGCGGTGCGCAGAATCTTCAACGTCTCCTCGCGGACCGGAACGCGGCCTCTGGCCTCGGGTCCGCTCTCGCGGATCAATTCTCCCCGGAGGCTCTCGACGCGCTTGACCAGGGACGGGCGGTAGAGGGTGCCACCGTTGCCGACCGCCGCGTAGGCCACCGCCATCTGAATCGGGGTCCACAGGTTGAATCCCTGTCCGATCGACAGCGAAACGGTCTCCCCGTCGAGCCAGGGCTCTCCGAAGCGCTGCTCCTTCCAGGCCGATGTCGGGACCAGACCCGCGCTCTCCCCCGGGAGTTCGATGCCGGTCCGCTCCCCCAGGCCGAATGCCCGGGCATAGTGCGCCAGCCGGTCGGGGCCGAGCTTCAGCCCGATCTGGTAGAAGAAGACATCGCACGACTGCACGAGCGCGGCGTGGAGGCCGACCGTGCCGTGCCCCCCGCGCTTCCAGCAGCGGTAACGTCGCTTCCCGAACCGGAAGGATCCGTGGCAGGTCACTCGCGTTCCGAGGTTCGCCACTCCCTCTTCGAGGGCCGCGGCCGCGGTCACCAGCTTGTAGGTGGAGCCGGGCGGATACTGTCCCTGAAGGGCGCGGTTGTGCAGAGGCTTGCGCTCGTCGCCGGTGAACCCGGCCCAGTCGTCCGTGCTGATCCCGACGGCGAAGAGGTTCGGGTCGAAGGCCGGCCGGCTGGCCAGAACCAGGACTTCGCCGTTGCGGGGATCGAGCGCCACGATCGCGCCCGTCTTGCCGATCCGGTCCAGGCCCTGTTCGGCGATCCGCTGAAGCTCGTGATCGAGAGTGAGTACGACGTTGAGGCCGGGCCGGGGATCGACCTCGGACAGAGTCCGGATCTCCCGCCCGTGGGCATCCACCAGCACGTTGCGGCCCCCGGGGCTGCCCCGCAGGCTGCGGTCCAAGACCATCTCGATGCCCTTTCGGCCGATGATGGAACCGCTGCGGTAGCCGTGATACTCGCGCTGGCCGAGCTGGTCGGGGTCGATCTCGCCCAGCCAACCCAGCACATGGGCCGCGCTCTCGCCATAGGGGTAGGTTCGAAGGGGGGTCATCTGAGTGACGACTCCCGGCAAGGCCCAGAGCCGCGCCTGCAGGCGCGCGAACGAATCGCGTCCGATTCCGTGGGCGACACGGAGCGGCTTGAAGCGGTCGCTCCTCCGCGGATCGCCGACGCGGCGGACGATCTCGCCGCGGTCGACCCCCAGCACGTCCGCCATCCGGGCCAGCGTCAGGTCCAGGTCGTCAATCTCGTTCGGTACGATCCGCGCCTCGTAGGAGGGCTGGGAGTCGACCAGGATCTCGCCGTTTCGGTCCAGGATCAGGCCCCGGGGAGCTTGGACGCGCTGCGCCCGGACGCTGTTCTGCTCGGCGGAAACCGCGAAAGCTTCGCCCTGGAGGATCTGCAGGAAGAGAATCCGCGCGATCAGCAGGCCCCACACGAGCCCGACCAGAACGACCGCGAGCGCGATCCGGCGCTCCAGGAATCCGTCGGATCCGGAGCCCGAGCCCAGCAGTGTCAAGGGCGAACCCGCTGGCCGCCCCGGCCGAAGGAATCCCAGTCCGTGTCTCTTTCCGACCCGGAGTCAATCCGTCGAAACAGACCCAGAAGCGCACTGGCCACCAGCGCCGTCAGGACGGCGGCTCCGGGCGCGTTCCGGGCGATCTCGGCCCAGGGAAGTGCGGCGGCGGGCTGCAGGAACTGCAGTATCAGACCGACCGCAAGCCAGTCGACGACCCAGTAGACGCCGCAGTACAAGGCCCACGAGAGCGGTGTGGAGACGTACAGCGCTCGGTCGAGAACACGCGTCGCCGCGCACGCCGTCCCTCGCAGCAACGCGTAAAGACCCTGCGGCGAGCCGGACATGACGTCCATCGCGAACCCGATTCCGAACGCGAACACCAGGCCCTGCATCTCTCGCCCGCGTTGGAGCCCCATCGCCGCGGCAAACACCAGCACCACGTCGGGGCGAAACCCGAGGGGGAGCAGGGCGGTGAGGAGAGCCTGGAATACGAGCATGCCGATGCCCAGAGCACCCAGGCGCAGTGCGCCGATCACGGCGCCGCTTCCGACCAGAGAACCTCGCCGGACTGGACGAAGGCCTCGTCCGGCGGCAGTTGGCGGCTCTCCAGAACCACGAAGACTTCTTCCAGCTTCTGCATGTCGACCGATGGAACCACGTCTGCCCGATGGAACAGTCCGTGGGGTTCGCGCTCGACGCCCCGGACCTCGCCGATCACCAGCCCCTTGGGATAGATCAGATCCATCCCGGAAGTGAGCAGGAGATCCCCCGCCCGAACGTCGTCGCCCCGCGGAACGTACTCGAAATCCGCGCCGCGGATCGAGGTTCCGCGCACGCTTCCGCGGGAGCGCGAACGCTGGACGTACGCGTCGACGCGACTCTGCGGATCGATGATCAGAAGCACTTTGGAGGCGTCGGAAGCCGTTCCCGAAATCACTCCGACGACGCCCGTATCGGTCACGACCGGCATGCCCGCCTGGATGCCGGCCTCCGTGCCCCGGTCGATGATCACCGACTGAAACCAGGACGAGATGTCCCGGTGCATCACGTTGGCGGAAGCCATCTGAACTTCCTGGCTGGCCTGGAAGCTGTGCAGACGCCGGAAACGCTCGCTGGAGATCAGGTTTTCCCGAAAGCGCAGATTCTCTTTGCGAAGATCGGCGATCTGGGCGCGCAGCTCGGCGTTCTCCTCCCGCACCTGGATCAATTCGGCCAGCCCTCGCCCCCACGACTTGGCCTCGTCGACCGGCAGGGTCACCATGCGCTCGATCGGCAGCGTCAGCTTCAGAATCAGACGCGATGCGACGCCGAGATCCCTAGGCCCCTGCCCGGACGCCATCGCCCCGATGCACAACGCGGCCAGCAGCGCATAGCTGAGGAGGTATCGAAAACGACGTAGAAGCTCGCTCAAACGCCCGTCAGCCCTCTATCGGGGTCACGCTCGATTCGCGACATCCCGGAGCAGGGAGATCTCGTCCAGACAGCGACCACAACCCATCACCACGGCGGTAAACGGATCTTCGGCGAGCATGATCGGCAGGTCCGTCTCCTCCCTCAGCAGAACATCGAGGTGCCGGAGCATCGCACCGCCGCCGGGCAGCACGAGCCCTCTCTCTGCGATGTCCGCGGCTAGCTCGGGCGGGGTGCGCTCGAGCGCGACCCGGGTGGCTTCCACGATCGCATTGATGGGCTCGCTCAAGGCCTCGCGGATGTCTTCCGTGTTGATCTCGAGTGTCTTGGGGACGCCGGCGACCAGGTCGCGTCCCTTGACCGGCATGGTCTGGACTTCGTCCACCGGCCAAGCGGTTCCGATCTCGATCTTGACTCGCTCCGCGGTGCGCTCGCCGATCAGGAGATTGTATTTGCGCTTGATGTAGTTCGCGATGGCTTCGTCCATCATGTCGCCACCGACGCGCACGCTGGCGGCGTAGACGATCCCGGCCAACGAGATGATGGCGACCTCGGTCGTGCCCCCACCGATGTCCACGATCATGTTTCCCGAAGGCTCGGTGATCGGAAGACCCGCACCGATCGCCGCCGCCATCGGCTCCTCGAGCAGGTAGACTTCGCGGGCACTGGCGGAAAGCGCCGATTCGCGCACAGCGCGCTTCTCGACCTCGGTGATCCCCGAGGGCACGGCGATGACGATCCGGGGACGCAGCAGCGTGGAGCGGTTGTGCGCCCTCTGGATGAAGTAGCGCAGCATCGCCTCGGCGATTTCGAAGTCGGCGATCACTCCGTCCCGAAGGGGTCGGACCGCCCTGATGGTGCCCGGCGTGCGGCCGAGCATGCTCTTTGCTTCCTTGCCGACCGCCCGCACTCGGTGCTTCCGGGTGTCCACGGCCACGACGGACGGCTCACTGGAGACGATGCCTCGGCCCTTGGCATAGACGAGAGTATTCGCCGTGCCGAGATCGATGGCCAAGTCACTGGAAAAGACGCCGAGAAGGTGGTCGAAAACCTTGAGCATGTCGCGTCGTCCTTCGTCTCGGGGCGGTGCGGATGGGCGGGACCGAAAGCGAAGGCCTACCGCCGGGCAATACTAAGCGGGGAAAGACACCCGCGCAAGGCAGCCCGGCGGCCGAAAGGGCCGCCCGCCGAGGGGCCCAAGGCGCCCGGCTTGCACAGGCCGACCCGCATGCGTAGTGTCCCGCGGCAGCCTCCCCTGGCCGCCCCGAGTACAGAGGCAGAAAAGCCACAGCGAACGGGAAGGACCCTCCGATGCCGGCCTGGATCCAACGATTGGGCTTGATCGTGATCGTCGCGCTGATCGTCGGCGCCTTCGTGATCACCGGGGTCGGGCAGCAGGCGGCGCCCGGCTTGGGGGCGGTCGCGTCGGTCCGGGGCGAAGAGATCACCCGCGACAGGTTCGAATGGATTCGGGAGCAGACCGAACAGGCGTTCGGTCAGACACTGGCCGATCTCGAACCCAGGCAACGCCGGGAACTGCTCGACAACCAGACCCGCGCCAGCCTGATCCGCCGCTATCTGCTAGCCCAGGAGGCCGAATCGCTGGGACTCGGAGTCTACGACGACGAACTGCAGAGGGACCTCTGGGAAAATCCGCAGTTCCAGGAGGATGGACA
This sequence comes from Pseudomonadota bacterium, assembly GCA_021295775.1. GTDB lineage: Bacteria > Myxococcota_A > UBA9160 > SZUA-336 > SZUA-336 > JAGWBS01. Next base: position 1,556 of record JAGWBS010000032.1, on the reverse strand, counting down.
ATACAGCCGCGAGTTCGTGGAGGCCCTCGCGGCCGGCAGCGGACTGGGGGTGAGGGGTCTCGCGGACGAGTATCGCCGTGATGTCCTGCTGCGGAAGTTTCGACGGCTGGTCGAATCCCCCATCCGAATTTCGCGCGCCGGAGCCCGCTGGGCACTGCTGCGGGAACAGACCTCCGTGACCCTGCGCTATGCGCTTGCGACCGCGGACCAGTACCGCCCCCGAGTGGAGATCGACTCCGACGCGCCGCGGGAGCTGCTCGAGTCGGATCCTGAGCGCGTCCGGGACCGCTACCAGGAGCAGATCGAAACTTATCGGCGCCCGGAAGAGGTCCGCGCTCGCCACATCCTGTTCACCGGAGAGAACGCCAGCGAACAGGCCGAGCAGGCGAAGGCGGACATCGCTCAGGGCGGTGACTTCGAGGCTCTGGCCAGGGAGCAAAGCCGGGACGAAGCCACGCGAGAGCAGGCGGGCGACCTCGGCTGGTTCCCGCGGGGCATCATGGTCCCCGAGTTCGACGAAATGGCCTTTTCGACCGAACCCGGCCAAGTTTCGGCGCCCGTCGAAACGGAGCACGGGGTGCACCTGATCCGCGTCGAGGAACGCCGCGCGGAACTCGACCTCCCCTTCGCGGAGGTGCGGGAGAGCCTGGCGCGCGAGATCCTGATCGAGGAGAAGGCCGGGGAACTGGCCAAGACCGCGGCGCAGTACATCCTGGACCACGCGCGCGAGGGTCAGGATTTCGTCCAAGCCGCCCGGGACGTCGACCTGGACGCGACTCTGACGGTTCCCTTCCGGTTGAGCGACCGGGAGATCCCCGGACTCCCCGCCTCGGAACAACTGCTCCGAGCTGCTTTCGACCTGACTCCAGAGCAACCGTTGGCGACCCGGGTCTTCGGCGCGGACGGTCGCTATTACGCCGCCATCCTGGACCGGCGGGAGGAGCCGAATACGGAAGATCTCGAGGCCGAACTCCAGGACGCCAGGGAGCAGATGACCCAGAACGCGAGGAGCGAAATCTCGACGCTGTGGTATCGAGTCCGTCTCGAGCAGGCCCGCCAAGCCAGCGCGATCGAGCAGTACTCCCTGGCCCGCTGAGGAGGGCGTTACCGGCTCCCCGCTGTCGGTCCGCTTCCGGGCGTTACCGGCCCGAAGCGTTCCGGGCGGAGGCTAGCTCTCCGAGAAAGCTTCCATCAGGCGCTGCTTGGACGAGAGCCTAAGCTTCTCGATGGCGCGCGCCTCGAGCTGACGCACGCGCTCAAGGGACAGGCCAAGCTTCTCGCCGATCTCCTCGAGCGTGTGGTCCTGCTCGCCCTTCATCCCGAAGCGCCAGCGCAGGATGTTCTGCTCGCGCTCGTTGAGCTGCGAGATCGACTCTTCGGTCGCCTTCTCCAGCCGCACGCGGTCCAGGCCGTCGAGGGGAGAGAGCATCCCCGGATCCTTGACGAAGTCCTTGAGCACCTTGGAGTCCGTCCCCTTGACCTGCGTTTCCAGCGAGACGGGCTCGCGGGTCATCTTCTGCCGCCGCTCCGTCTGCTCGACGGAGATGTTCAGATCC
>JAGWBS010000031.1:40505-45312 GCA_021295775.1 Pseudomonadota bacterium | reverse complement strand
CCCGCGCGGGAGTCGATCCCGCCGGCGCTTGATAAACTCCGATCACTCGCAACACGAGGAGCGCACGTGCCCCATACCCTGCAAGAACTCTCGGACCGGCTGGAGATCAACGACCTGCTGGTTCGCTACAGCCACGCCATCGACACGAAAAACTTCGATCTTCTCGACCAGGTATTCACTCCCGACGCGGATCTGGACTACACCCAGGCCGGCGGGCCGAGCGGCAAGTATCCCGAGATCAAGCAGTGGCTGATCAAGGCGCTGGCCCCGTTCCCCGCCTACCAGCACATGGTCTCCAACAGCATGGTCACGATCGACGGCGACACCGGAACCGGCCGCACGATGTGCCACAACCCCATGGTGTACGAGCGCGACGGCAAGAAGGACGTCTTCTACTGCGGGCTGTGGTACCTCGACCGCTACGTGCGGACCCCGGAGGGCTGGCGCATCCGCGAGCGCTCGGAGGAGCACGGGTACGACCACGGCCTGCCCGAAGACCTGCGGGTCCCCGAGCTGTAGCCCGGGCCACCGACTCCCGGAGACGGGCGTGAGCCGGGTAGGTCAGCCGGGGGCGGGGTTCGCCGAGGAGATCGTTTGAGGTTCGGCCGAAAGCCGGTCGATTCGGATCCACGCGCCGGCGACTGGACGCCCGTGCGCGACTACCCCAACCGGGTCGAGGCGGACCTGGCGGCGACCGGCGTCGAGGCCGCCGGGGTGCCCGTCAAGGTCCTGCCCCTGCGGCCGCCCCGGGAGCGGGGCCGGCGCAGCTCGCTGCGCTACGCGCTCTGCGTGAGCGGCGACCAGGTCGAGTTCGTGCGCGAGCTGCTCGACGCGGACCACAGCGCGGACGCCTGGCGGGAATCCGGATTCGGTCCCGAGGGCTCCACGCCGTGTCCCGCCTGTGGATCCCGGGAGTGGATCACCGCCCCCCGGGGCTGGCCTCGGCGTCTCGTCGAGTGGCTGTTGGCCCTGCCTCCCCGCCTGCGGCGAACCTGCCGGCAGTGCGGGGCGGCCGAGTGAACGGCTTCAGGCATCGAGCCGGTACAGCTCGGCCGCGTTGTCGTTGAGGATCCGCCGGCGGACCGGCTCCGGCTGGGAGCCGAGGCCGCTCTCGATGGTCTCCTGCACGTTGCCCCAAAGGCAGGTCGGGTGCGGGAAGTCCGTCTCGAACAGAATGTGCTCCAGCCCGAGCTTCTCGATCATGCCGGCGTCGGGGGCGGTCTCGAACCAGTAGCAGGAATAGACCTGACGCCGGAAATAGTCGCTGGGCATCCACTCGAACTCGGGACGCTGGCGGCGCACGCCGGCCGCGTCGAAGCTGTAGTCCGCCGCCTCCAGCAGAAATGGAATCCAGCCGATCCCGCTCTCGACCGAGACGAACTTCAGTTCCGGAAAGCGCGGCAGCACGCCGGAGAGCAGCAGGTCGGCGAGCTGCATGCCGTTGTTCAGGAAGAGGTTGCAGGAGGTGCGCGCGTAGGTCGCCTGGGTGCCGTCCGCGGCCACGCGCCCGGGCGAGAAGCCGTCGAGATCGCCGCCGCTACCGATGTGGAAGCTGATCGGCAGACCGGCCTCCTGGGCGACCGACCACAGCGGGTCCCAGTGCGGATCGCTCAGATAGGGCTGCCGGAAGTCCTGGGGCGAGGCCGTGAACAGGATGCCCTTGTGCCCACGCGCGGCGCTGCGCTCCACCTCCGCGACGGTCGCCTCCACGTCCCAGAACGGGGTCGCCATGATGGGAATGAAGCGCGCCGGATCGGGCGAGATCCAGTCGAGCTGGAAATCGTTGTAGGCCTCGACGCAGGCCAGCATCAGGGCGCGGTCCTTCAGGCGCAGGAAGAACTGGTTGCCGAAGCCGCCGACGTTCGGATACAGCACCTGCGCCCGGCAGCCGATCTCGTCCATGTAGCGGATGCGGGCGCTCGCGTCGTAGGAGCCGGGATGCGACTGCTCGTAGGTCGGCGGGTGCTCGGGGAAGGGCTCGGGCCAGCCGGCGAGGGCGGTGTTGCCCACGCCCATGATCCGGTTGCCCTGGATGTACCAGCACTCCTCCCGGGCTTCCTCGTCCCACTTCACTTGAGGGACGAGGTCCTTCCACTTGGCCGGGACGCGGCTGGTCCAGACGTCGGCCGGTTCGGTGATGTGCGTGTCGGCGTCGATGAAGGAGTGGAAAGGGGCTTCGGCCATCGGGTCCTCCGCGGGCGGTCTCCGCGACCCGATACCACGCCGCCCCGGTTCCGGCAACGCCGGCGTCGCTGCTAGGCTTGCGGACCGCTCGACGAAAGGGGCCTGTGTGAGTGGACGTACGTTGGTGATGCGGTCGGCGGGACTGGAGGGGCTCGAACTGGAGACGCGCGAGCGGCCGGAGCCCGGACCCGGCGAAGTCCTGCTGCGCCTTCGCGCGAGCTGCCTGAACTATCACGACTACGTCGTCCTGCAGGGACGCTCTCCGGTCGACTACCCCCGCGTGCCGCTCTCGGACGGCTGCGGCGAGGTGATCGGCACCGGACCGGGGGTGGCCCGCCTGGCCGTCGGCGACCGCGTGGCGCCCAATTTCTTCATCGGCTGGGCCTCGGGCCGCCCGACGCTCGAGGACTGGCGCAACGTGCTGGGCGATTCGATCGACGGCTGCGCCCAGGACTACTTGTCGGTACCCGCCGCGGGAGTGGCGAAGGTGCCCGCTCACCTCACCGACCTCGAGGCGGCCACGCTGCCCTGCGCCGGTCTGACGGCCTGGAACGCGCTGGTCGAACCCGGCCTGGTCGCGGGCGAGACGCTGCTGGTTCAGGGCACGGGAGGGGTCTCGATCTTCGCGCTGCAGTTCGGCAAGGCGCTCGGCGCCGAAGTGATCGTCACCTCGTCCTCCGACGAGAAACTGGAGCGGGCGCGCGGACTGGGGGCGGACCACACCGTCAACTACCGCCGGACTCCGGAGTGGCAGGCGTCGGTTCGAGAGATCACGGACGGGCGCGGCGCGGACCTGATCGTGGACGTCGGAGGGCGAGACACCCTGGCGCGCTCGGTCAAGGCCGCCGCGGTCGGCGGCAGGATCGCGCTGGTCGGCGTGCTCGGCGGATTCGGCGACGCTCCGTTCAACCCCTCGGCGACCTTCTCCAAGCATCTTCGGCTGTACGGGATCGGCGTCGGAAGCCGAGAGGACTTCGACGCCATGAACCGCTGCGTCGCGCAGCACCGGCTGCGCCCGGTGGTCAGCGATGTCTTCCCGCTCGAAGAAACCGCCGACGCCGCGCGTCTGCTGGAGCGCGGCGGCCACTTAGGCAAGATCGCCGTCTCGATCGCGGACTGACGCGCGATCCGCCCGGCCGAGGCGCGGGAAGCGGGCTCAGCGAGCCTGCGCCCAGTCCCACCGCTCCTCGGCGCGCGCCAACTCGGATTCGCGGTCTTCGGGCAGCAGGAAGCCCTCGGAGATCAGAGCATCGGCGGCCTGCTCGACCGCGGCGCGGTAGGCCTGACGCGATGGATACAGCGCCGCGATGCTGGGTCTCGGATCGCCGCGCTCCGCCGCCTCCTCCGCGTCGAGGGGCAGCGGAACGAAGGTGCCGTGGAAGTCGACCAGTTCTCCGGTCCGAGCGGGATAGCCCCGGCGCAGATTCCAGGGCAGATAGGTCGCCAGGGGCACGCGCAGATCGAGCGTTCGGATCCCCGCCCGCTCGTTGCCCAATCCGTCGACCTGCGAGACGAGCGCGGGGTAGGAGGGACCCACTTCCGGCGGCTGGCGGTCGACGATTCCCCGCGACCAGCGGGGGCCGTAGTCCATCCGCCGAGCCACGTGGGCGACGCGAGCCCTGCGAACCCCCGGGAGTTCGGGGTAGGCGACAGCTTCGATCGGCACCAGAGTGCCGTCTGCGATGCGCGGGACGCGGCTGGGGGGAGGCTCGGCCCCCGTCTCCAGCCACGCGATCAGCGCCCGCAGCAGGGCGCGCCCCACGGAACGCGACGCCAGCGGACTGCCGCGATAAGCGCTCTCGCTCATGCGCATTTCTTCCCGTGGCGGGAAAGGCAGCGCGAGGTGGGGAGCCGAGGCCAGCAGATAGATCCGTTCGTCGGGCAGCGGCTCCACGTCGGCGGAGCCGTCGGGGGTGGTGTGAACCAGCGAGGCGGCGCGCGACCAGTACTCGTAGCCGGTGTTGAACTGAAGCGTCTTGGGGAAGTGGCCGGGAGCGAGCGCGTCTGCAAGACCGGCGCGTCCGCCGCCGTGCGGATCGGTCTGCGGGCGCGTGGAAAAAGGGAACAGGTCGATCGGGTAGAAGAAGCTGCCGTAGCGCGTCGTGACGCGGCCGGGCTGGGCGAAGCGGTGGTTGAAGCTGCCGCGCCCTCCGCCGGCCAGGCTGATCAGCAGTCCGTCGTAGGCCCGGCGGCCTCGCTCGTCGGTGTTCAGGCCCTCGTAGAGAAATTGCCGGAGCACGCGGCCCGACTGCGACGCCCCGAACGCCAGCCCCAGCCGGACCGGAAACGTGCTGTCGCGATCGTGCTTGGCGTAAGCGATCACGTCGCGCAGCGCCGCCAGCCCGAGGCCGGCCAGCGGCGGGTCCGCGGCCGTGTAGACCAGCTCGTAGATGCGGCCGGGCACGAAGCCCCCGCGCAGGGAAACGTGGTTCGGGTCGGCCTGCCATTTCCCTTCCTCGGCGCGCGCGAACGCCCAGTTCTCCCGCGGGACCGGCTGTCGGGGCGCATCGCGGCCGTCGCGCCAGGTCAGGCTCGCCGCGGGCTCGGCGAGGTCGGCGGCGGGGTAGCCGGCGTGTCCGAGCGCTCCCAATGGGAGCGGCGCCCCGGGCGCCGGCCCCACCCC
>JAGWBS010000031.1:0-40498 GCA_021295775.1 Pseudomonadota bacterium | reverse complement strand
TCCCCGTCGAGCGCGCGCGCGGCCGGCACGCGCAGCCTCAGGCTGTCGGGAGAAGGGGGCGCGTCGTGCTGCCAGCCGATCCAGATCAGTGTCAGCCCGGCGCGCATCAGAAATCCGTCCCCCCAGGCCGGAGGCTCCGGCCCGGCGGCGGGCAGACCCGGGAATCCCATCGGAACGCCGTTGAACGTGGCCAGACTCAGTCTCCGGCCGCGATTGACCACGCCGACCAGCGCCAGCTTCCGGCGGCGTTCGGGGTCGGCGGGCTGGAGCACGCGGATCTCGGACCAGGCCTCGACCTGTCCGTCGTCCCGCGTGGGGGCGAGCGCGAGGTCGACGATCCTCGCGTTGGCGGGATGGTTCGGATCGAAGGCGAAGTAGATGCGCCCGTCGAGGCGCTCGTAGGCTCCGCGCTCGCCGAACTCGACGCCACCCGCGTACGGCTCGCGGGTTTCGATTTCCACCCGCAGCACGCGGGCGGAGGCCCCCTGCGGCGCGAACGCGGCGCCCAGCACCAGCCCGAACGCCAGCAGGGTTCGCAGGCGGATCGAAGCGACTCGGGGTCTCATGCGGCGGCCGCGGACTCAGTCCGAACGCAGCGCCGCACGCGCCTCGGCCTCGACCGCGGTGCCGTCGAAGAACTTGGGGTTCGTGCGGCCCCAGAGCGAAACCGCGTTGCCGAACACGAACGCGCGGAAGTCTTCCGGCGTCAGCTTGCCGTCTTCGACCCCCTCGTAGGCTTCGGGCAGAACGTCGCGGAAGTCCGGGACGTCCCAGTGCCCCACGTCGCTGGCGAAGACCGGACGCAGGCGCGCGCCGCCCGGCAGGATGGAGTCGTTCAGGCCCACGCAGGTCAACGGATCGTCGGCCTCGCAGCCGAAGTAGAAGCGGCCGGCGAAGATCTCGCGCACGTCGTCGGCTCCGGAGACGCCCGAATCGGCGAACTCGTCGCTGGCGAACGAGCCTTCGTTCGGGTCAGAGAGCAGCAGCAGCGCCTCGTCGAGCCGGTCCATGCGCTCCACCAGCGATTCCGGCGCGTATTCGCGCATCAGACCCTCGAGTCCGTCGCGGTCGATGCGGGCGGGGTCGTACTGTTCGATCGCGCCCGCGTGGCGCTTCTCCAAGTGCGCCAGGATGTCGCTGTAGAGGTTGGCGCCCCAGGCGACTCCGCCCTCCAGGAAGGCGAAGTGCAGCCGCGGAAAGCGCATCGGGACGCCGTGGAAGAAGAGCGAGCGGCAGGCCGCTTCACCGGCCGCCGCGAAACTTCCGATGTGGTTGTACACGTAGCTCTGGCGCGAGGCGCGCAGTCCGGAGCCCTGCGTCGAACCGTGGAAGGTCGGCGAGACGCCCAGCTCCACGCAGCGCTTCCACAGCGGGTCGTAGTCGTAGTCCGAGTCGTGGGCGAGTGTGTCCTGCCAGTAAGCGCCCCGCACTCCCTCCGCGCCGGGCACGGGCCGGCTCACCACGCCCGACAAGGTGACCGCCTTGAGACCCAGCTCGACCACAGCGTGCTCGAGCTCGGCGACCGCCTCCTCCGGGGTCACCGTCGGAATGACGGCCACCGGTTCCAGGCGGTCGCGGTAATCGGCGTACATCTCGGCGTAGTAGCGGTTGTAGGCGCGGGCCATGGCCCGGCGCAGCTCGTCTCCGGGCATGCCGGTCGCGAACAGACCGTAGGTGGGGTAGAGCAGGGCGAAGTCGATTCCGATCTCGTCGAGTCGGCGGTACATCAGCTGGGGGAGCATGGCGCTGGCGCGATCCAGGGTGTTCTGCGCCGGCAGACCCCACCAGGCGGTGCGGGTCAGACCGAGTCCGCGCTTCTGCTCGAACGGGACTTCGCGGAAATGCTCGGAGGCGTGGACGATCCGGTCGAAAGCCTGCGCCACGTCGCTGCCGGCGTCCTCGGCGATGATGTCCCGGATGAGGGGCGTGTACTCGAGCAGGTGACCGTCGCCGTCGATCACCGGATGGTCGATCCGCGAGCGGATCGCCGCCACGCGGTCGCTGCGCACGAAGTTCATGCCGCCTCCTTCCAGGGAGCCGATTGTAAACTCCCAACGCCGCCCCCGGGCCGGAGGATTCCGGGTAAACTCGCGGGCGAGGAGTGGAGCCCATGGCCAAGACGATCCACACGATGATCCGGGTGCTCGACCCGGAGCGCTCCATGGCGTTCTACCGCGACGCCTTCGGGCTGGAGCAGTCGCAGCGCTTCGACTTCGACGACTTCTCGCTGATCTACCTGCGCAACGCCGAGAACGACTTCGAGATCGAGCTGACCTGGAATCACGACCAGACCGAGGCCTACAGCCACGGCAGCGGCTACGGACACGTCGCGGTGGTGGTCGACAACCTCGAGGCGGAGCACGATCGCTTCGTCCAACAGGGCTGGGAGACGGGCAACCTGATCACCATGCGGCACGACGGCGATCCCCTGGCGCGCATCTTCTTCGTCACGGATCCGGACGGGTACAAGATCGAAGTGATCGAGCGCGGCGGGCGCTACGTCTAGCGTCCCGGAGCGCTACTTTTTCAGCTCGACCATCAGCTCGTAGAAGGTCTCCCGGCCACAGTTGTAGGCCCACTCCGTGTCGCCCGCCGGCACGAAGACCGCCTGCACGTCGCCGGAAAGCTCGGCCACGTAGCAGTCCTGGCCGGAGCCCTTGGGCGGGATCCCGCCGATCAGGTCGCCCTGCAGAATGACCAGGTAGTAGTCCAGATCGTGCCGGTGCAGGTCCGACATCTCGCCCGGCTCCAGGCGCATCTCCCAGACCCGCACCTTCTCGTCCTCGAACAGGACGCGGTCGGCGACCTGTCCGAGTGGCTCGGCTGCGTTCTCTTCCCGGTGGCTTTCCATCTTGGCCATGATTTCGGGAGGAACGGGGATGAACGTGGGTTCGCTCACTGGATCTCCTGGGTCCGAACGCCTCCGAGGGTAGCTCGAAACGCCTGCGGTTTGCTCGCACTTGGCCGGCAAGAGACCCTCCGAGCGTGCCGCGCCCGGCGAGGCCGCCTTATGATGGCGGAGGCACGCGAGGGAGTCCGCCATGTCCGATCTTCTGGTTCGCGGGGGCAGCGTGGTCGACGGCAGCGGCGGGCCGGCTTTCCGCGCCGACGTGCGGGTGCGGGCGGGCAGAATCGCCGAAATCGCCCCGATTCTGGAGCCGCGCGGCGAAACCGAGATCGACGCCCGGGGCGGGCTGGTGACGCCGGGCTTCATCGACGCGCACACCCATTACGACCCGGCGGTCTTCTGGGATCCCGAGTGCGACCCGATGCCGCTGCACGGCGTGACCAGCATGGTGATCGGAAACTGCTCGCTGTCGCTGGCTCCGCTCCCCGCGCGGCACCGCGACGCCCTGGTCGGCGCCTTCGGCTACATCGAGGACATTCCCGAGGTCGCCTTCGAGCGGGGCGTGCCCTGGTCCTGGGAGAGCTGGGCCGAGTACCGCGACGCGCTCGACCGCCGCGGCACCGCGGTCAATCTGGTGGGGCTGGTCGGGCACTCGGCCCTGCGCATGTCGGTGATGGGCGACGAGGCCTGGCAGCGCGTGGCCACCCCCGCCGAACGCGACGCGCTGGCCGGCCTGCTGGAGGAGTGCCTGGACGCGGGCGGCTTCGGACTTTCGACCTCGCTGGCGGACGTCGACGCGCAGGGGCGCCCGGTGCCCAGCCGTCGCGCCGACGACGAGGAGTTCGTCGCGCTGGTCGAAAGGCTGGGCCGCCGCGGCAGCGGCGTGGTCGAGTTCGTGCCGCTGATCGACTCCCAGCAGGGACGCCTCGACGGGGTCGAACGCATCCACGGCGTGTGCCGCGGCGCGGGCGTGCGGGCGAGCTGGACGGGCTTCGTGGCCGGACGGCCGGAGGCGACTCGGGAGCTCCTCGACCAGGCCCGCCGAACCCAGGCCGAGGCGGGAGGCGTCTTTCCCCAGTTCTCGCCGCGGCCGCCGGGGGCTCGCGTCTGCCTCGACCGGACCATCTCTTTCTCGTTCATCCCCGCCTGGCACAAGCTGGTCCAGGCGGACCCCGATCAAAAGCGCCGCATGCTGCGCGACGACTGGTGGCGCGGCAAGGCGCGGGAGCATTGGGACCGGCGAACCTCTCCGTTCTTTCCCAACCGGGCGTCCCGCTATCCGGACGTGGAGCTGACCGATCCCGAGGGGCGGACCTCCAGTTTCGCGGACCGGATCGAAGCGCATGGCGGGCACCCGTCCGACGCGCTGGCGGACTGGCTGCTCGACTGCGATCTCGACGTCGGGATCCGCACTCGCGGGCGCTTCGACGAGTCCCAGATCGCCGAGCTGCTTCGCGACCCGGCCCTGCTCGTCGGTTCCAGCGACGCGGGGGCGCACTGCCAGATGTTCTGCGGCGCCGGCGACTCCACGCTGGTGCTCTCGCGCTACGTCAGGGACAGGCGCGACCTCTCCATGGCCGATGCGGTGCGCCGTCTCACCAGCGAGGTCGCCGACCATTTCGGGGTCCGCGACCGCGGTCGGGTCGAAGTCGGGCTGGCGGGCGACCTGGTCGTCCTCGACCTGGCGGAGCTGGAGTGGGGGGAAGAAGAGCTGGTAGCGGATCTCCCCGGCGGGGGCGAGCGCCTGAGGCGTCCCGCGCGCGGCTACCGGGCGACGGTCGTCGGGGGCGTGCCCACGCAGCTCGGCGGGGTGCCGACGGACGAGAGACCGGGCCGCTTCCTGGACCCGTCCTCGCGCTGAAGCGACCGCAGCCAGCGGGGGCGCGACCGCCGATCTCCCCGGCCGGCGCGCTACCAGCGGATGATCGTCCGGCCCATGGTCTGGCGGGCTTCCAGGCGCTCCAACTCGGCGGGCAGCTCCGTATAGTCCGCGGTTCGCCCGACGATCGGGCGGACTCGCCCCGCGCTCAACAGCTCGTCGACGCGCGACTGCAGCCGCTCTCCGACGCTGCGCGGAAAGACGTTGATTCCGGAGCCGCCCCGCTCGAGCTCATCGTCGCCCCGGTAGGCCAGGAGCACCCCGCCCAGCGAGAAGTTTCCGAAGATGATCGGACGCGGCGTGATCTCTGCGCGGTCCTCGGCTTCGATCCCGCCGGAGAATCCCGCCAGCATGTGGCGCCCGCCGCGCGCCATGCAGCGGAAGGTGCGCCGGGTGACCTCGCCTCCGACCAGGTCGCAGACCACGTCGGCGCCGAGCCCTCCGGTCGCCTCCAGCACCACCTCGGCGAAGTCCTCGCTGCGATAATCGATGCCGCGCTCCGCGCCCAGCTCGCGGCAGAACTCGGCCTTGTCCGGCCCTCCCGCGGTGGCGAAGACCCGCGCGCCGGCCTCCGCCCCGAGCTGCACCGCGGCCGACCCCACGCCCCCCGCGCCCGAATGCACCAGCAGCGTCTCGCCGGGGCGAAGTCCGCCGCGCTCGAAAAGCGCGAGGTGCGCCACGTGGAAGGGGAAGAAGACCGCGGCGGCCTGCACGTCGTCGAGCGTCGGGGGCGCCTCGAAGACCATGGCGACGTCGGCGACGACCTGCTGGGCGTGTCCCCCGTGCGCTCCCGCGGCCGTCGCCATGACGCGCCGTCCCAGCCAGTGCTCGCAGCCCGGCCCCGCGGCCTCGACCTCGCCAGCCACCTCCATTCCCAGGGTGTAGGGCAGCGGCGGGTTGACGGTCAGGTAGCGGCCGTAGCAGCCGTCGACCTCGTTGAAGTTCAGGGCCGAGGCGCGAACCGCCACCCGGACCTGGCCCGGGCCCGGCCGCGGCGTCTCGATGTCCTCGAGCCGCAGCGCCTCGGTCGGCTTCGCCGCCTGCACGACCCGCCATGCCTTCATGCCACCTCCGCCGAAATTCGCGCCGATCTTGCCCCCGGCGGGGCGCCCGCGCAGGAGCGCGGGCGCATAACAAGTGGGCCCCGAGACTCTATGGAAAGGTCATAACTAGGCACCGCCGCCCGCGGCCGAGAATCCGGCGACGCGCCCGAAGAACGTCGCCTCTCCCACCGAGGTGCCGCTGGCGTAGCCGGGGGAACTGATCGAAGCGGCGGTGCGGCCGGCGGCGTAGAGCCCAGGGATGCGGATGCCGTCCACGCTCAGAACCTCGGCCCGCGCGTTGGTGCGAAGTCCGCCCAGCGTGAAGACCGCGTACGGGATCTTGTCCCAGCTCATGTCGAATGCCGCGAACGGCGGGGTCTCCAGGGGCTTGAGATATTCGGCCCCCTTGTGGAACAGCCGATCCTCGCCGCGGCGGGCGTCCCTGTTGTACGCCTCGATCGTGAACTGCAGCGCGCCCTCCGGGAAGCCGACCTCGGCTTCCAGCTCCTCGATGCTCTCGCCGACCCCGGCGATCTCGGGCTCGGCGTAGGCGCGTCGCTCGAAGATCTCATCGTCCAGGATCAGCCAGACGCGGCCGTGCTGCTCGAGCAGGCAGACCTCCCCCATGGTTCCCTGGTAGGCGTCCTCGGCGATGAATCTCTGTGCCTGGGCGTTGACGAAAACCCCGCGCATCAGGCCCTTGGGCGGGTAGAACGGCAGCGTGATCTGCCCGGTGTGCATGCGCACGGCGGCGCCCCCCGCGCCCATCCCCATGCGGATGCCGCGCCCGTCGTCGCCGTCGGTGGCGGCGTGGTACTGCGCCTTCATCAGACTGGGGGCGAACTGGCACACCATCTCCTGATTGTTGATGAACCCGCCGGCGCACAGCACGACGCCGCGTCGGGCACGCAGGTACTGATCCCGGCCCGTCTGCCGCGCGTAGACCCCCACCACCCGGCCGTCGGGAGCGCAGACCAGCGTCTCCGCGCGCGTGTCGGGCTGGATGCGCACGCCCAGCGCCAGCGCCCGCTCCAGCAGCTTCTGCATCAGGAAAGCGCCGGTGGGACCGGTGCAGGCGGCCATGTGGGCGCGCGGCGCCGGGACGGCCAGATCGGGGAAGGGGTGAACCAGTTCGTTGCCGGAGTAGGTGAGTCCCTGCTGCTCCGGGGAGAGCATCCGCCCGGCGTAGAACTCTGCCTCGAACGGCACGCCCTGGGCGACCAGCCAGTCATAGTGCGCGGGCCCTCCCTCACAGAATGCCCGGATGCGCTCCTCGTCGGGCTCCGGCCCCACGGACGCCATCAGGAACTTGAACATTTCCTCGGGGGAGTCCTCGAAGCCGCAGGCTTGCTGCAGCGACGTGCCCCCGCCGATGTACATCATTCCGTCGGAGACCTCGGTCGTCCCGCCTCCCGCCGAAGCGCGCTCCAGCACCAGGGTTTCGGCCCCCGACTCGGCGGCGGCGATCGCCGCGCAGGCGCCGGCGCCACCCAGGCCCACGATCACCACGTCCGACTCGCTGTCCCAGCGCCCCACGTCGCCGCTGGCCAGCACGCCGCAGGGCTTCACCTTCTCTCGCGCCATACCCAGTCTCCGCAGGCCGAGCGCGGCCCGTCAGGGATCCAGAACGATGCGCTGGAAGCGCAGCGTGTCCACGTGCTCTTCCATGCGCGCGATGCGGCCGTCCTCGCACACGAACACCCAGACGTAGCGGTTGTCGTAGTCGCGTCCGTTGGCGGCCTTGCACTGCATGCTGGACAGGACGATCACGGTGTCGCCATCCGCCACGATCTTGCGCACGGAGCTGACCATGGTCGCCGTATCGAAGAGTTGCGCGCCGGCCTCCGCCATGACCGTCAGCACCTGGTCGCGACCTCGCGTGGGCTCGAACGGGGCGCTCTGGGGAGGGATCCACTCCAGATCCTCCGACAGCAGCGCGCGCACGGCCTCGGGATCTCCCGACTCCTGGGCGGCGTAGTAGTCGAGTACGAGCTTGCGGCTGGCCTCGGTGTCCATTCGGTTCTCTCCTTCGGGCTTGCGGCCCTCGCGCGGCTGGGAATGCCGGGGCGAGGAACGCCCGTCCGATCCCCGTCACCGGTGCCGGACTGAGGCCATCCTAAGCGATCCCGCCTCGCGCGCGGGCACCGCGAAGGGATAGAGTCGGCAGCGAGGAGGATCGATGCGAATCGGACTGTGCTTCCCCTACACCCAGCCGGACCTCACGCGGGAGAGAATTCTCGCCTGGTACCGCCGAGTCGACGACGAGGAACGCTTTAGCAGCCTGTCCTGCGGGGAACGCGTCGTCGGCAGCAGCCTGGACATGAGCGCGACCCTGGCGGCGGCCGCGGCGGTCACCCGTAGCATCCGCATCGTGCCGACGCTCTACGTGCTGCCCATGCACTCGGCCGTGTGGGTGGCCAAGCACGCCGCCACCCTTGATGTCCTCTCGGGCGGACGCGTGACCGTCACGGTCGGCGTCGGCGGCCGGGAGCACGACTACCGCTGCATGCAAAGGGAGCTACCGGTCCGGCGGCAGGCGCGAATGCAGGAGCAGGTCGCCGAGATGCGGCGGATCTGGAGCGGGGAGCTGCCCTTCGAGGGAACGGAGCCCGTCGGGCCTCGGCCGGTGCAGCCCGGCGGCCCGCCGATCCTGGCCGGGACGATGGGCCCCAGGGCGACCGCCCGCGCGGCGCACTGGGCGGACGGCGTTTATTCGTGGTCGGGCAACGGCATGCGCCAGGAGCTGGAAGCTCAGCTGCGGCAGGTGCGCGAAGCCTGGCAGAACGCGAATCGTCCTCAGGCGCCGCAGCACGTGGCGGGGTTCTGGTTCTCGCTGACCGACGACGCCCAGACGCGCCTGCATGACTACGTCTACAAGTACGTGCGCCTGATGGGCGAGGCTCCCGCTCGCGCCATGGCCAGTCAGATGACGCGCTGCACGCCCGACGCCGTGCGCGAGGCCCTCGACGCCTACGAAGAGCTCGGAGTCGAGGAGTGCATGCTCAACTCCGCGACCTCCGACCTGGCGGAAATCGACCGCCTTCTGGAGGTGCTGTCGCGGCGCTGAGGAGCTTCGCGCTCGGAACGCCCGAGCCGCCTGCTGCAGCGGCGGTTCAGGGGTTCGCGATCCGGCGCCGCGCCAGCCTCCAGCCTTCCGGAGTGCGGCGGAATTCGTCCTGATAGACCCCCATCAGGAGCAGTTCCGGCTTGGCGTTCGAGCCGGTGTAGTAGCGGAACACCGACTGGCTGCTGGCCTGGTCTCCGTCCAGCCGGACCTCCGTGGTGGAGACGACGTGGCGCGTGTGGGTACCGGGCCCGGACGTGCCGCTCTCGCGACGCTCCCTGGCGCCGCTCAGGATGTCCTCCCGCCCATTGCGGGCGGCGAAGCCGGCCGCTCCCTCCCAGACCGCGTCGGGAGTGAAGATCTGGATGTACTCGTCGAGATCGCCGTCGTCGGCCAGGTGAGCCAGACGCGCGATGACGTTTCGCACCTCGAGTTCGTCCGCCACGCGCTGAAGCCGCTGGTCGTCCATTCTCGCCCTCCAGTCAGATCGTTTCCGCCGCGGATTCTACGCGGATCACGTACTCGCTGGTGAGCAGGCGCCGGCCGAGTGGAGCATCGATGAACTCGGCCACGTCGGCGCGGAGGATCTCCCGGCCGCGCTCGCTGTCGAAATAGCGCTGCTCGAAATCCTCCAGGCTGCGGAAGTGCAGTTCGGCGAAGCCGTCCCAGTCGGGAGCGCCGCGGGTGAGGCGCTCGCTGACCACGTTCTGGACGTAGCGCCAGATCCCCGGGTGGTGTCTACGCGCCAGTGGACCGTGGACCTCGTCCCAGTGCCGGGCGAACTCCGCCCGGGTCCGATCGCCCCGGCGCACGACGAAGGCGATCTGATTGAAGCCCGGGGAGCGCCGGCCAAGCGGCCAGTCTCGGACATAGTCCCACTGCAGCTTCTCATCGATGCGGTAGGCGTGCGCGGGGAGGCCTTCGAGCCAGTCGAGCGCGGCCGAGGTCTCGTCAAGCCAGAGGCACAGAACAGCCGCCGCGCAGGGCTGCCCCCCGCCGATGGGCGCCTGGTCGAGATCGGCCAGGTTGGCGGCGTAGCGCTTGAGTCCCGGCCATTCCGGGGGCCGCAGGACGCGCGAATGGATCTCGTCCGGGGGCCCGTCGCCCGGGGGTACGACGGCGATCAGCTTGTGCACGAAGGTTGTCATAGCACGCATCCGTTGCGCTTTGGACGCATCGCCTCGAGAGGCGGGTCTGGCTAGACTGCGCAGGGCAGGGGGGTGGCGTGGAGCGACGGCGGTTCGATCTGGAGGCGGGCTTGCGGGCGTTCGGCCTGGAGAGCTTTCGGCCGGGCCAGCGCGAGGCGGTCGAAACCCTGCTGGGGGGCGGGAACCTGCTCCTGGTCGCCCCGACCGGTGGCGGCAAGAGCCTGACCTACCAGCTCCCCGCGGCCCTGCTGGAGGGCACCACGCTGGTGGTCTCTCCGCTGATCGCCCTGATGCAGGATCAGGTCTCGGCGCTCGATTCCCGCGGCGTCGCCGCCACTTACCTGGCCTCTACGCTCGATCCGGAAGAAACGCGCCGCCGCATCCGGGAGATCTCCCGCGGTCGCTTCAAGCTGGTGTACGTAGCGCCCGAGCGTCTGGTCCTGCCGGGGTTCCGCCGCCTGCTCCGCGACCTGAGGTGTCCGCTCGTGGCCGTCGACGAGGCGCATTGCATTAGCGAATGGGGACATGATTTCCGACCTGAATACAGTGAGATCGGGCAGGTTCTTGAAGAGCTTTCAGAAGCCCGGGTGATCGCCTGCACCGCCACCGCGACCCCGTTGGTGCGCGACGAGATCCTGCTGCAGCTCGGCCTTCCCGCCGACACGCCCCAGATCGTCCGCGGCTTCGCCCGGCCCAATCTGATCCTGCGGGTGGCCGAAGTGATGGGCAAGCGCGAGCGCGAAGCCCGCGTGGACGAGCTGTTGCGGGAGGCGCTGCGCGATCCCGCCGCCTCCGGCGGAGCGGCGATCGTGTACGCGCCGACCCGCCGCGGCAGCGAGGCCGAGGCCGAGCGACTCCAGCGCGCGGGCTGGCGGGCGGGCGCCTATCACGCGGGTCTGGACGGCGCACAGCGCGATGCGACTCAGGCCCGTTTCATGTCCAGGGGCCTCGACGTGGTGGTGGCGACCAACGCGTTCGGCATGGGCATCGACCGAACCGACGTGCGCGCCGTGATCCACCTGGCGCCGCCGGGATCGATCGAGGCCTATTACCAGGAAGTCGGCCGCGCGGGCCGCGACGGGCTTCCCGCCTGGGGGCTGCTGATGGTCTCCCCGGAGGACGCGCCGCGTCGACGGTCGCTGATCGAGAGCGATGCGGGCGACCCGGGCGTGGTCGCGCACAAGTGGGAGCTCTTCCTCGAACTTCTGCGCTGGTCCGAGGGCGGTAGCTGCCGCCACGACGCGATCCTGCGCTATTTCGACGACGAGAGCGAAACGCTGGCGGGCTGCGGCGCCTGCGACGTCTGCCGGGACCTGGAGGGGCCGCAACCCTCCGATCCCTCCGAGGTGGAACAGATCGTGCGCAAGGCTCTCAGCGGGGTCGCCCGGCTGCGCGGGCGCTTCGGCCTGCGCGCGGCCGTGAACCTGGTGCGGGGCAAGAGCGACGACCGGCTGGCGCGCTCCGGGCTCGACCGCAGCCCGACTTTCGGCGTTCTCCGGGAACGCTCCGACGTCTGGCTGATGCGGCTCTACCAGCGCCTGGTCACCGCGGGGTGGGTGGACTTCAAGGGCGAGGATCGGCCCTTGGCGGTGCTGACGTCCTCGGGCAGTGAGGTGATGACCGGTCGCCGGCCGGTGCGTCTGCTCCTGCCGCGCGAGGCGCGCGCGGTCCCGAAGCCGGAACGCCGGCGAGCCGCGGGAACCGAGCTCCGGCGGAAAGCCGGAACCGGCGAAGATCCGGACGGTCCTTGGAGCGAGCTGGAAGAGGCGCTGTTCCAGGCTCTGCGGGGCTGCCGGCAGAAGCTCGCACGCGAGGCCGGCGTACCCGCCTACCTCGTGGCCCACGACCGCAGCCTGCGCGACTTGGCCAGGCTGCGCCCGCAGGACTCGTCGGGGCTCGCAGAGGTGCACGGCTTCGGGCCGTCCAAGATCGCCCGCTACGGAGAGGCACTGCTGGAAGTCGTCGCGCGATCCGGTTGAGGGCGTCTGGAGGTCTCCGGCTGCCACGCCGGCCGCGGACGTCTCTAGCCGACTTCCTCCCGGAAGGAGCGCAGCGCGTCGATGTAGCTCTGCGGACCCGCGTAGCCCACGCGCTTTCCGCCGACGACTTCGACGGCGACGTCCATGGCGCGCAGCGTGAGGTGCGTCCCCCGGCACTCGCGCCACTGTTTCAGCTCGCTCTGCCAGCGCTCCGGACCGTAACTGAAGTCCACGAACGCCTCGCTGCCGAAGCCGTCCGGATCGCGGCCGAGCGCATCCAGTCGCTCGCGCGCCCGTTCGAGCAGGCCCTTGACCACGCTCGGCGCCGTCGCGAAGAGCAGCCCGTCGCCCAGTCTCACGGCGCGCTCGAGCGCGACCGGCGCGATCGCACCGAACCAGATCGGGATGTCTCGCCGCGGCCGGGGCAGGAGGCCGGCGCGGTCGACGCGGTGGAACGATCCGTCGAAGTCGAGCAGCGGCTCGCGCCAGAGTTTCCGCAGCAGCTCGACCTGCTCGTCGAGCCTGCGGCCGCGGTCGCCGAACGGCACCCCGAGCGACTCGTACTCGACGTAGTTCCAGCCGGTGCCCACCCCGAGCCGCAGGCGACCTCCGGAAAGCAGGTCGACCTCGGCGGCCTGCTTGGCCACCAGGGTGGTCTGCCGCTGCGGCAGCACGATCACTCCGGTCGTGAGCTCGATGTGCTCGGTGACCCCGGCCAGGTAGGCGAAAAGCGTCAGAGGCTCGTGGAACGGGTCCAGCTCCGTGTACGGGCCGAGCAGGCGAGGAGAGCGCGAAGCGTGCTCCGCGCCCAGAACGTGATCGAACGCGACGATGGACTCGTAGCCCAGCTCTTCGGCCGCCTGCGCCCAGTCGCGAATCGCCGCCGGATCGTCGCCGATCTCCGTGGTCGGGAAAACCGCGCCGAATTTCATCCGTTCCTCCTCGTCCCCGCGGGACCCGCCGCATGATGCCTCATTCCCGCGCCCGGGCGCAGCCCGGTCCCGGAGGGTCGGGACATGGCATGCTTGCGGACTGGAGGGTGCCGAGAAATGAGTCTGGCCGAACGGCGGTTCGAGATGATCGAGACCAATGGCGTGCGCCTGCGCACGGTCGTCGAGGGCGACGGCCCGCTGGCGATCCTGCTGCACGGCTGGCCGCAGTGCTGGTACCTGTGGCGCTACCAGATCGATCCGCTGGTGGAGGCCGGCTGGAAAGTGGCCGTGCCCGACCAGCGCGGCTACGGCGGATCCGACTGCCCGCCCTGGAGCTGTGCGCCGTCGTCGACGGTCTGGCGAGCGCGCTCGGGCACGACGACTAGGCGCTGGTCATCCACGACTGGGGCTGCCTGGTCGGCTACCACACGGCGCTGCTGTACCCGCAGCGGGTGCGCGCGGTGGCGGCGCTCAGCGTGCCCTATCTGCGCGAGCCCTTCACGGCCGAGATGTGCACGCAGGAATTCCACGGCGACCGCTTCTTCTACTGGGTCTACTTCCAGCAGCCGGGCGTGGTCGAGGCCGAAATGGAAAAGGACATCCGCAGCTCGCTGCTGGGCATCTACTACGGCGCCTCGGGCCTGGCGCCCGACCGCCCGGCGGAGGCCCCGCCGGCCGATTCGGGTTTCCTCGACGGCAACGTGCTTCCGGAGTCGCTGCCGGAGTGGCTCACGGCCGAGGACCTCGACTACTACGTGGAGCAGTACCGGCGCACCGGCTTCGGTCCCAGCGTCAACTGGTACCGCAACATCCCCCGGCTGCACGCGCTGACCCCCCAGCTCCAGGGCGTCCCGATCCCCCAGCCCACGTACTTCATGATGGGCACCCGCGACGGCGTGCGGAACTTCCTCCCGCCCGACGGGATGGAAGCGCACTACGCCGACCTGCGCGGCAAGCGCTTCGTGGACGGCGCCGGCCACTGGCTGCCGCTCGAGGCCCGGGAACTGGTCAACGAGTGCGTGGTCGGGTTCCTGTCGGAGTTCAGGTAGGATCGTTCCTGACGCGCGGGGGCGCGTGCTACGATCCGCGGCGCGCGTGTTCGAGTTCGACCCCTTCGATCCGAAGTTCTTCGAAGACCCGTATCCGGCCTACCGGGTCATGCGGCGCGAGCACCCGGTGTACCGCCGGGAGATCCCCGACTACCGGGTCTGGCCGCACTACTGGATGATCAGCCGAGCCGAGGACGTCAACGCCGCGCTGCTCGACTGGAAGACCTTCTCGTCCGCGCGCGGCACGCTGGTGGATACCGACTCCAGCCTGATCCCGCCCAACGTCTTCCACATGGACCCCCCGCGGCACGACGAACTGCGCAGTCTGCTGGCGCGGGTTCTGACGCCGGCGCGGGTCGTGGCCCTGGAGCCCTGCGTGCGCGAATACGCGCGGGAACGGATCGACAGCTTCCGGTCGGGCGGGAAGTTCGACGCCTCGACCGAGTACGGCCAGCTCATCCCCACCATCACCATGTGCGAGCTGATGGATCTGCCGACCAGCGAACGCGAGAAGTTCCTGAAGTGGAACCTCGACACCCTCGCCGGGGACGACTTCACCGACGAGGCCTCCCTGCGGGCGTTCGCCGAGATGGGCGAATACTGGGAGGGGCTGGTGGCCGAGCGCCGGGCGCGTCCGGGCCAGGACCTGATCTCGCAGATCCTGCACAACCAGGTCGCCGGCCAGGAACTCTCCGACGAGGAGGTCGGCGGCTTCTGCTCGCTGCTGCACGACGCGTCACAGAACACCACCATGAACATGATCACCAACGGGGTGATCGCGCTGGCCCGATACCCCGAGCAGCGGCGCAAGCTGGCCGAGGATCCCTCGCGCTGGCCGGCCGCGCTGGAAGAGCTGTTGCGCTTCGTCTCGCCCGTGCAGGGCCTGGCGCGCGCGACCACGCGCGAGGTGGACGGCGCCGGCACGACCATCCCCGCCGGCGACCAGGTCCTGCTGCGCTACGGCTCGGCCAATCACGACGAGCGGGTGTTCGACCGGCCCGACGAGCTGGACTTCGACCGCGAGGTGAAGTCGCACTGGACCTTCGGCCACGGCATCCACTTCTGCCTGGGCAACGCGGTCGCCCGGCTCGAGACGCGCATCGCGCTGCAGACCCTGGTCGAGACGCTGGGCGACTGGGAAGTGGACGAGTCGGGGATCGAACGCAACCAACTGGTGCCGACCCGGGGGGTCGCGCACGCCCCGATCCGGTTCGAGCCGACGCGCGATGCCTGAACGGAAGCCACCTGCGGGCGAAGTGGACCCGGAGTTCGCCTTCGACCCGCTGGACACTTCGCGCACCAAGGACTCCGAGTGGCTGGCGCACGTGCGGCGCGGGCGCGCGGTCTGCCGGCCCAGCCCGGGAGTCGTGTACACGTCCCGCTACGCGGAGACGCAGGAGACGTTCCGCGATCCGCGGCGCTTCTCCTCGCTGGGAGACATGCGCGCGCCCGGCGTGGTGGTCCCGGAGCACGAACGCTTTCTGGGCGAGGTCGACGCGCCCCTGCACCCCCGAATCCGCCGCATCCTGCAGCCCCATTTCACGCGCCGGGGCGCGGACGCCGCCGAGCCGTGGACGCGGGCGAGCGTGCTCCGCCGGCTGCAGGCGCTGGCCTCTCGCGGCTCCGGTGACCTGATACAGAGCCTAGCCATCCCGCTGCCCGGCTCGGTCTCCGCGCACGTGCTCGGCATCCCCGAGAGTGCGCACGACCAGGTCATGGCCTGGTGCGACGAACTGCTGCACAGCAGCTGGCCGACGACGGGCAGGACCGAGCGGGGCGATGGCATCGCCGAGTGCTTCCCCGAACTCGCCGCCGCCCTCGACGCGCTGATCGCCGAGCGGGAGGCGGCCGGCCCGGAGGCGCCGGACGATCTGCTGCGCGCGATGGTGCAGACCCGGACGGAGGACGGCTGGCGGATCGATCCGCGTCACGTGCGGACGCTTTGCGTCAACATCCTGTCGGGTTCGCTCTCCGCCAGCTACATGCTGGGCAATCTGCTTTACCGCTACCTGGACGACGCCGAGTTCGCCGCCTCCATCCGCCGGGATCCCAGCCTGATTCCGGCGGCGGTCGAAGAATCGCTGCGCTTCGAGTCGCCGGTCACCTTCCTGCTGCGCACGGTCCGCCAGGACACGCAGCTCGGCGGCTGCCCCGTCCGGCACGGCGAGCACGTGATGATGGGCATCGCCTCGGCCAACCGCGACGAGAGCGTCTTCGAACACGCCGGAGAGTTCCGGCTCGACCGCGAGCTGCCCTTCGAGCACCTTGCCTTCGGCAGCGGGCCTCACCTGTGCGTGGGCAACCACCTCACCCGGATGGTGGGCAAGGTGGTGCTGGAAGAAACCCTGGAGGAATTCGAACCCGGCGAGTTGCGGCTGGTCGAGGGCTACCGCTGGGAATGCGTCGCCCACGTCCACGAATACGGCCCGGAGACACTGGACGTGCAGGTCCGGCGCTAGAACCGGGCCTGCGGCCGGGCCCGAACGAGCGCGGCGGCGGGAGGATGGAGCTGGTAGCGGGGGAGGGATTCGAACCCCCGACCTTCGGGTTATGAGCCCGACGAGCTACCGGACTGCTCCACCCCGCAGCTTGAAGAGTCGCGCAATTTGCCGCTTGCGGGCGCCGTTGTCAATTTCAGGCCAGAGGGGAGGGCAGCTTGGCGGAGCCGGAGCGGTTCGTGCTCGGTATCGACGTCGGCGGCACCAAGGCGGTGCTGGCGCTGGGGCGGGCGGACGGGAGGGTCCTGGCGGAGTCGCGGCTCGATCACTGGGCCCGGGGAGCCTGGGCCCAGGACCTCGAGACGCTGGTCGCCGCCGCCCGGGACCTGCTCCGCGACGCCGGCCTGCAGAACGCCGCGCCGGACGCGGTGGGGGTCTCCGCCCCGGGGCCGCTCGATCCCGCGAGGGGGGTGGTCCTGGCTGCGCCGAACCTGCCCGGCTGGAGCGACGTGCCGATCGGCGAGCGCCTCCGCGAGGCCCTGGGCGCGCCCGTACGGCTCGAGAACGACGCCAACGCGGCGGCGCTGGCAGAGTGGCGCAACGGCGCCGGGCGCGGGACGCGCAACATGGTGTACGCGACCATGAGCACCGGCATCGGCGCCGGACTGATCCTGGATGGGCGTCTGTACAGAGGGGCGCACTTCCAGGCCGGCGAGTTCGGCCACGTGCCCATTCGCGCCCGCGGCAGAGACTCGGCCGCCGGCCTGCCCGGCACCCTGGAGGCGTACGCGGGGGGCGCCGCACTGGCCGACCGCATCCGCGCGGACGTCGCGCGCGGCGCGCGGACGCGCATCCTGGAACTGGCCGCAGGCGACCCGCGGCGGATCAACGCGCGTCTCTGGGTCGAGGCGATCCGTTCCGGCGACGCCTACGCGCGCGGGCTGCGCGACCGCTTCGTGCGCGACACCGCCCAGGGGCTGGCGGGGCTGGTGATGCTGCTGGACCCGGAGATGATCGTGCTGGGCACCATCGTGCAGCAGAACCCCGACCTGTTCCTGGCCGGAATCCGGGAGCGCACGCGGGCGCGGCTGTGGGATTCGCTGCGCGGCGTGCGCATCGAGCCGGGCCAGCTCGGCCCGCGGCTGCCGGCGCACGCGGCGCTCGCGGTCGCAGCTCTCGAACCCGGCGACTTCAGTCGCTAGCGCGGTAGCGCTTCAGCCAGCCCCGCGACCAGTCTTCGAAGCGGTCGCCCTCGATCGCGGTGCGCATGC
The DNA here is from genome assembly GCA_021295775.1 of Pseudomonadota bacterium. Taxonomy (GTDB): domain Bacteria; phylum Myxococcota_A; class UBA9160; order SZUA-336; family SZUA-336; genus JAGWBS01. The sequence continues at coordinate 22,847 of JAGWBS010000031.1, read as the reverse complement.
GGACCATCAGCCGCATGTAGTAGGCGAGGTTGTGCTGACTGAGCAGGCGCTGCCCCAGAACCTCGCCGGAGCGCAGCAAGTGGTGGAGATAGGCCCGGGAGGTCGCGCCGGAAACCGGCTCGCCCGACTCGGGATCCAGCGGACGGTCGTCCTCGCGAAAGCGCGCGTTGTGCAGGTTGAAGGGCCCGTCGTCGCTGAACGCCTGCCCGTGGCGCCCGTGCCGGGTGGGCACGACGCAGTCGAACAGGTCGATTCCGCGCGCCACCGCCTCGACCAGGTCGTCGGGACGCCCCAGGCCCATCAGGTAGCGGGGTGCCGGCGGCGGCAACTCCGCCAGGCTCGCCTCCACCAGTTCGGCTCTCAGATCCCGGCTCTCGCCCAGTCCGAGCCCACCGACTGCGAACGCTTCGAAGCCCAGCGCGACGCTGCGACCGGCGCTCCACCGGCGCTGCTCGGGCCGTCCGCCTCCCTGGAGGACTCCGAACAGCAGCTGGTCGCGGCGGGTGTGCGCCTCCCGGCAGCGTTCGGCCCAGCGCAGGGTTCGCTCGAGCGCCTCCAGCGCGCGGCGCGGCTCGTCGGCGTCGCCGGTGATCGGCTCGAACACGTCGAGAGCCGCGATCAGGTCTGCGCCCAGGTTCTGCTGGATCTCGATCGAACTCTCGGGAGACAGGAAGTGCTTCGCGCCGTCGAGCGGACTGCGGAACTCGACCCCCGACTCGGCGTGGCGGGCGAATTCGCTCAGCGAGTGGACCTGGAACCCGCCCGAGTCCGTCAGCATCGGCCCGGACCAGCCCATGAAACGGTGCAGACCGCCGAGCCGGGCGACAATCTCTTCTCCCGGCCGCAGGTGGAGGTGATAGGTGTTGGCGAGGATGCCCTGGACGCCCGCGGCCCGCAGGTCGGCCACCGACAGGCCGCGCACCGCGCCGTGAGTGCCGACCGGGAGGAAAGCCGGCGTGTCGATGGTCCCGCGCCGCGTACACAGGCGGCCGCTGCGCGCCGCGCCGCTGGAGCGGCCGACCTCGAAGCGCGGCGCGTCGCCGCTCAGCGGATCCACATCGCGTCTCCGTAGGAGTAGAAGCGGTAGCCGTGTTCGATCGCGTGCGCGTAGGCGCGCCGCGCGCGCTCGACGCCCGCGAAAGCCATCACCAGGGCCAGCAGCGACGAGCCGGGCAGGTGGAAGTTGGTGATCAGCTCGTCGACCACGCGGAACTCGAAGCCGGGGGAGATGAACAGCTCCGTGCGGCCTGCGCCGGGCCGGCCGCCGGTCGTCTCCAGGGCGCGCACGCTGGTGGTTCCGACCGCGACCACGCGCCCGCCCTTGGCGCGGGTGCGGGAGATCGCCTCGGCCGTCGCCGGCGGGACTTCGAAGCGCTCCGCCTCCAGCGTGTTGTCCTCCAGGCGCTCGCGGCGCAGCGGCGCGAAAGTGCCGGGCCCGACGTGCAGCGTGACGAACGCCAGCGGGACGCGCGCGCTCAGCTCGGGCGTGAAGTGCAGCCCGGCGGTGGGCGCCGCGACCGCGCCGGGGCGGCGCGCGAAGACCGTCTGGTAGTCGCTCAGATCCTCGGGCAGAGCCTCGTCGCGCCGGATGTAGGCGGGCAGCGGGGCCTCTCCGACGCCTTCGAGCCGCTCCTCGATCGACGCGCCCGCGGGACCGCTGAACTCCAGGCGGCAATGCCCGTTTTCCCGCACTTCGACCACCCGCGCGCGCCACTCCCCGAAGTTCAGGCACAGGCCCGCGCGCAGGCGGCCCCGGCAACGCAGCAGGCCGATCCAGCTCCCGTCGGGGCGGCGCTCGATCAGGAGCGCCTCGGCGCGTCCCCCGCTCGCCTTGCGGCCGCGCAGCTTGGCGGGCAGGACTCGGGTGTCGTTGGCGACCAGCAGGTCGTTCGGGCCCAGTCGGTCGGGCAGCTCGCGAAAGCGCAGCTCTTCGATTTCGGAGCCCCGGCGCGTAAGCACCAGCAGGCGCGCGGAATCGCGCGGCGAGGCGGGGGCCTGGGCGATCAGCTCCGGCGGCAGCTCGTAGTCCAGATCGGCGCGTGAGATCACGGCCCGGGCGCGGCGTCGCCGCCGATCGCGCCGCGGATCGCGTCCAGGCTGGCGGGAGCCTGCATCAGCGAATCGTAGGAGAACAGCACCCATCCGGCCGGCTCCGGCTCGAGCGCCAGCTCGATCTGCCGGACGATCTCCTGCGGACGGTCCAGAAAGAGCCACGCGCCCAGGCCGAGCCAGATCCTCTCGCCGGCGACCCCCCCGCTCAGCGAATGGGCCAGATAGCGCAGCATGGCGTGATCGCGCGTGTAGGCCATGGCGACGGCGAAGTCGAGCCAGCCCTGCTCGAGCCAGTGGCGCCAGTCCTGCATCGCCACGTAGTAGGCCCGGTCGGCGTGGGACAGCACGGCGGCCGACATCTCCCAGCTCTCGGGAACCCGCTCGGAAAGTCTCCGCACGACCTCCCCGACGCGCGCCCGGCGGAACGCGTCCCAGGCGCTTCCGGGAGCGAACGGCTTTCCGGACTCCTCTTCGAAGCGGCGCCTGGATTCCGGCGCGTAACCGAAGTCCACCCCGAGTTCGAAGCGGGAGCCGGGCGCGAAGGGCAGCGCCAGCGGAAAACGGATGATGTCGAGGTGGAGACCGTCCAGGCCGGGCGCGGCGGCGATCAGATCGTCGAGGGTGCGCTCCAGATACTCGACCACTTCCGGGATCGCGGGATCCAGCCACAGCCCCGGTGTCCCCAGCCGGAAATAGTTTCCGTCCGGAGCGGGGATTCGCCCGTCGGGGTAGTCCAGCAGGCTGTGCCCCTGGCGGTCCACCAGCACCGCCTGCGGGCCGACCCGCTCCAGCAGCGGAGCGTTGCGATTGGAGGCCAGCCTCAGGCAATTGAACCAGGCATGCACACGCATGCCGCGGGCGTGCGCCAGCCGCAAGAGACGGTCCAACGGGGGCTCGTCTTGGGTGGCGGCGATCTCGCGGTAGGGCGCGTCGTCGGCGTAATCCGACGGGAACCAGCTCCGCCCGCCGCGATAGACCTGAACGAAAACGTCGCTCACGCCCAGCTCGGTCGCGCGCTCGATCAGAGTCTCGATGCCGGCTTCCGATTCCAGGGCCCGTTCGGCTCCCTCGGCCAGAACCCAGAGCCCGCGGCGCACGCCGGATGGCTGCGCGGGCGCGTCCTCGGGCGCCGGGGCGGGGGGAGGCACGGGGTCGCCGCAGGCGATCAGCGCGAGCAGGAGTGGTAGACACGACCAGCGGGTGCACATGGCGGGCGCAGAACGTAGCAGAGCCCCTCGGTCGCGCCGCCGCGTTGCGGCGTTTCGCCGAGTGCGTAGATTCGCCCCCATGCAGTGGGGGCTCGGCAGATTTTCGGTCCAGTACCGGCGCCGCATTCTGGCGGCGGCCGCGCTGGTTCTCGCGGCCTCCGCGGCGCGCGGGGAAGTCGTCGAGGGGACGAGCGCGTTGGCGGAGGCTCGCGGCCTGCTGGATTCCGGCCGCGCCGAATCGGCCCTGAGCCTCCTGGAGGCCCTGGCCGGAGGTCCCCTGGGCGATCACGTCGCGCTGCTGCGGGCGCGCATCCTGCACGCCCGGGGAGACTTCGACGCTTCGATCCGAGCCGCGCGCGCCGGCTTGAGACTGGACCCGCCCAGCGAGCTGCGCGCTCATCTGCAGCGCCAGATCGCCCTCGCCCACATCGACCGCGGCCGTCCGCTCGACGCGTACGACGCGCAGCGCCGCGCCTGGGAGGCCTCGCGAAGCGGGGATCTCTCCGCCCGACTCGCCTCCGAACTCGCCGCCCCGTTCGCGGCGGCCGGAATGCCCGCGGACGCTCAGCCGCTCTACCGTCTCGCCTGGAGCCGCTGGCCGCTGGCTCCCGCGAGTTCGCCGGCTTTCGAGCGCGACCAGTCCCTGACCGAGGCGATCGGCGCGGAGCCTCCGGACGCGAAGACCCTGGTCGAGAGCGCCGGGAGCCTGAGTCGTGCGCGCCGCTGCGACCGGGCGCTGGTTCTCTACGAACGAGTGCTGGCGCGCGGCGGCGAGCTCGACGCAGGGGTGCGCGAAGTCGCCTCGCGAGGGCGGGCGGACTGCCTGTTCACGCGCCGGCGCTATCCGGAAGCGGCCGCGGCCTACCGCGCGATCGACGCGGCCGAATCGGACCCGCGGCAGGTCGACGCGGCGATCCGCGTGGCGCGATCCTACGCCCGGGGCGGTCGAGACAGCGAAGCTCTGGCCGAGTTCGCCAGGGTCCGAAAACGCGCCGGACCCGCCGGACGCGCCCGCTGCGACTATCTCTCGGCGATCGTGGTCCGCACCGAGCAGCCGGCACGCTACCGCCGCCTGCTGCGGCGCGTCTCGCGGCAGAGGGCGGACCGCGACCTGGCCCGGGAGGCGCGCTGGAGGCTCGCCTGGCTGGATCTGCAGGCGGGGAAGATGCGCCGCGCCCGACGCTGGCTGAAGCCTCTGGCGGAAGGACCGGAGGCCGACATCGAAGTTCAGCGCGCCCGCTACTGGCACGCCGTGGCCCTCGACCCCGGTCGTTCCCGCCGGGCGCGGGCCGAGCTGCGCGCAATGGCCGAAAATCTCCCGCTCTCCTATTACGGTCTGCTGGCCCTTGACCGACTGGGCGAGGAGCCGCCGCGAGCCCGCCGCTTCGTCGGCCGGCGCAGGGACGAAGCGCCCCACCTCCGGGCCCGGCGCGCGGGCGCGCTGGCCGACGCCGGCTTCCCCGAGCTGGCGGCACTGGAGCTGGAAAGCTGGCTGGCCGAGGGCGTCGCCCTGCGCCGGGAGCAGCGTCTGCAGGCCGCGTCGGTGTTCCTGAGCCTGGGCGATCCCTACCGGGCGCTGCGCCAGGCCGTCGACGGCTTCGGAGAGACTCTCCAGCGGGGAGTGGATCCCGACTGGATCGACGCCTGGCGGATCTCGTGGTCGCGACCGTTCTCGGACCTGGTCCGCTCGGCCAGCGAGGAATTCGATTTCGATCCGGCGCTGGTCTATTCGGTCATGCGCGAAGAGAGCAGCTACCGGGCGGAGGTGGAATCACGCGCCGGAGCCATCGGTCTGATGCAGCTGATCCCCTCGACCGGGAGGAGCGTCGCCGAGGAGCTGGGCCTGGCGGGCTTCGAGCCGGACCGACTCAGGCAACCGGCCGTAAACCTGCGCCTCGGCACTTATTACCTGAAGTCCCTGATGGAGCGGTACTCGGGCTCCAGCACGCTGGCCATCGCCGCCTACAACGCCGGGCCGGAGGCCGTGGACCTCTGGCTCGAGCGCCAGGGCCCCCTCGACTCCGATGCCTTCGTGGAGTCGGTTCCCTACGGCGAGACGCGGCGCTACCTGCGGAGAGTGCTCCGGTCCTGGCGCGTCTACCGTCTGCTCTACGGGCAATCCCCGACCTGAGCGGCTGTCAGGCGTCGAGTTCGCTGTCCTCTGCGCTTTCGAGGATGTTTTCGACATCGCCGCGGTCGTCGAGGTCGATGCTGTCCGGCTCCGCGGACTCGGGCTGCGCGGGAATTTCGTCGTCGTCGAGCCCGCCCGGGAGCGAAGCGGGCAGCGTCGACTTGCGCGCCGGCTTCTTGCGTATTCGCTTGGGCTTGGCATCGAAGGCAGGGGACTCGCGCTGGTCCGCCTCGCACTTGGGACAGAAGGGCTCGGGCTTGTTCAGGTCGTAGAACTTGGCCCCGCACGAATAACAGGCCCACTTGTTGCCGAGTCGAGATTTGCGTTCGGGATCCATGACCGTCCCCTGGACCTGTGGGAGGGCAGGGGGGATATCACACGCTCCCGGAGTAGGGCAACCGTAGGAAGCGCCGTGACGATTCCGCCCGCCGTGACGATTCCCCGGGCCACCGGCGCCCGTGTCCCGGCAGGTCGGAATTCCGGTTCAGTCGCTCAGCCCGTCTCCGACTTTCAACCCCGCCCGTTGGACGAAGTCGGCGGAGTTTTCCTTGCCCGCGTCCGCGCGCACCCGACCGACGCGCAACAGGCCCCCGCGCAGCGCGATCGAGAGGGCGCCGGGGGGACCGTCCAGCAGCGTACCGGGCGCTTCTCGCGTCGCCTGGGCGCTGTACGACACGTCGTACAGGCGGATTTTCTCTCCCCTCCGGAGCAGGTAGGCGCCCGGTTGGGGATCGCAGCCGCGGACCAGGCGGTCGATCTCCTCGCCGGGTCGCATCAGATCGATGCGCGCGACCTCGTCGTCGACCAGTCCCTGGTGGGTGGCTCTCGATTCGTCCTGCGCCGCCGGCACGGCCCGGCCGCTCCCGATCGCCTCGACCGCTTCGAGCAGCGCTTCGACTCCCAGCGGGGCCAGCTTGCCGAAGAAAAGACTGCCGGTGGTGTCTTCGGGGTCGATCTCGACGCCGCCGCGCTGGACCACCAGCGGCCCCGTGTCGACGCCGTCGTCAGGCACGAAGACCGACACGCCGCTCTCCGCTTCGCCTTCGATGATCTGCCACTGCATGGCGTTGCCGCCGCGGTAACGCGGCAGGAGCGAAGGGTGGAAGCAGAGACTGCGGTGCACGGGCGCGTCGAGAATCTCGACCGGCAGCAGCGCGGTCACCGAGGCCAGGAGATTGAGTTCCGCGCCGAGCCCGCGATATCCGTCCAGCGCCTCCGCAATGGCTTCGCCGCTACGCCGGCGAAAATACCGGCGCTTGAAAAGCGGCAGGCCGAGTTCTTCCGTGCGTTCCGCGAGCCCGTCGGGACGGCGGCCGTCGGGGGGCGCGTACACCCCGACGATCTCATGACCCGCCTCGATCAGCCCCTCGAGACAGCCCACCCCGACCGGCGCCTGACCGAAGAGCGCGATTTTCAACCCCACGGGCGCAGACTACAGTCTGTCGAGCCGCCGTTGCAATTCCACTCCATCTGCTTTTTTCCGGCTCGGAAGGGGTGACCGAGAGGTATCCGGATGGAACTGCGCCGCATCCGATCCCCCGAGTCAGGCTTCCCGGACCCGGACAGGCATTTTCTTTAGTTCCGATAATAATGATTACGTTAAATACTGAATCTGGTTCTAAGCGGGGGGCGATTGGCGAAACAGGCAAGCCGGGAGCATCGGCGCCCTCCCGGGGTCGGATCCCTGCTCGAACCGTCGTGAGCGATGGGATGCCCGGTGGGCGACGACCCGCCGTATCAGGGAAGTTGCGGACCGTCTTCGGCGCTTGCGATGGCGTCGAGTGCGGCCACTTCTCGCTGCAGATCGTCGCTGAGCCGAAGTTCCGGGTTGGCGCTCATCGCCTGGGTGTAGGCCCGGACGGCCTCGGAATACCGGCCGGCTCGCGAATACGTCTGTCCGGCGGCCAGCCAGGCCTGGGCGCGCGGCGGAAACTCCATCAGCCGCCCGGCCGCCTCGTAGAGCTGTGCCGCTCTCACGGGCTCCTCGAGTTCCTCCAGCACGTAGCCGCGCAGCCACAGGGCGATGCCCTTGCGTGGATCCTGGTCCGTCAGCTCGCCCGTCAGACGCTCCAGACGAGCGTCCGCTTCCGCGAAGCGCCCCAGATCGGCTTCGACTTCGGCCGCGCGGATCTGGGCGGCCGCCAGCGCTTCCGATCCGGCGTGCTCTACGACGAACCGCTCCAGCGCTTCCAGGGCTGCTTCGCGTGCCCGCGTCGCCTGTTCGCGGTTGGCGGGCTCCGGGATCAGAGCTTCCTGGGCGGGACTGCCCATGCCGGCCGCGAATTCGGCTTCGATCCGATGCAGCGCCGACTGGGCCGCGCTCTGGGCCCGGCGGTCCAGCTCGTAGACCACCGCCGCAGTGATGCCGATGGCCGCCAGGCCGGCGACCAGCACGGCCAGCCGTCCCGCGTTGCGCTGGACCCACTCCAGCGCATCCTGGATCACGGCATCGATGCCTCGCGCCGGAGCGTCGGTCTCGCCATGCTGTCGGGTATTGGTCATGTCAACTCCAAGGGGGCGCCATACTAGCGCTTCCGCGCACTCTCCGGCGCGGACCGCCCGTCCGCACGGCGCCGCAGCCGCACCCGCACGGGAGCCGACTCGAGGTCGTAGGTTTTTCGAAAGTAAGACTCGAGATAACGCCTGTAATTATCTGTTACTAAACCGATGTCATTCACGAATACCAGGACCGTGAATGGCCGTGACGAGATCTGCGTGCAGTAGTAGAAGTGAGGTCTGCGCCGGCCTCGGGTCGGCGGCGAATGCCGGGCGACGGCCGTTTCGAGGGCTCGGTTGAGCTCGGAGGTCGGCACCCTCACCCCCACCCGGTCGAGCAGCGCGAGCGCTCTGGGCAGAACCTGCGAAACGCCCAGGCCCGTCTTGGCGCTGATGCGCAGGATCACCGGATCGGCGACGAAGCCCAGCTTGCGCTCCAGTTCGCGGGCGACCGCCCGGTCCCGGCCGCTTACCGCCACCAGATCCCACTTGTTCAGGACCAGCACCAGGGGCCGGCCCCGATCCAGGGCCAGGCGGGCGATCCTGCAGTCCTGGTCGGCCACGCCCTCGGAGGCGTCGAGCAGGAGCAGCGTCAGATCGGAGCGCTCGATCGAGCGCAGCGCCATCAACGCACTCCCCCGCTCGATTCTCTGAGCGCGCTTGCCGGCGCGTCTCAGGCCCGCCGTGTCGACGAGCACGATCTCGCGCCCGTCCACCCGCAGGCGCACATCCGTGGCGTCCCGAGTGGTTCCGGGTTCGTCCGCGACGATGTTTCGCGGCTCGCCCAGCACGCAGTTGAGCAGCGAGGACTTGCCGACGTTGGGGCGGCCGATGATCGCCAGGCGCGGAACTCCGTCCTGCACCGCCGGCTCGGCGGGAGGCGGCAGGCGTTCGCCGATCGCCACCTCCACGTCGACCACTCCCCGGCGATGCTCGGCCGAGGCGGGGATCAGTTCGGCGAATCCGAGCTCGAAGAACTCCGCCGCGGCCGCCTCGGCGCGCGGGTGGTCGGCCTTGTTCGCCACCACCACGACCTGCGAAGAGACGCGGCGCAGGCGCTCGGCCACCCAGCGGTCGGCGGGGAGCACACCTTCGCGCGCGTCGACCACGAACACGATCACCGAGGCGTCCTGGATGACCCGCTCGACCTGGGCGCGAACGGCCGCGGGAATGCCGGATTCGGCGTCGGGATCGAGCCCCCCGGTGTCGACCAGCAGCACATCCCGGCCTTCGATCCGGGTCGTCTCAGCCACGCGGTCGCGGGTGACTCCCGGGCGGTCTTCGACCAGCGCGCGGCCGCGCCTCAGCAAACGGTTGAAAAGCGTCGACTTGCCGACGTTGGCCCTGCCCACGATCGCGACCAGCGGCAGCGCTCCGCCCGCGCGCGTTTCGGCGCCCCGATCGCCCTGCCCTGCGCCCGCGCGCGCCATCGCCGGAATCCTCCGCCCACCCGGCGCTGCAATGTATCGCGTGCGCTCGTTCTCAGCCGCCCAGCTCCGCCAGGACCGCGTCCAGGCAGGCCCCGGGATCGCTCGCGTCGAGCCAGCGGAGGCCCGCTTCGCCGCCGAACCAGGTCTGCTGGCGCTTGGCGAAGCGACGCGTCGCCAGAAAGGTGCGCTCGCGCGCCTGCGGCTCGGTCAGCTCGCCCCGCAGCATCTGGCCGACCTCGCGATACCCCAGGGCGCGCAGCGGCGGCAGCTCCGGACCGTACCCGCGGGCGTAGAGGCGTTCGACCTCCGCCGCCAGGCCGCGCTCGAACATCTGGTCCACGCGCGCGCGCAGGCGCCGCCAGAGATCCTCCCGCGGCAGGGCAAGACCCAGCCAGGTCATCTCGAAAGGCCGGTCGCGGAAGGCGTGAGCGGTCTGCAGTTCGGAGGCCGGCTGCCCGGCCAGCTCGCAGATCTCCAGCGCCCGCACCAGGCGCACGCGGTTGCGGGGATCGATCCGGGCCAGCCCGCGCGGGTCGAGGGAGCGCAGGCGCTCGATCAGCTCGGGTGTCTCGAGGCGCTCGAGACGCTTGCGCAGCTCCGAATCGGAAGCCGTCCCCTCGATCAGTCCGCCGGCGAAGGCCCGGGCGTACAGACCGGTCCCTCCGCAGAGAAGCACGCGGCGCCCGCGCTCCAGAATCCCGCGCGCGGCCGTCCGGGCGTAGTCCGCGAAGCGCCCGGCGGTCATGGGGTCGTCCGGATCGACGATGTCGATTCCGTGGTGCGGCACCGAGCGCAGCTCGCGCGCGGAGGGCTTGGCCGTTCCGATGTCCATGCCGCGATACACCTGCAGCGAATCCGCGCTGAGGATCTCCGCGTCCACTCGCCGGGCGGCCTCGAGGGCCAGCGCGCTCTTGCCCGTCCCCGTCGGGCCCACGATCGCCAGCACGGAAGGGCGCGTCACGGTCAGCGGCGCAGGAATCGGCGCTCGAGTTCGGCCCGCTCCAGCGCCGCGACCACGGGCCGGCCGTGAGGGCAGTTGGGAAACCACACGCTGGCGTCGAGAGCCTCGAGCAGGGCATTCACTTCCCGCGTCTCCAGCCTCTCGCCGAGGCGCGTGGCCGCATGACAGGCGGCCGTCGCCGCGATGTCGTGAAGCTGGGCTTCCAGTCCTTGCCGGGTCTCGCCCTGGGTCGGGTCCCGAAAGCCCGCAGCCGTCTGTTCGATCATGCTCTGCCAGTCTACCGGGCGCCCGGCCAGCAGCGCGGGCACGCTGCGCAGGACCACCCGCACCCGCCCGCGGGCGTCGGGCCGCGCGCCCTCGATCTCGAAGCCGGCCCGCTCCATTTTCGCTGTCGCGGCCAGCAGCGCGTCCGCGGCGCTGCGTTCCAGTTCGACCCGCACCGGAACCAGCAGAGTCTGGCGCTCGGCGCTGCGAGCGTCCGCCTGCTGCCGGAGCCGGTCGAAGAGCACGCGCTCGTGAGCGGCGTGCGGATCCAGCACCACCAGACGGTCGCCCCCCTCGCACAGCAGATAGCCTCCCAGCGCCTGGCCGATGTAGCGCAGAGAGCGAAAGACCGGCTGCTCGCCGCTCGCCGGGTCCGTTTCGGCGGCGGGGGCGGCCGAGAAAAGCGGAGCCTCCGCGAAGCGGGTGTCGCCGTCCCGGATCCAGGAGGATCCGAACTCCTCCGGCCTCGGCCTCTCCCGGCCGCCGTTCCCCGCAGGGGACGGCCCGGCCGGAACCAGCGCCCGGGCGCCGATCGCGTCGCGCAGCCCGCGGCGCACGAGCTGGGTGACGGCGCTCGGCTCCCGGAAGCGGACCTCGCTCTTGGCCGGGTGCACGTTCACGTCGACCTCCCCCGCGGGCAGGTGCAGGAAGACCACGGCCACCGGGTGCCGCCCCGGCGGCAGCGCGTCGCGATAGGCCTCCCGGACCGCGAAAAGCAGCAGGCGATCCCGGACGGGCCGGCCATTGACGAAAAGATGGATGCCGTCGGCGCTGCCGCGCATGACGTCCGTGGGACTGGCGAAGCCGACTACCCGGGTGCCCGACTCCGCGCGCTCGACATCCACCAGCCGCTCCCCGACGCTGGGGGGGAGCACCGCGACCGCCCGCTCACGCGCGCTGGCGGTCGGCGGCAGCAGCAGCACTCGGCGGCCGTCGCGTTCCAGAGAGAAGCGCACGTCGGGGCGGCCGAGCGCGGTGCGCTCGATCAGCCGAGTCACGTGTCCGGACTCGGTGGCCGGGCTCTTGAGGAACTTGAGCCGCGCCGGCACCCGGCCGAACAGCTCCATCACTTCGACCCGCGTGCCCTCCGGGCAGGCGACCTCGTCCACGCGCTCGATCCCGGCTCCGCCCTCGCCCGTCAGTTCGGTCCCGACGCTGTCGCCCCTGCGCCGCGTGCGCATCCTCACCGCGGCCACGGACGCGATGCTCGGCAGGGCCTCTCCGCGAAATCCCAGCGACCCGACCGCGGCCAGGTCGCCGGCAGCGCGGATTTTGCTGGTCGCATGGCGCAGGAACGCCCGCTCGGCGTCATCGCGGCTCATCCCCACACCGTCGTCGATCACCCGGATCAGGCGCGCCCCGCCCTCGGCGATCACCACTCGGACGTCCTGGGCCTCGGCGTCCAGAGAATTCTCGATCAGCTCTTTGACCACCGAGGCGGGACGCTCGACGACCTCTCCGGCCGCGATCTGGTTGACCAGTTCGTCATCGAGAACGCGGATCAGGCCCACCTTCCCACCCCCGAGCGGGCATCCTATCCGATCCGGCCCCGCCGCAGGCGGCAGTCCGGCGACCCGGGAGGGGCTTCATCCCATGCGGGGAGCCCTCGCGGCGCAGGCGGGAGCGCTTTCGCTTGACAGGCAGAGGCTCTGAGCCATCGTCTGCTCCTGGGCCGGGAGTGAGGAAATGCCACAGACCGTTTACCCGGAAGCTCGGGAGAGCGCACCCTCCGCCAATGCCGCGGGCCGGGATTCCCGGCCCCCCTCCGGACCGAGTCCGGACAAGCTGATCGGGGCGAGCCGAGCCATCCAGCAGGTGCGGGAACAGATCGAGGTAGCGGGCAGGAGCCGCTTCTCTCTCTTCGTCACCGGAGAAGAGGGGATCGACAAGGATTGGATCGGTCGGATCGTGCACCACTCCAGCGGGTGGGCTTCGGGCAGCTACCGTTCGCTGAACGCCTCGGCCATGTCCGGGCGCCTGCTCGCACGGGAGCTGTTCGGAACGGAGGCCGGAGCGATCACTTCCCTGCCGGAAGCCTCGCTCGGCGCGCTCGCTCAGGCGGGTGCGGGAACGGTGCTGCTCGACCACATCGAGGCCGTTCCTCGGCCACTTCAGACGCTGCTGGCCAGGGCGCTGGAGCGCAAGCGCTTCACTCCCATCGGAAGCCGCAAGGAGCTGACTCTGCACTGTCGCCTGATCGGAGCGAGTCCGCATACGCTCGAAAGACTCACCTCCGTCGGAAGGCTCCTGCCCGAGCTGGCCCAGCACCTGCAACTGATCGAGATCCACGTCCCTCCACTGCGAGAACGGCGCGAGGATGTCCTGCCCCTCGCCCTGTCCGCGCTCTTCCGCGCGCGGGAGGAGTTCGAACGCGAGCGGGGAGTCGCCTGCCCCGTCGAGCGCTTCTCCCGACTCGCCCTTGAGCGCCTGTGCGGGTACCACTGGCCCGGGAACGAGCACGAGCTCAACGATCAGGTCCGTTCGGCGCTGCGCCTGGCGCGCCGCGCCGAGCTGGGGCCGGAAGACCTGCTTCTGGGTTCCGACACCATCGAACGGATTCCGACGTTCCAAGAGGCCAAGCGCTCGTTCGAGCGGGAGTACGCCATGCGCGTGCTTCGACTGTGCTCGGGAAACGTCAGCCGGGCGGCACGCCTGGCCGGAAAGGACCGCAAGGACTTCTACGACGTGATGCGGCGCAACGGCATCGAACCCCAGGACTTCCGTGCGAGCCGGGCTCAGCGGCGGCGGGACGCCCGCAGAATGCGCGCGGCCGCGCGCTTTCCCGCCTCGACGCCCGGCTGATCGAAAGGGTTCACGCCGTACAGCTCGCCGGCCAGCGCGGTCTGGAGCTGCTGCAGGAGCAGCAGTTCCCCGATCCCGCTGGCGCTCACGCGTTCCAGGCACAGTTCCACCAGCGGGCGGCCACGCTGGCGCAGAGCCTGCAGCGTGCCCTGTTCCTGCGCGCGGAAGATCTCGCCCAGCGAGCGGCCGCGAATATGGCTCGGCTGCGCGCCGCGGGCGACGCGAACCTGCGAGCGCGAGCGTCCCACGCGCAGCAGGGTGTAGAGCTTGTCGTCCGGTCCGTCGACGTAGAGCTGGATCTGCGAGTGCTGGTCGGTGGTGCCTCGGGCCACGATCGGCGTCGGGCCCCTGCCGCCCTTGCCGAGGCTCTCCGCCCAGATCTGGCGGAACCATTCGCCGAGGGGCAGCAGCGCATCGCCGTAGATCAGCTCGACGTGAATCGACCGCCCCCGGCGGTCGTGTTCGTGGTGCAGCGTCGCCAGGCGTCCCGCCGGGCCCAACGCCCTGTCCTCCCTGCAGCGCACCAGCATCTCCCGCGCTCCCGCCAGCACACGGCCGACCGGAACCCCGCACAGGGCGGGAACGAACAGGCCGCTGGCGGTGAAGACCGAGAAGCGCCCGGCCACATCGGCCGGCGCGCTCAGCAGGGGGGCGGCGTACTCCTCGGCGAAGTCGCGCAGCGGACCGGAGTCGCCCGTGGTCACCACGAAGCGCTTTCCCAGGTCCGAACGGCCGGCCCAGCGCGCGAGCAGCGCGTGCAGCTGGGCGAGCGTTTCCAGCGTGCCGCCGGACTTGCTGACCACGTGGACGAGGGTGCGGCGCGGGTCCAGCCGTTCGAGCAGCGGGCCGAAGCTTTCCGGATCGATGTTGTCGGGGAAGTGCCATCGCAACCCCTGCCGGCGCGGAGGCAGGAGGGCCCGGCAGAGCGCGTGCGCTCCCAGCGAGCTGCCCCCGATGCCGAGCTGCACGACGTCCGTCAGCCCGGGCGGCGCGGAAGCGACGCAGCGGGAAATCTCGCGCAAGTAACGCCGCTCGTGGATGACGCGCAGAAACTCGCCCCCGGTTCCGGCGTCGAGCCGCGCCAGCGCGGCGCGCAGGCTTGCGGCGTGCCGGGTCAGCTCCCGCGCCGAAAGTCCGGCGCGGCGCAGGCGAACTTCGAGCCGGGACATCCACTCCCCCCGGCCGCTTTCGCGGCGGCTGTTATCCTCGCCCGCATGATAGCGGCCGTCGTGCAGATGACCTCCACGCCCGACTACGCCCGCAATCTGGAACGGGCGGAGCACTGGATCGCCCGGGCCGCCGGGACCGGCGCCCAGCTCGTCGCCCTGCCCGAGAACTTTCCCTTGATGCGGGAAGAGAGCGACACGGGTCCGCATCCCCTGGCCGCCGAGCTGGCGGAGAGCCAGCCGCTCGGCTTCGTCCGCGAACAGGCGCGCCGCCACGGCGTGTGGATCGCCGGCGGCACCGTCCCCGAGCAGGTGCCCGGCGACTCCCGCGTCTACAACACCGCGGTGCTGGTCGACGCGGACGGAAATCTCTCCGCCAGCTACCGCAAGATCCACCTGTTCGATGTCGATCTGCCGGGGAGCGAGCTGCGCGAGTCGCGCACGGTCGCACCGGGCGAGGAGGTCGTCTGCGCCTCCACTCCCTGGGGCGGGTTCGGGCTGACGGTCTGCTACGACCTGCGCTTCGGAGAACTGTTCCGGGCGCTGGTGGAGCGCGGGGCGGAGCTGCTCTGGGTGCCGTCCGCGTTCACGCTGCCGACGGGCCGCGACCACTGGGAGATTCTGCTCCGCGCGCGCGCGATCGAGTGCCAGGCCTTCGTACTGGCCCCCGGACAGTTCGGCGTGCACAACCGCACGCGCCGCTCCTACGGCCGTTCGCTGATCGTGGATCCGTGGGGCGTGGTGCTTGCCCAGGTCCCCGACGGCGAGGGGGTCGCTCTGGCGGACCTCGACCCGGCGCGCGTGGCGGAGGTGCGTGCCCGCATCCCGGTCGCGGGACACCGCCGCCTGTAAGGCGATTCTTCAGCGGCGCAACCGCATCCAGAGGCCGAAGAGCCGCGCCAGTCCCGGCGTCAGGCGCCCGCGCATATAGTCGCCGGTGGTGGCCTTGATCGCCTCGGACTGGGTGGGATACGGGTGAATCACGCCCGAGAGCCTGCCCAGACCGATCTTGCCGGCGATCGCCAGCGTCAGCTCGCTGATCATTTCGCCCGCGTGCCCGGCCACGATCGTCGCTCCCAGGATGCTGTCGCTGCCTTTCCGGGTGTGGACCCGAACGAAACCCTCTTCGTCCCCCTCCGTCAGCGAACGGTCGTTGCGCGCCAGCGGAACGGTGTACGTGTCCAGCTTCAACCCGGCCTTCTCGGCATCGCGTTCGTACATTCCCACGTGGGCGATCTCCGGCTCGGTGTAGGTGCACCACGGCACCACCAGGTCGCTGAGTTTGCGGGAACGGAAGAAGAGCGCGTTCTGGACCGCGATCTTCGCCGCGGCGTCGGCGGTGTGGGTGAACTTGAACCCCAGACAGATGTCACCCGCGGCGTAGATGCGCTTGTTGCTCGTGCGCAGGTAGCCGTCGACCTGCACGCCGCTGCGGGCGTCGTACTCCACGCCCGCCGCTTCCAGGCCCAGCCCTTCCACGTTGGGGGCGCGTCCGACACCCACCAGAATCCGATCCACTTCGCGCCGTTCGGACCGGCCCTCCCGCTCGAAGAACAGGCGGGCCGAGTCTCCGGCCCGCTCGACGCGCCGGACGGAAGCGCCGAGCACGAGGTCGACGCCGTCGCGCTCGAAGGCCTGCTGGACGATCCGCGCGGCGTCGGCGTCCTCCCGCGGCAGGATGTGATCGGTCGCCTCGAACAGGCAGACCTCGGAGCCGAAGCGGCGAAACGTCTGCGCCATTTCGCAGCCGATCGGCCCCGCGCCGATCACCGCCAGGCGCCGCGGCAGTTCGGTCAGCTCGAAAAGCGTCTCGTTGGTCAGATAACCGGCCTCCCCGAGCCCTTCGATCGGCGGCGGGGCGGCGCGGGCGCCCGTCGCAACGATGGCGCGGGCGAAACTCAGTTCGGCCCCCGCGACTTCGAGCCGGTCGGGACCCGTGAACCGCGCCTCTCCCAGGTACACGTCGACGCCCAGTTCGTCGGCGTAGCGCTGAGCGGAGTCGTGCGGGGCGATCCGGCTGCGGATGCTCCGCATCCGCCGCATGACCTCGGGGAAGTCCACCCGCGAACCCTCGGGGACCCGGACGCCGAAGCGTCCCGCCTCGCGCACGGCGCCGAACGCGCGCGCCGCCCGGATCAGGCTCTTGGACGGCACGCAGCCGACGTTCAGGCAGTCGCCGCCCATCAGGTGGCGCTCCACCAGGGCCACCCGTGCTCCCAGCCCGGCGGCCACCACCGCGCTCACCAGGCCCGCCGTGCCGGCGCCCACCACGACCAGGTTGTAGCGCTCGCCGGGCAGCGGATTGACCCAGTCGGCGGGGTGGACGCAGGAGACGAGTTTGCGGTTGTGCTCGTCCCAGGGCGGTATCTGCAGCGCTTGGGTCATCTCGGAATCTCCTCTCGGGTCAGCTCGGCACCGGCGCCGGGATCGTGCAGCGCCGGTGCGGGTTCCCATGCTCGCCTCCCCGAATCATCGGGCTCAACTCCTGTCCGGGATACGCGCCCGCGTCCTCCCGGTTACGCCCGTTAGACGCACCGAATCGAGCCGCGCTTGCAGGTCGCCTCGAGAAAAGGCGAGTCTGTTCTCCAACGTCCCCGTAGCTCAGATGGATAGAGCGTTCGCCTCCTAAGCGAAGGGTCCGGGGTTCGAATCCCTGCGGGGACGCCCGCCGGGCGATGCTCGCGCCGGCGCCGGGGAGGATTGCGACAGAGTGTCCGCGCTGCGTGCTACGGTAGGGCCCCTCCGGAGATCTGACGGTACCCGATGAGAGCGATCTTTCTGAGCCTGCTGGGGGCGTTTTGCAGTCTGGCGCTGGCAGCTCCGGCCCAGGAGCTGGTGGCGGTCGACCTGCGGGGCGAAACCCTCCGGCTCGAAGTGAACAGCGGTCTGGAAGGCGTCCGGCGCTCTCGGCTCCCGGATCCCCCACGGCTGGTGCTGGACCTGTACGGAATCCAGCGCCTGGCGGCGGAATTGCCCGAAGTGCCGGCCTCGGGGCCGATCGCGGGCGTCCGCGTCGGTCGCCACCCGGACAAGCTGCGGGTGGTCGTGGACCTGAAGCAGCCGCTCGAGTCCTACCGCGTCCGCCGCACGGACCGCGTGGTGGAGATCGATCTGAGCTCGGCCATGCAGTCCGAGGCGGCGAAGGCCGCTTCCGCTCCGGTCCCGGAACCCCGGCCGGCCACCGAACCCGTGCCGGCCGCGGATCCACCGCTGCCGGCGGCGGCCGGTCCGGCGCCGACTGAGGCGCCCGACGAGACAGCCGAGTCCCCCGCTCCGGAGCCGGGGACGGATCCGGAGGAACCTGAGGGCACTCGTCTCTCCCTCCGCCAAGCCGTCCAGGCCGCGCTGATCAACAACATCGAGCTGGAGATCGCCCGCGCCGATCCCCGGATCGCCGAGGAACAGCTCGCCCAGGCCAGCGGCGCCTACGACCCCGAAATCTTCCTGGATCACACTTTCGAGCAGCGCGAGAACCCGACCTACAGCGTGATTCAGGATCAGTTCACCGGCGAGTCCCTCACCCGCATCGAAGAAGACGAGTGGCGCTACTCCGGCGGGTTCGGAGGCGTTCTGCCGCTCGGCCTCTCCTACTCCTCCAGCTACCAGGTCCGCCGTCTGGAGAGCGCCTCGGCCTTCTCCAGCCTGGACCCGGAGTGGCGCGGCGATTGGGTCTCCCAACTGCGCCTCCCGCTGCTGCGGGATCTTTTCCACAACAGCGCTTCGGTCACGGTGCGGCGCAGAGGCATCGCGCGCGACATCTCGCTGGAAGAGTTCAGGCGCCAACTCGTCGACCTGATCGTGAGCGTCGAAGCCTCCTACTGGGAACTCAGTGCGGCGCGCTCGTCGCTGGACGCGGCCCGAAAGAGTCTGCAGACGGCGGGGGACCTGCTCGATCAGACTCGCATCCAGTACGAAGTCGGCGTGGTCTCGCGCGTCGAGGTGACCCAGGCCGAGGCCGGGCTGGCCCAGCGCGAGGTCGACGCCATCGTGGCCCAGAACCGGGCGCTCGCGGCCCAGGACGCCCTGCTCAACCTGATCTACATGCCCAGCATGGATCAATACACCCAGGCTCATCTGCTGATCGACAATCCCAGCTTCGTCGACTACGAGGTCGATCCCAACAACGCGCTGTCCAAGGCGCTGGAGAGCCGGCCGGAGCTCGAGGCCGCGCGCAAGCGGATCGAGGACGCCGAGGTCCAACTCGGGTTCGCGAAGAACCAGCGCCTGCCCCGCCTGGACCTGACCGGCTCCTACACGCACAGCGGGCTTGCGGGCAAGCCCAAGCCCAGCGCCTTCAACCCCGATCCGATCGCCCTCTTCCCGATCGACAGCGGAGGGATCGATGACGAGTTTCTGCACGCGGGCGGAGATCGCAGTTGGGGCATCGGTGCGCGAATCGAAGTCCCGCTGGGCAACGTTACCGCCCGCCACCGCGTGACGGAGCGACAGATCGAACTCCGCCGGGCGCGCAGCCGTCTCAAGCGCAGGGAGCAGGACGTGATCCTGGACGTACGCGCCGCGACCCGTCAGATCCGCAGCTCGTCCGACGCCGTGCGCGCGGCTCGGCGCCGAGAGGCGGCGGCGGAGGAGAACCTGCGAGCCGAGCAGGAGAGACTTCGGCTGGGCGACTCGACGCCGTTCCTGGTACTGGAGTTCGAAGAGGACGTCGCCGAAGCCCAACAGCAGGTCATCGTTTCGCTACAGACCTATCGCAACGCCATCACGCAGCTCGAGCGCGCCCAGGGCACGCTGCTGCCGACGCTCGGCATCGGGATCGAAGATGAATTGAATCGGCCGGCCTCCACGCTTTACTAGCGCGGAACCGCCCCGGGCCGGGAGGTTCGGCCACACGAAACTCGATCCGGCCGGGCACCCTCCGGCTCGATGGCTCGGGACCGACTGAAACCGGGGCCTCCCGGCCCGCGTAGTCTGCCTGCTACTGTCTGCACTCCTACGGAGGGTGTCGGGTCATGCGGCGCTTGGCTCCCCGCGAGCGAATTCCCGGCCTCCTGGTCCTAATGGCCGGTCTGATCCTGGTCCCGCCGGGGGCGGGGGCGACCGGTCTGCCTCCAGGCGCCGTCGCCGAGGCGGCCCACGACGGGGAGGAGCCGCGCGTCGAGGTCAGCCTCCTGCTCGAGACCGAGGTCGCGCGGGCGGGCCGGCCCTTCCGGGCGGGAGCGCTGTTTCGGCTCGACCCGGGCTGGCACATCTATTGGCGAAACCCCGGACAGGCCGGTCTGCCGACCGAGTTGAACTGGGACATCCCCGGCGCCCGCGTCGGACCGATCCAGTGGCCGCAACCCCGGGTGTTTCGCGAGTCGGACGGGACGCTGACCACCTATGGCTACGACGGGGAGGTCCTTCTCGCCCAGGAGATCACCCTGGCCGGCGACGCGTCCGACCCTGTGGACCTGCGGCTGGCCGTCGACTTCCTGATCTGTCGGGTGCTGTGCATTCCCGGGCGGGTCGAGTTGTCCCGGAGCCTGGAGTTGGGCCCGGAGCAACGGCTGGCCGAGGAAGCCGCTGTGTTCGACCGCTATGCCGCGCTGGTCCCGGTCTCGGCGGAGCAACTGGGAATCGAACTGGATGTGCTCTACTCGCAGTCCGCGATCCGGCCAGGCGATTCCTTCCGGCTGGCGCTGGGCGTAGCTTTCTGCACCGAAGGCGACGGCGACTGTTCCCGCGACTTCACTCCGACCCGCCCCGCGGTCGAAGCCTTCGTGCCCGACATGCCGGCCTCGCTGGAACTCGCGGTCACGGGCCGACGAGAGCATCCGCACTTCCCGAACGGCTTCCTGCTGACCGCCGAGGCGCGCGCCGCGGAGGATCTGCCCGCCAGCGAGAAGCGCCTGCGCGGCGTTCTCGGGCTCGACAGCCCGCAGGGACCGCGGGCGGTCCGGGTCGACGTCGCACTGCCGCGCGCACCGGCCGATGCCGAGGTGACCGAGCTCACTCCGGTCTGGCTCGCAACCGGGACCTCCCCTCCTTCCACGGGACTGGGAAGCGTCCTGGCGCTCGCTCTGTTGGGAGGGCTGATCCTGAACCTGATGCCCTGCGTCCTTCCGGTGCTGGCGATCAAGCTGTTCGGGATCGCCGAAACGGTGCAGGCCGGGAGCGGGGCTCTGCGCCGGTCGGGCCTAGCGTACGCGGCGGGGATCCTGACCAGCATGCTCGCGTTGGGCACCGCCGTCATCGGTCTGCGCGCGGCGGGCAACGCCGTCGGCTGGGGCTTCCAGTTCCAGGAGCCGCTGTTCATCGCGGGGATCGGCGCCGTCCTGCTGGTTTTCGCGCTCAACCTCTTCGGGGTGTTCGAGATTTCGCTCGGCACGTCGCGCCTGGGCGCGGTGGGGAGCCGCTCCTCCGGCGACTCCCGCCGCAGCTTTTTCGAGGGACTTCTGGCTGTGGTCCTGGCCACGCCCTGCACCGCACCGTTCCTCGGCACTGCCGTGGGATTCGCGCTCGCGGGGTCTGCGGGCGTGATTCTGGCGACGTTTACGGCGATCGGTGCGGGTCTGGCCCTGCCCTATCTGGCGGTGTGTTTCGTCCCGGCCTGGGCGCGCTGGGTCCCGCGGCCCGGGACCTGGATGCTGCGGGTGCGGGCTCTGCTGGGGTTCGCTCTGATGGGCACGCTGGTCTGGCTGCTGTGGCTTACCGGCCGCGTCTCCGGCGTCGACGGGCTGGCCGCGCTGCTGGCGTTTCTGCTGGCGCTGGCTTTGGCCAGCTGGATCTTCGGCCTGCTCCAGGCCGAGGGGCAGACGATCCTCGCGCGGACGTTCGCGCTGGTCGCGCTGCTGGTCGCCGTGCTGGGCGCGCCGGCGCTTCCCCTGCAGCCGCCCCCCGCCGACGGCCGTGCCGGCTCCGCGGTTTCCAACCCGTGGCGAGAGTTCGAGATCGGCGCGGTGCGCGCCGCGCTCGAAGGCGGCCGGCCGGTATTCGTCGACTTCACGGCCGACTGGTGTCTGACCTGTCAGGCCAATGAGAGGCTGGTGATCGACACCGCGCCCGTGCGCGAAGCCATCGAGCGCTTCGACGTGGCGCTGTTCAGAGCCGACTGGACGCGGCGCGACGAGAGCATCCGCCGAGCGCTGGCGTCTCACGGGCGGGCCGGCGTGCCCCTCTATCTTGTCTACAGCCCGAACCGGCCCGGCGACCCCGAGGTGCTGCCGGAACTGCTCAGCCCCTCGATCCTGATCGAGGCGCTGAGCGCCGCCGCCTCCGCGCCCCGGGCGATGGACCGGCGACAGGTCCCCCTGGCGGGAACACCGCCACGGCCCGAGGCTTTCCGAGACGACCCCTGGCCGGCGGGCTAGAGCGTCTCGTCCCGGATCGGACTTGAAGTGCCGTGCTCCCGCGGAGCCGATTCGCCCTCGGCCTCCGGCCCGGGTCCGGCAGGCGAAGACTGAGACGCGGGAGTTTCGGCGAGCGCCACCCGCAGCGCCTCCAGGCGCTCGATGCGGGCGTCCTTGGCGCGCAGCTCTTCCTGTGCCAGGGCGTACTGGCCCCGCAGCACCACGTAGACCTTGTCGAGATTGTCGGCGCGCTTCCGGGCCCGGGCGAGATCTTCTTCGAGCCGGGCGACAGCCTGACCGGACCGCTCCAGTTCAAGTCTCGCCTGGGCGAGATCCTCGTCCGCCCGCTGCTGCTGCCGGGCTTCGTTGAGCCTCGCCTGCCGCTCGCGTTCCTGGGCCAGTGCCGCCTCGGCCCGCCTTCTGTCCTCCCGGGCCGCGTCGCGCTCCCGCAGGGCGGCGGCCGTGTCGCGCCGGGACTGTGCGAGCTGTCCCTCCAGCTTCTGTTCGCGCTCGGCCCGCTCGCGGGTCTCTTCCGGTTGGCGTCTCAGTTTTTCCAGCTTGCGCCGCAGGCGTGTCAGCTCGTCGCTGCGCTCGCGACGTTCCTGTCCGCGCCGCTCGGCCCGCGCCAGGGCCGCGTCCCGTTCGGAGGCGAGTTCCTCGGCCTGCCCCCGAGCCTGAGCCGCCTGCCGTTTCTCTTCCCTCGCCTGCAGACCGAAGTAGCCGGCCAAGACCATCCCGAAGACCGCCGCGATCCATCCCATCCCGTCGAGCATGCGCCCTGCATAGCACGAATTCGACTTCGACCCGCCCTCGGATGCCTCGGCCGCAGCGGCCGGATTCGACGCGGCCGGCGCCTCCCCGGTCCAGCCCGAGCCGGGCGGGCGGGTTCCGATCCCGGCACAATGGCGGCCCATGATCGAATTCGAGTCGGTCGGCAAGCGCTACGACCGTGACTGGGTCGTCAGCGAGCTGAGCCTTCGCGTCGAGCGCGGGGAGTTCCTGGTCCTGCTCGGGGGATCGGGCAGCGGCAAGACGACGACGCTGAAGA
>JAGWBS010000030.1 GCA_021295775.1 Pseudomonadota bacterium | reverse complement strand
CACGACTTCGATCTCGATGCCGAATTTCTCCGCCAACTAGTCGACGATCTTAGTACAGCTGGCGTAGTCCCAGGGCATACAGCCGACGTAGATGCTCCAGGCGATGCGGTAGCGGTCCTTGGCGTCGGCCGCGGCCGGCGCGATGGCCAGAACCGCGGCGAGCGCAACCGCCAGAAAACCCGTGGTCCGAAAGATCTTGATCACGCTTGTCCCCCTCCACGCCCCCGCCGGAGGCCGTTTCGCGGGAGTCCCTACAAGTTCCATGCCATCGATCGGACCCACTCCGGCCCACCATCCGGGCGCGGTGTCCAGCATCCGGGCGGACCTTGCCCAGGAAGGCGGCAGGTCCGATGCGCCCCCGGGCGTTGGGGCTTAGACTGCGCGCCTGCGGAACCGGACCCGTGTCTACGAGGGGCGATGAGCGATTCGACCGAAGAACTGCGCGAGCCTCTGGGCCGCTGGCTGACGGAACGTCTGCCGCACGCCGAGGCCGTTCGGGTGGGCCCGATGCAACGCCACGAGGGCGGCTACTCGGCCGAGACCATCGTGGTGCCGATCGAAGTCCGAAGCGGCGGCGCGGAGCGGCGCGAGCGCGTGGTCCTGCGGCTGGAAGTCGACGGCACGGCCGTCTACCCGCAGCAGGCGCCGGGACTCGACGTCGAGGTCGAGATCCAGTACCGCGCCATGCAGGGTCTGCGGCGCGCGTCCGAGCTGCCGCTGGCCGAGCTGATCGGCTACGAGTCGGACCGCGGCGTGCTGGGCAACGCCTTCTTCGTGATGCGCTTCGTCGAGGGCGCGGTGCCGTCCGTCGACCCGCCCTACCCCCGGGAGGGCTTCTTCCGCGAGGCCTCCCCCGAAGACCGCTCGCGCCTGATCCGCAACGGCCTGCGGACCCTGGCGGAGCTGCACCGGGTCGACTGGCGGCAAGCCGGCTTCGAGTGGCTGGTCCCGCCGGGGACCGAGCCGGGCACGCTCGCGCAGCTCGAGCTCTGGGAGCGCTTCGCGCAGCGGGAGTTGCGCGAGCGCGAGCACCCGGTAATGCGCGCGGGCTTCGAGTGGCTCCACGCCCACCTGCCCCGCGACTCTTCGATCGGCGTGAGCTGGGGCGACTCGCGGCCGGGCAACATCATCTGGCGGGACTTCGAGCCCGTCTGCCTGACGGACTTCGAGAACGTCGCCGTCGGCCCGCCCGAGCTGGACCTGGGCTGGTGGCTGATGTTCGACCGCACCATGCACGAGTGGGGGGGCGTGCCGCGGCCGCCGGGCGACCTCGGCCGCGAACAGCAGCTCGACTTCTACGCCGAGGTCTCGGGACGCGACCTGAACGACATGCACTACTACGAGGTGCTGGCGGCCGCCCGCTACTGCGCCATCGTGGTGCGGGTCATGAACCGCCACGCCGAGCGCGGGCAGCTCCCGCCCGAAAACACGCTGTGGCGGCACAACCCGCCGACGAGCGTGCTGGCGGAGCTGCTGGGAATGCCCGAAGAGGCCTGACGGGCAGGCCGGCCCCCCGGGCCGCGCCGCCCCTCAAGGCGCGCCTCAGGCGTAGGTCCAGCTCAGCGGGGGCCGCGAGGCGTCGTCCTTGTACTCCATGCACTGCACGTCGAACCAGATCGGCAGCAGGTACTTGACGTAGAAGGCGTGCACGAGGAAGTTGGGATTTTCGAGATCTTCGTAGAGCTTGAGCTGCACGCGCTCGTCGCGCTCCTGGAACTTCCGGCAGCGCTCCAGCGCCTCGTCGACCTCGGCGCGGGTGTCCAGCAGCAGGCCGAGGTGGTCGTACCCCGGGGACTGCATGTGCTTTTCCATCTGCGTCAGCAGGATGAACTGACTGACTTCGCGATCGGTCGCCAGCAGCAGTGCGTTCTGCTTGACGATGTAGACGTCGCGCGCGTTCCAGCCGAAGACCTCGGTGTAGAAGCGCGTGATGTCCTGCCGCAGCCCGCCTTCGTCCAGCGATCCCGGAGGCAGGGTCAGCTCCATGTGGTTGAAACGCGCCAGCGACATCGGTTTTCCTCCTCGAGCCGGGCGTCGCGAACGCCGGGCCCCTGTTCGGTTCAGGCGTCGAAGCCGTAGAGCCGCGCGCAGTTGACGGCGGTGACCTTGCGCCGGTCCTCGGCGGAAAGCTTACCCAGGGCCTCGTCGATCGCACGCTGCGAGTTCGGGAATGTACTGTCGGGGTGCGGGTAGTCGGAAGCCCACATGAAGTGGTCGGCGCCCAGCAGCGGGATCAGGGTCTGGCCGAGCGGCTCCTCCTCGAAGGTCGCGAAGACCTGCCGCCGGAACAGCTCGCTGGGCTTCAGCTCGGTGCTGAAGTCGATCTTCCCGCGGTAGGTCTCCCACTCGTGGTCCATCCGGGTGACGAAGTACGGCAGCCAGCCGATGCCCGATTCGGCCAGCACCAGCTTGAGTCCGGGGTGGCGCTCCAGCGCGCCCGAGAACGTCATGCTGACCAGCGGCTCGTCGAGCTGCATCGGCGCCAGGGTGGCAAAGGCCGGCGCCTGCCAGCGGCCCATCCGGTAGGTGAGCTTGGCGGTGCCGCCCTTGAGGTGGAAGCTGATCGGCAGGCCGGTCTCTTCGCCCGCGCGCCACAGCCGGTCCCAGGCCGGATCGGCGACGTCGATCCCGAACACGTCGATGATCGCGCCGCGGTGCCCGATCTCCGCGCAGCGCTCCAGTTCGGCGGCGGCGGCCGCCGGCGAGTGGTCCGGCAGGAAGCCCAGCAGCGCCAGGCGGTCGGGCGCGACGCTGTTGAACTCCTGCACGGCCCAGTCGTTCCAGGCCGCGTAGCAGGCGTCCTGGAGCGAGGGGTCGGCGATCGGGAGACCCAACGCCAGCGGCCCGTAGATGACCGACGCCCAGATCCGGTCGCGGTCCAGGTCCTGGATGCGCAGCCCGGGATCGCTGGCCCGGAACCCGTCGTCCTCGATCCCCGCGCGTCCGATCGCGCCCACCGCGCCCAGCAGGTTGCCGCTGACTCCCAGCACCTGGTCGTCGCAGACCCAGAGCCTGCGTTCGCCCTTTTCCACCACCCGCGGGCCGCGCTCGGCGAACTTTCCGCTCAGGCGGGAGCGCCACAGGTCGACGGGAACGGCGCCCAGGTCCAAGTGATCGTCGCAGGAGTAGATCCGCTGCTCGGCGGCGTCCATGCGGCCCTCCCGCGCCTGGCTCGGCCCCGGCGGCCAGTCTAACAGAGGGTCTCTGGCGCTGGTAAGCTGGGCCGCCCCTGCCGCGAGGCCCTCACCCATGCGCTTTTCCTTCGGCGACTCCATGTGCGACCCGTCCCACTACCTGCCTCTGGCGCGGGCCGTAGAGGACCTGGGCTACGACAGCTTCCCGGTCCCCGACAGCATCTGCTACCCCGATGTCGCGGTCGGTGAGTACCCCTACAAGGCGGACGGCGGGCGCGAGTTCCTCGACGGCGCGCCCTTCATCGACCCCTTCCAGCTCATCGCCGCCCTCGGGACCGTCACCGAGCGCCTGCGCTTCAAGACCAGCGTGCTCAAGCTGCCGATCCGCAACCCGGTGCTGGTCGCCAAGATGACCTCTTCGCTGGCCTACCTGACCGGAAACCGCTTCGTGCTGGGCGTCGGACTGAGTCCATGGATCGAGGACTTCCAGGTCACCAACCAGGACTGGAAGACGCGCGGCCGGCGCATGGACCAGATGATCGAGATCGTCCGGGGCTTGATGTCGGGCGAGTACTACGAGTTCCACAGCGAGTTCTACGACATCCCCCGCATCAAGCTCTGCCCCGTGCCGGGCGAGCCGGTCCCGATCATGATCGGCGGGCACTCACCGGCCGCCTACCGGCGCGCGGCGCGGCTGGCCGACGGGTTCATGTTCGCCGGCGTGAACAAGGCGGAACTGGCGGCGACCGTCGCGGAGATCGACGCCTACCGGCGCGAGTACGGACGCGAGGACGAGCCCTTCGAGATCCACGCCGGCGTCGTCGAGCTGCAGGGCGCCGCCGATCTGGCGTGGCTGGAGGACGTGGGCGTGACCGAGCTTGGCCTCGGACCGCGCAATGCCTACGAGCCCGACTCGCTCAACGTGCAGCAGAAGATCGAGATCGCCTCGCGTCTGGCGGACGAACTGGGCGTCGGGGCGCGCTAGCCCGCGGTGGCCGGCTTCGTCCTGGTGCACGGCGGGTCGCACGGCGGCTGGTGCTGGGAGCGGCTGGTCTCCGAGCTGGAGGCGGACGTGCGCGCGCAGGAGGTCGTGGCGCTGGACCTGATCGGTCACGGAGCGCGGCTCGACGAAAAACCGCTCGAGAGCATCTGCCTGGCGGACTACGTCGACGACATCGCCGGGGCCGCGGCCGCCCTGCGGGCCGAGGACGTGATTCTGGTCGGCCATTCCCTGGCCGGGATCAGCCTGCCGCAGGCCGCGGCGCGCCTCCCCGATCGGGTGCGCCGCGCGATCCTGGTTTCGGCCTCCATACCCGCGGAGGGTCAGTCGCTGGACGAGCTGATGACGCATCCGCAGTCGCCGATCTCGCTCGGCTTCGAACCGCGGGCGATGTTCTGCAGCGACCTCGACGCCGAAACCGCCGACTGGCTACTGAGCCGGCTGGGACCGGAACCGCCCGGCCCGATGCGCGAGCCCGTGAGCCGCGGCCGCCTGCCGGCGAGCCTGAAGTTCAGCTACGTCCTGCTGGGTCAGGACCGGACGCTGATCCCGGAGTTCCAGCGCCAGATGTGTCGGAACCTCGCGATCGAGGACGTGGTCGAACTCGACGCCGGCCACAGCGCGATGGTCTCCCGCCCGCGCGAGCTGGCGGAGATCCTGCTGCGCTACGCCTGACGCTCCGAAGCCGGAGCGCGACCGCCTCCGGCCGTTACAAACGCCCGTCGCGGAGCTGGAGCTTGCGGCCACAGAACTCTTCCCGGGTCAGCACGGCGGCCTCCTCGGGAGAGCCGGTCTCGGCGATGCAGCGGAGCCCCTCTTCGAGGTCGCAGAGCAGCACCCCGCGCGCGGGCTCGCCGCCCTCGTACTGGACGGTGTAGGAGGCGACGCGCGCCTCTCCGCTGTGCTCTTCGACCAGGCGGACCCGACGCGTGCGGCGCTCGGCCTCGGCCGAGACGTCTTCGAAGCGGAAGCCGGCCGCCGGAGGCTCGGTCGACCACAGGCTCACGCCCTGCTTGGTCAGCAGCCCGCTGACGGCCGTGAGCAGCCCGGCACTGCCGGGGGATTCGCGCAGCGCGCCGGCCATGCGGCATGCCGCCTGCAACACGAAGTTGTTCAGCGGGCCCCCGCCGAAGGTCATGCCGCCCGTGAGCGTCGGGGCCGGGTCGAGCGGCACGCCCAGCTCGCGCGCCTGCACGCGCACGGCCGAGGGGAAGCAGCTGTACAGCTCGACATGCCGCAGCGCCGCGGGATCGGCGCCCGCGTGCTCGAACGCGCGCCGGCCGGCGATCTCGAAACCGGGGCTGCGGTGCAGCTCCGCCCGCTGGCTCAAAGAGACCATGTGGTTGGACTCGGTGACGGCCAGCGGGAAGACCCAGCGCTCCTCGGGGACGCCCGCGCGGCGGGCTGTCTCCAGGGAGCACAGGATCAGCCCCGCCGCCTGGTCCACGTTCCACTGCGAGCTGTGCAGCTTGGTGTAGGGGAAGGCGAGCATGCGGTTGCGGGCGGAGGGATCGCGGATCTCACGCGGGCCGACGCCCTCGCGATTCCAGGCCCCGGGATTGCCCGCGGCGACCGCGGCGAAGCCGGCCCAGAGCTCCGCGACCGCGTCGCGGTGCGCGTCCAGGCTCTGGCCGTCGGCGAAGCGCAGCGCGTTCTCGATCAGGCTGTACTGCGCAACCGGCAGCGTCAGTCCCGCGGCGATCTCCTCCGGAGCCATGATCTCGGCGCCGGGGCGCAGGACCTCGTCCGGCTCGGTGCCCTCGGGCTGGCTCTGGAGACCCGCCCGGCCGCCGGCGATCTCGGCGCGCAGGGAGCGGAACTTGGCCTCGCCGCCGGCGAGCAGCACAACATCGCAGTGTCCGGCGGCGATGTCGCGCGCGGCGTGACCGAAAAGGCTGGTCTGCAGAATTCCGACCTCGGCGACCTGCGTGCGGGCCGCGTCCGCCCCCAGCCGCCCGGCGAGAATCCGCCCGGGGTCGGGATAGTCCCAGAAGCCGCGCGGAACGCGGATCGCGTCAGCGCGTTCGAGAAGGCCCGCGCCGACGGCGTCCCGAGCCGCCCGCTCCAGGGCGAGAGCCATCAGCTCCACCGGCTCGAGCGCCCGTTCCGGATCCTCTTCGCGCTGCTGGACGGCGGCGGCGCCGACTAGGACGGGAGTGCGCGGATCGATCGACATTCGAGAGCTCCTTGGGCGAGACGACTATTTCACACTAAGGCGCGTGCCGACGGCCAGGCGGGCCTGCTGCCCGCTCCCCCCGCCCGGAACCTCGGCTTAATCGATTCGCCCGCGCCGCCGGCGACCCGCGCCAGGCCATCGCCATGGCCGGTCTTCCGACTCCGCTCCCGGTCGACCCTGTCCGAGCTTGACGGAGCGTCAGCCCGCCCCCAAGGTCGCCGCATGTCGAACTCGCTGCTCGGACTCGAAGGCAAGGGCGTCGTCGTCACCGGCGCGGGACAGGGCGGCGGGCGCGGCATCGCGCTGCAGTTCGCCAAGGCCGGCGCGCGCGTCGCGGTGGTCGACCTGGACGAGTCGCTGGCGCGCAAGGTCGCCGGCGAGCTTCAGGTACTGGGGGCGGAATCGGTCGCCGTCCGCGCCGACGCGACCGATCCGGATAGCGTCGCCCGGATGGTCGAGCGCAGCTTGGAGGCGCTGGGCGGGCTCGACGTGGGCGTCAACAACGTGGGCAACTTCGGCGCGCACCGGCCCCAGCCGGTCCTCGATCAGGGCACCGAATTCTGGGACACGGCCGTCGCCCAGAACCTGCGCACCACCTTCCTGGGCTCGCAGGCGTTCGCGCGCAGCATGATCGAGCGCGGCGTCGCCGGCGCGATCGTCAACGTGGCGTCGCTCAGCGGCCTGCGGGGTTCCATCAACCTCGCCCCCTACGGCGCCGCCAAGGCCGGGGTGATGCAGTTCACCCAGACCCTGGCGCTGGAGCTGGCCCCGCACCGGATCCGGGTCAACTGCGTCGCCCCCACGTCGATCGACACGCCGAGCTACGCCGCCGGCACCACCCCCGAGCGCCGCGCCGCCACCGAGGCCTCGATTCCCCTGGGCCGCCTCTGCGACCCCGAGGAACTGGGAGGCGCGGTAGTGATGCTGGCCTCCGACCTGGCCGCCTTCGTCACCGGCCAGACCCTGCCCTGCGACGGCGGCCTGAGCGTCACCATCCGCCGCCCCCCGATCGCCCCCGAGTAGCCGACGGAACCCGCACCCCCAGGCCACCTGCGCCGGAGGGTTCTCCATCCTGGCGATCCGCTACCTTGGGTGCGATGCGCCGAGCGGAAACTCGGAGGCGGAGGAGCGCAGCGCCGACCGCCCCTTCTGCCTGAGCGAATACGCGCTCCCGGTCACGCAGGGAATGCCGCAGGGGACGATCCTGCGCGGCATCGCCCACGATCTGCCCCGACGCTTCCTCGGCCTGCCCCGAGCGCGGCAGGCCGAAGTCCTCGCCGATCCGCCCCCGCTCACCCGAACCCGCTGGGACGCCCTGCTCGCCGCCGTCGCCGAACACGTCGCCGAATTGCACGGCCACTCCGTACCCGCCTGGGCCGACGAACCCGCCCGCTTCCTGCGCGTCCCGTGGATCGTTTCCGCCGACCCTGAAATCCGCGCGAACTCCCTGCTCTACGCCCCCCCGGCCTTCATCCGCCACGGTGCACTACCCGACTCGCGCGACTTCGACGCGCGCGGCGGAGAACGACATGCCTGGGATCCTGAGCCGTGAGTCCCTGACCGAGCTGTTCCAGGAACTCTCCGAACGCCTGGAACTCCGCCGCGTCCGGGCCCACGTCTACGTCGTCGGAGGCGCTGCGATGGTCCTCGGACACTCGCGCGACCGAAGAACCGAAGACATCGACGCCCGAATCGAAAGTGGCCACACGGTCGTCGTCGAAGGCGTGCGCGAAATCGCGCGCGAAAGGGGTCTCTCCGAGCATTGGCCGAACGAACAGGTGTCCGCCTACATACCCCGTCGCAGGGACGAACGTGCGCGAACCCTTTTCGGCTCGCCTTCCCTGGTCGTCACGGGCGCATCGGCCGAACACATGCTGGCGATGAAGCTGCGCGCGGGCCGCGAAACGGACCGGGAGGACATCGAGATTCTGATGGAACGCCTCGACGTCGAGACGCTCGACGAATTCCGGGCGATCCACGACGAAGTCTTCCCGGATTCGCCATTGAGCGGCAGGAAACTGCGCATCGCCGAACGGACGCTCGCTGCCGGCCGCGTTCCGAATCGGACCGACTCCTCGGCCGATGAAACCCAGCCCAGGGATCCCAAGCCCTGAACGCGCCAGCAGCGCTGAGACACAGTCTCATCACCGGATTTCGGGGCTACGCGCGAAACCAGTACCTGCACTCGTTCTTGAAAGCCTCTTTGGTTCCTTTTTCGTCTGCATTCTCCGTCCGGGACGATCTGCGCGCCCATGCGGCGAACTTTTTTGCCTTTCGGGCAGGGTCGACGGGACCGGCGAGGAGCATCGATCCCTCCGCCGTGGCGTCGACCCAGTCTGGATCGACCAGCGCTCTGCGTTCGAGAACGCAGCGCAGGACGGCCGCTGCCGTGAAGTGAGCGTCGAAGTCGTCTTCGTTGTCCCTCGCAGGAGCGAGGTCGCCGAGATCGACGCCGGCGGCGGCCACCCATGAGGCTCGTTCGAGGAGATCGCTGGCCCGTTCCCGTTCGGGGCGTTTGGTCTTGGGAACCATCACCCGGTGGATCGGAAGAGCGTTGCTCAACGCAGCGGCGTAGGCGAGGCCGGGGTAAGTCTCCGCCAGAACGATCCCAGTTTCGGCGAGAAGCGACGAAAGCTCGCCCTCGAAGGGCCAGACGGCGAAGTCCCGGTCGTCGGCCAGGATCGGGACCAATTCTCTCCAGAAGGATCGTGTTCCCGAGCCTACGGTGCCCGGCATCCCTCTGACGGCGAAGATCGGTTTGGCTCCGGTCTCCCTGTCGATCCGACGCAGGAGTCGATCGCGGGTCTTCGCTTTGAACGAATCGAGCCCCCCGGGGCGGGGCTGTACCGCGAACCAGGGCCGATCGGTCCGCCAAGCATCGGGGTCCTCGACAGTGGCTTCGCTGTCGAAGAACCCGCTGGAAGGATCGATCGGGCGGAGCCAGTCAACGAAAGACGCCGGCGCCTCGGGGCGGCACTCATCGCAGACTCGCTCCCAGTAACCGGCCGGTACCCCCAAGGCTGCGTCGATACCCACCAGCACGGAACCTCGCGCAGAGAGATCCCGGGCCAACGCCATCAGTCTTTTCAGATTCCACCCGGGAGAAATCTCCCGCCGGACACGGCGTGCGCCCGCATCGGCGACGTAAACGCTTCTCTTCCCGGCGTCTCGACCCCAGTCGGCGGAGACGAAGAACGCCGGTTGCCGGGGCAGCAACGGCGGATTCCGCTTAGAGGCCCAGCTCCGTGGCCAGTCGGTCGCGGTGGTAGGCGGCGTCGCCGAAGAGCAGGGCGGAACTCTTGGCGCGCTTGAAGTAAAGGTGCGCCGGGTGCTCCCAGGTGAAGCCGACGCCGCCGTGGATCTGGATGCAGTCCGCGGCGGCCCGGAAGTAGGCGTCGGAGGCGTAGGCCTGGGCCATGGCGGCGGTCGCCCGCAGATCGTCCTCGCCGGACGCGGCGGAGAAGGCGGCGCTGTAGGCCGCCGACTTGGCCGCCTCGACCTGCATCAGCATGTCGGCGCAGCGGTGCTTGATGGCCTGGAACGAGCCGATCGGGCGACCGAACTGCACGCGCTCCTTGGCGTACTCGGAGGCCATCTCCAGGCAGCGCTGCGCGCCGCCCGCCTGCTCGGCGGCCAGCCCGGCCGCGGCCAGGTCCAGAACGCGGCGCAGCAGCGGGGTCGCGTCGCCCGCGTCGCCGAGCGGGACCGCCGGCGTGTCCTCGAACTCCAGCAGCGCGAGCTTGCGGGTGAGATCGAGAGTCGGCAGAGGCTCGCTCTTCAACCCCGGCGCGTCTCCCGCCACGCGCAGCAGACCGAGTCCGGACTCCGTCCGCGCGGCCACCAGCAGCACGTCGGCCCCGTGGCCGTCGATCACGTAGGTCTTGCGGCCGCTCAGGCGCGAGCCGCCGTCGGAGCTGCGGGCCTCGAGCGCGATCGAATCGAGGTCCCAGTCCCCGCCCGGCTCGAACAGGGCCACGGCGGCCAGCGACTCCCCGGCGGCGATGGCGGGCAGCAGTTCTTCGCGCGCCGCGTCGTCTCCGCCGAGCAGGATCGCGTGGGTCGCCAGCAGCGCGCTGGAGAAGAACGGGGCGCACAGCAGGGCGCGGCCCATCTCTTCGAGCGCCACCGCCAGCTCCACGAAGCCGTAGCCCGCGCCGCCGTACTGTTCGGGAATCGCCAGGCCGACCAGTCCCAGTTCCTGGGCGAGCTGCTTCCAGACCTCGGGGTCGTAGCCCCGCTCGCTGACCATCTGGGCGCGCACCGCCGCCTCGGGCGAGCGGTCCTCCAGGAACTTGCGCACCACCGCGCGCAACTGCTCGTGCTCTTCGGTGAACTGGATGTCAGCCATTGCGCGGCACCTCGCTCCAGGGCCGGTCCTTGTCGACCCGCACGTCCTGGGGCAGACCCAGCACGCGCTCGCCCAGGATGTTGCGCATGATCTCGGAGGTGCCGCCCTCGATCGAGTTGGCCCGCGAGCGCAGGAAGCCGTGCTTGATCAGCGACAGGCGGTCCAGCCTCTTGCCGCTGGGCCGGCGCAGATCGAAGCCCGGCTCGTAGGTGAGCCCCTCGCCTTCCAGCACGTCCAGGCAGGCCTCGTAGAGCTTCTTGTTCAGCTCCGCCGACATCAGCTTGCCCACCGATCCCTCGGGCCCCGGCACTCCGGAACGCATGGAGGAACGCGCGCGCTGGTTGGTCAGGCGCAGCAGTTCGTATTCGATCCAGAGGCCGGCGATGCGGTCGCGCATCACCGCGTCCGCGGCGGATCCGTCGGATCCCCCGCGCTCCTGCCACAGATCCACCAGCAGTTGGATGGGACCGGCCCCTCGGCGCGACTCGGTCCCCCCGCCCAGCGCCACGCGCTCGTTCATCAAGGTCGTGATCGAGACCTTCCAGCCCTGCCCTTCCTTGCCCAGCATCATCGAGTTCGGGATCCGCACGTCGTTCAGAAAGACTTCGTTGAACTCCGCCTCGCCGGTGATCTGGTGCAGCGGCTTCACCTCGACCCCCGGCAGTTTCATGTCGAGCACGAAGTAGGACAGCCCGTCGTGCTTGGCCGCCTCGGGATCGGTGCGCGTGACCAGCATCCCGTAGGCCGAGTAGTGGGCCAGGGAGGTCCAGACTTTCTGGCCGTTGACGATCCAGTCGTCGCCGTCGCGCACGGCGCGGGACGACAGCCCGGCCACGTCGGAGCCGGCGCCCGGCTCGCTGAAGAGCTGGCACCAGATCTCTTCGCCGGTGAAGATGGGGCGCAGGTAGCGCCGCTTCATCTCCTCGCTGCCGTAGGCCAGCACGGTGGGAGCGCCCATGCCGATGCCGATCGCGTTGACGCTCAGGTCGTTGTAGACGGTCTTGCAGTGCTGGCGCAGTTCGTCGTCCACGAAGACCTGCGCCTTGCGCGTCAGGTCCAGGCCGCCCAGGCCCTCCGGAAAGTGCACCCAGGCCAGTCCGTGGTCGAACTGGGCGCCGCGGAAAGCGGCGCAGTCCACGTCGGGGTCGTCGGGATGGACCTGCTCAAGAAGTGCGCGGGTGCGCTCTCGCAGCTCCGTTTCGCCGATGCTCGTCACGCCTACCTCCTGCCGGCCGAGGCCCGAAAACGGGCGCACAGGATAGCAGCGCCGTACGGCCCGTCAGCGCTGGGAGAAGCCTCCGATGACCTCTTCCCCGAACTCGGACAGCTTGTCGAGGTAGGCGGACAGGGTCGGAGTGTGACCCAGGGTCACGCTGGTCACGGTCGCGCCGCCGCGGGCGTTCGCCTCCACCACGTCGCACCACTCCCGGGTGCCCTCGGGAATCACGGTCTCGCCCAGAACCCGCTGGGTGCCCTCCTCGCGCTGGATGATGGTGCCCGGCATGACCACGTCGAACGGTCTGTCGCGGGCCTCGAATCCCGGCTGGGCGCGCAGCTCTTCCAGACAGGCCGGCAGCTCTTCCGGCGTGATCTTCCACGGCACCCAGCCGTCGCCGAAACGCGCCGCGCGCCGGATCGCGGCGGGACTGTTGCCGCCGATCCAGAGCGGCGGATGCGGCTTTCGAACCGGCTTGGGTTCGAACACGATGCCGTCGAAGGAGGTGAACTCGCCTTCGAAGCGGGGCTTCTCCTCGGTCCACAGGACCTTGAGCGCGGCCAGGTACTCGTCGGTGATCGGGCCGCGCTGCGGGCGCGAGACGCGCAGCACCTCGAACTCGCGCTCCAGGTGGCCGATCCCCACGCCCAGGACCAGCCGGCCGTCGGACATGAAGTCCAGCGTCGAGCACTGCTTGGCCAGCATCACGGGGTCGCGGTAGGGCAGCACCAGCACGCTGCTGTACACCTGGATGCGTCGGGTCGCGCCGGCGACGAAGGCCATCGAGGTCAGCGACTCGCACCAGCGCGCGCCCATCGCCTCCTCCATCTCCGCGGACATCACCACGTGGTCGGAGAACGACAGGTAGTCGAAGCCCGCCTCCTCGGCGCGCCGCGCGACGGCCACCAGGTCCTCTCCCCGCGCCCCGGCCTCCCAGGGCTGCAGCGTGGGCGGATACAGGCTCATGCAGGGGAATCCCAGTCCGAACTTCACTTTCTCACCTCGGGGCGCGCCGGGATCGGCGGCCGATCGCGCCCAGGAAGCGGCGCAGCATGGCGTTGAACTGATCCGGAACTTCGATCATCACATAGTGTCCCGAGCCCACGGCCTGGCCGAACCAGACCGACGTCCCGCGCAGCGCCCGGCGCGCCTTCTCCGGGTCGCGCCCGCCGCCGTCCGGCGCGACGAAAAGGCCGGGCACTTCCAGCCGGCGCAGCGCGGCGGCCGAGTCGTGCGCGAAGACCGACGCGGAGGCCGGACCCGCCACGTGCGGCGGCTGGCGGACGGCCTGCAGGCCCACCCGCAGGGCGACCCGGCGATCGAAGTCGGGGTGGAAGAGCTCGGCGAGCGGGGCGCGGGGTCTTTGCCCCGCCGCCTCCGAGCGGCGCTGACGAGCCCGCAGATCCCGCCGGGTCTGCATCGAGATCAGCGAGTCGACCATCACCACCGCACGCACTTGCCGCGGGCGGTCGGCCGCGAGCTGCAGCGCCACCAGACCGCCCATGGAGTGGCCGATGACCACCGGGCGGCGCGCGCCCAGACGGCGCAGCATCCAGTCCAGGTCGTCGGCGAAAGACGCGATCGTGTAGTCGCCGGGCGGCGCGTCGGAGCGCCCGTGGCCGCGCAGGTGGACGCGGATCACGCGGTGACGCCGCGAAAACGCCCGCGTCTGCGCGGCCCAGTGGCTCGCGTCGCCGCCCCAGCCGTGGACGAAGACCAGCGGCGGCGACCCGCTGCCCGACTCGCGGTAGGCCAGGCGCACCCCGCGCCGCTCGAGCGCGGGCCGGCCGCGGGCGGAACCCGTTCGGGCGGCCTCGCGTGCGGATGCGCCTCGCAAGGCTCTCTCCAGCAATGACCCCTCGTATCTGGCCGCCTCGGGCGGTGCTATTGTAGACGACCCAACCCGAGAGGTTTTCGTGCCCGACACTCCCGCCTCCGCTACGGGGTTCGATGATTTGAAGATCGTCGACGCCGATACCCACTACTCGGAGCCGCACGACCTGTGGACCTCGCGGGCGCCCGCGCGCTGGCGCTCGCGCGTGCCGCGGGTGGAGCGCGACGCCAACGGGCGCGACTGGTGGCACGTCGACGACAAGCGCTTCGGCCCGGCCGGAGCCGCCAGCATCGTCCGGCCGGACGGCAGCAAGCAGAAGTTCTGGGAGATCGACCTGGCGGCCGGGTTGCAGCACGACGAGGTGCACGAAGCCTCCTACGACCCCCGTGCGCGCACTCAGATGATGGACCAGCTCGGAATCTGGGCGCAGATCGTCTACCCGAACCTGCCGGGCTTCGGCGTGCAGCACCTGCTCAAAATCGAGGACCTCGAACTTCGCAACGCCATCGTGAGCATCTACAACGATGCCGCCGCCGAGCTTCAGCGGGACTCGGGCCAGCGGCTCTTCCCGCAGGCGCTGCTGCCGTTCTGGGACATCGAGACGGCGGTGAGCGAGGTGCAGCGGGCCAAACAGGAGCTGGGCCTGACGGGGATCGTGATGTGCAGCGATCCCGACCTGGCGGGCCTGCCCGACATCCCCGACGCGTACTGGGACCCGCTGTGGGAGGTCTGCGGCGCCCTGGGCATGCCGATCAACCTGCACGTCGGCGCCAGCGACATCAGCATGCGCCGCTTCAAAGAGAGCGCCTGGCCGTCCCAGGACCGCTTCCGCAAGATCGTGGTCGGCTCGCTGCAGATCGAGCTGGAGAACGCGCGCGTGCTGAGCAATCTGCTGACCTGCGACGTGCTGGTGCGCCACCCCGACACGCGCTGGGTGTCGGTCGAGAGCGGCATCGGCTGGATCCCGTACATGCTGGAGCGGCTCGAGTACCAGCTCTGCGAGACCCTGCCCGAAGACGAATCCCTGCTGCACGCGAGCCCCACCGAACTCTTCCGCCGCCAGGTCTACGGCTGCTTCTGGTTCGAGGACGTGGCACCGCGCAAGCTGCTCGAGGACATCGGCGTCGACAACGTGATGTTCGAGACCGACTTCCCGCATCCGACCTGCCTGTACCCCTCGCCGCGCGAGCACGCCGAGCGCGTGCTGGCGGAGTGCGGTCCGGAGGTCTGCCGCAAGGTGATGCAGGACAACGCGGCCAAGCTCTACGGCCTGCCGCTCTAGGAGCCATGCACGGCCGGACCGCGGTCGCGGGCGTCGGGGAGTCGCGCTACTACCGTCGCGGAGCGGCGGACGAGACGGAGTTCCAGCTCGCCTGCATCGCCATCCGCAACGCGGTCGAGGACGCCGGGCTGAAACTCTCCGACGTGGACGGGATCGTTTCGTTCATGGACCGGGACCGGAACCATCCCGCGCGACTCGGCGCGGCCCTCGGAACCGGCAAGCTCAACTTCACCGGCCAGGCCT
Source organism: Pseudomonadota bacterium (assembly GCA_021295775.1). Taxonomy (GTDB): domain Bacteria; phylum Myxococcota_A; class UBA9160; order SZUA-336; family SZUA-336; genus JAGWBS01. Next base: position 12,184 of record JAGWBS010000030.1, on the reverse strand, counting down.
GGGGCGGCGGCGGCAACCTGGGCATGTCGACGCTGATGATCGCCGACGGCGCGCTGACGGCCGGCTACGCCGAGTGCGTCGTGATCTTCCGGGCCCTGGCCCAGGGACAGTTCGGCCGCTTCGGCCGCGCCCCGGCCGTGGCCCGCGCCGCCGGAGAGCAGGCCTACCTGATGCCCTTCGGAGTGGCCGCCCCGGTGGTGCGGAACGCTCTGATGGTGCGCCGCTACATGCACGAGCACGGCATCGGCCAGGAGGCGCTGGCGGAGATCGCGCTGGCTGCCTACGCGCACGCCCAGCACAACCCGCGCGCGGTGCGCTACGGCCATCCGCTGACGCGCGAGGACTACCACGCCTCGCGCTGGATCGCCGAACCCTTCCACCTGTTCGACTGCTGCCAGGAGAACGACGGCGCGGCGGCGATCGTGATGACCACGGCCGAGCGCGCGCGCGATCTGGCCAAGCCGCCCGTTTATCTGCGCGCCGCCGCCGCGGGCATGGAGCGCTGGGGCGGCGTGCCCGCCTTCAACGAGCCCAGCTTTCCCAACGGGCGCTACTGGCACATCGGCGAGAAGCTCTGGGAGCGAGCCGGGGCCGGCCCGGCGGACGTCGACGTGGCGCAGTTCTACGAGAACTTCAGCGGCACCACGCTGATGGCGATCAGCGACATCGGCTTCGCGCCCGCGGACGGGATCGAGGATTTCGTCTCGGGCGGCAACATCCAGTGGCCGGACGGGGACCTGCCGATCAACACCAGCGGCGGGAACCTGGCCGAGGCCTACATCCACGGCTTCCAGGCCGTCAACGAGGGCGTGCGCCAGGTGCGCGGCGACTCCACCTGCCAGGTGCCGGACGTCGAGCTCAGCCTGGTGGTCTCCGGCCCCGGCACGCCGCCTGGCTCCGCGGCGCTTTTCTCCAGGGAGCCCTGAGCGGGAAATGGACCGCTATCTGCCCGAAGACTGGATCCTGCCGGCGCTCGACGACGGCAACCGCGATTTCTTCACCTCGGGGCGACTGGCGCTGCAGCGCTGCGTCGAGTGCGGCACGGTCCAGCACCCGCCCGAGGACGTCTGCCGCAGCTGCCAGTCCCAGCGGCTAGAAGCCGCCGAAGCCGAGGGCAACGGGCGCATCTACAGCTTCAGCATCGTCCACCACCCGCTCGGCCCCAAGCTGGCCGGCTCCGTGCCCTACAACGTGGCGCTGATCCAGCTCGACGACCATCCCCACGTCCGCATCGTGGGCAACGTCTGCGACCCCGACGAAGGGCCGCTGGAGATCGGCCAGCGCGTCCGCGCCGTCTGGACGACGGTTCCCGATCCCCACAGCGACGAACCCCTGCGCCTGCCGCAGTGGGTGCGCGGAGAGCCGGCGGGTCCGCAGGCGGAATAGGCCCTTTCGGACCGGTTCCGGTCGGAAAGAGGACTGCCAAGCCGGGGGCCGGAAACGCGTAGAATGGTTTCACGAGCCACCCGCGCGGGAACCCATGGAACTGATCTTCTTCTGGCTGATTCTGGGGATCGTCGTCGCCCTGATCGCGAAATCCAAGGGCCGCAACCCCGGGCTCTGGTTTCTGTACGGCTTCCTGATCTGGCCCGTCGCCCTGGTGCACGTCCTGCTGGCCAGCCGAACGGGCGATGAGCAGTCGCCCGATTCCCCGGCGGCAGGCCGCGTCCCCTGCCCCTTCTGCGCCGAACTCGTCAAACCGCAGGCGCGGGTCTGTCCGCACTGCCGAAGAGACCTGACCGGGTTCCTGTCCGGCTGAAGCGATTCTCCCGCCCCCCTCGGCCGGACTTTCCCGGGTCCCGGAGTCGCGCCTGCCGCCAGCCGTGCCATAGAATCGCTTTCCCAGCCTGGGAGCCCGAATGCCCGAATACGGCGCGATCTCGTCCGACGACCACCTGCAGGAGCCCGTCACGCTGTGGGAGGAGCGCCTGCCGGCCAGGCTGGTCGACAAGGGTCCGCGGCTGGTGGAGCTGCCCAGCGGGGGGCACGCCTTCCGGATCGGCGACACGCCTCCCAAGCCGCTCGACGTGCTGGTGGCCGCCGGCCAGAGCATCGAGCAGAAGCGCGAGAAGATCCCGGCGCGCTGGGAGAACGTGCGCGAGGGCTTCTGGAAGCCCGAGGCGCGCCTGGCCGACATGGACCTGGACGGCCTGTGGGCCTCCGTCATGTACCCCAACATGACCCTCGACTTGATGATGAACCAGATCGACGTCGATCCCGAGGCCAAGCTGCCCATCATTCAGGTCTACAACGACCACATGAGCGAGTTCTGCGGCGTCTGCCCGGAGCGCCTGATCGGCTACGCCCTGACGCCGACGCAGAGCCCGGAGCAGGCCGTCGCCGAAGCCGAGCGCGTGCGCAAGCTCGACCACATCAAGGGCCTGCTGCTGCCGGTCCGGCCCGACGTCTCGGACTGGATCGACCCGATCTGGGAGCCGCTCTGGGCCGCGGCGTCCCGCCTCGGCCTGGCGCTGAGCGTGCACGCGGGGAAGCCGCGCTGGATGCCGCACCGCTCCGAGCTGGCGCAGGTCCCGCACGGCATGGGCGTGTACTTCCACGCCGGCTACCTGAGCGTGATCGAGGCGCTGACGCAGATCTTCTGGTGCGGCTGCCTGGACCGCTACCCGGACCTGAAGCTGATCAGTGTCGAGGGCGACATCGGCTGGATCCCGCACTGGAAGGAGCGCGCCGACCGCGTCTTCTCCAAGTTCGCAATCGACGAGGGCTTCGACACGCACCCGCACGAGTGGTTCGGCCGCAACTTCTTCGCCACCTTCGAGGGCGACCCGACGGGCATCCGCATGCTGGACGCGATCGGCGAGGACACCCTGATGTGGGCCTCCGACTACCCGCATTCCAACTCGTCCTTCCCGCGCTCGATGGCCTTCATCGACGAGAACCTGGGCGACGTGCCCGGGGACACGCGCCGCAAGCTGACCTGGGACACCGCCGCGGCCCTGTACGGGCTGGACGGCCCCTGAGACGGCTGGAGCCTGCGGCGCGCGGCGGCGGGACGTCCCGGAGCGGGCGGTGCTAGGCTCGCCGCGGAGGTTCCGCATGGGCACGCTCGAAGAACGCATCCAGGCGCTGGAGGACCGGGACGAGATCCGCGAGCTGACCGCGCGCTACTGCCACGCGGTGGTGCGGAAGGACGGCCCGGCCCTCGCCGGGATGTTCTGCGAAGACGGCGAGATGCGGATGGGCGAGACCGTCATGCGCGGGCGCGAAGAGCTGCTGGACGGCTATTCCGGCCCCGCCCTGACCGACATCGCGCCCAAGCCCTTCATCCAGAACCACGTGATCGAGCTGGACGGCGACCGCGCCAGCGGCCTGTGCTCGGCGGAACTCCGGCTGGTCCAGGACGGCGAGGCCTACACCGCGGCGGGCCATTACGAAGACGAGTACCGGCGCGTGGACGGGACCTGGAAGTTCGCCAGCCGAAACTTCGTGGTCTACCACTGGGTCCCGCTGAGCCGGGGCTGGGCCTAGGCCGGAACGGCCGACCCGTCCCGCGGTTGCGCCGGGCGCTCAGCTCGAGCGGACGACCGAGTCGGACAGCTCGTTGACGTCGTCGGGCCGCGGCGGGAACGCCTCGGCGAGCTGCGCCCCGATCCGCTCCACGATCTCGATCACGCCCTGCGCGGCGCGCCCCTCCCGGATCGCGTCGGCTAGGTCGCGCACGTCGCGCCGCCACTCCTCCACGCCCACGCGCTCGTGGATGCCGCGGTCGGCGAGGATCTCCACGCGGTGTTCCCGCTCCGAGACCAGGATCAGCACCCCGCTGCGGTCGCGGGTCTCGGTCACGCCGCGCTCCAGGAAGAGCTGCTGCGCGCGCGCGTGGACCGCCGCGTCCAGCCGGCTCGCCGGCAGCAGCCGGCGCAGCACCGGCGACCACCCGGCCAGCGCCCAGACCAGCGCGGCCACCACCGCCTGGCCGGCGAAGATCGCCCAGGCCGGCGCGAGCGGGACGCTCTCGTAGGTCCACAGGCCGCCCAGGATCGCCAGCGCCCCCGCCGCCAGGGCGCGGGGTTCCGCGTAGGCGTCGCTGGTGGGCACGTCCGCCACCACGATCTCGCCTGCGGTGCTCTCTTCGATCCGGGCGATGACCCCGGCGATGCGCTCGCGGTCGGTCTCGGACAGCAACATCGCGCCCTCCTCCTATCGGCTTTTGCCGCCTGGAAGCGCGGCCGATCTTCGACGCGGGCCACTCCGCATCGCCACCGCGCGCCTCAACTACCAGCCCCCGGAGGCGCCGCCGCCGCCGAAACCGCCGCCCAGGCCGCCGAATCCTCCGCCGAAACCGCCGCCCATCCCGCCGCCGCGGCCGAGCGCGCCGCCGAGCGCGCCGCCGATCAGAATCGGGCCGGCGATGCCGCCCATGCCCATCCGCCTGCGCCGGCCTCCCCCGCCCAAACTCAGGGCCGCGAAGGCCAGCATCGTCAGCAGGAACAGCGAAGTGCCCGCGGGCCCGCGCCGCGTCCGCCCGGGCGCCCGCGGAACGCCGACCGCCTCGCCCGCCGCCGCCCCCATCAGCAGCTCGAGCGAGGCCGCGATGCCTTCCGCCGGCTTGCCCTCGCGGAACGCCGGAGCGAGCACGTTGCGGATCACCCGCGACGCCAGCGCGTCCGGAATCGCGCCCTCCAGGCCGTAGCCGACCTCGATCCGGACGCGCCGCTCCGCCAGCGCGATCAGCAGCAGCAAGCCGTCGTCGCGCTGCGCGTCGCCGAGCTGCCAGGCCTCGACCACGCGGATGCCGAAGTCCTCGATCGGATCCCCCTCGAGCGAGGGCACGGTCAGCAGCGCGAACTGGTGACCGGTCCGGCGCTCGTAGTCCGCCATCCGCGCTTCAAGCGCGCTGCGGGCGCCCGGATCGAGCAGGCCCGCCTGGTCGTTGATCCGCCCCTGGAGCGGGGGCGGTTCGAGCGCCGAGGCGGTACCCGACCCGGCCAGCAGCAGTGCGGCCAGCGCCCAGGCCGACGCGGGGCCGACTCGAGGGCGGCGCGGCGGGGGCGAGGTTCCGGCGAGCCTCCGCCAGATCCGTCCCGCTTCCCGGGCCGTCTCGCGAGCCGAGGCGGCAATGCGCAAACTCATTTCCCGACTTTACCCTGCCCGGGGCCGGCAAAGTAGATTCCGTGGAAGGAGAAAACCCCGCTCGATCCTTTCAGGGCCGCGAGCGTTCGGAGTGCGTGTCCCGAGGAACCCGGCTCGCGCCGAGCGTTCCGGAGCGCTTGTCCCGGAGCGCCCTGCTCGCGCCGAGCGCTCAGAACTCGACCACCGGGGCCTGCTCGGCTCCCTCGGAGGCCGTGAACGTCGGCCGCTCCGACTTGCCGCGCAGCGACGCTCCGATCATGGTCGGGAAGCGCAGCACGACCTTGTTGTAGGCCGCCACCGACTCGACGAAACGGCGGCGCGCTACGGCGATGCGGTTCTCCGTGCCCTCGAGCTGGACCTGAAGGTCGCGGTATCCCTGCGTGGCGGTCAGCGTCGGGTAGCGCTCGGCTACGACCAGCAGGCGCGACAGCGCGCTCGACATCGCCCCCTGGGCGCGCTCCATCTCGGCGAACCGCTGCGGATCGTCGAGCACCGATTCGTCCATCCGCACCTGGCCCACCCGGGAGCGGGCCTCGACCACGGCCTGCAGCGTCTCCTGCTCGAAGTCGGCCGCCCCCCGGACCACGGAGACCAGGTTCGGCACCAGGTCGGCACGGCGCTGGTACTGGTTCTGCACCTCCGCCCAGGCCGCCTTCACGTCCTCGTCGCGGTCGATCACCAGGTTGAATCCGCAGCCCGTCGCCAGCGCGGCCAGCAGCAGCAGCGGCCAAACTCTCGTTCGCATTTCGGAGCTCCTCCGCGCTGCCCGGCGGCATCGGCCCCCGGCGCGCCCTCGACCCTCGGTTCCGGAAATTCCCCCGCCGCCGCTAGCCCGCCCGCAGCCGCGCGACCTGCTCGGCGCGCAGCTCGGGATCCTCGATCGGCGGCATGCCCAAGAAGCGGTCGATCAAGCCGCCGAAGCGCTCGAGCACCGCGTCGGCGAAGCCCTCCGGCGGGGCGCTGAGACAGAAGGCGTCCAGCACCTCGCCTTCGACCCGCTCGCCCATTTCGACCCACTGACCGCGCTTGGACATGCGGTTCAGCTCGTTCTGCAGCTCGCCCCAGCCGTGCAGGTCGAGCACCGGCCGGTAGGCCGGCGTGGAGCCGTAGAAGGCGATCTGACGCCGCAGCGCGGTGACCCGCTCGCTCTCGTCCCCGGAGATCCGAGTGAACAGCGGCAGGCAGATTTCGAAGCCCCCGCGCCGCCGCCCGGCCCGCGCCAGGCCGCGCTCCACCGCCGGCAGCGTAACCTCGCGCAGGTAGCGCTCGGTGGTGAAGGAGTGCGCGATCATCCCGTCGGCCACCTCGGCCGCAGCCTCGGTCATGCGCGGACCCACCGCCGCCAGGAAGACGCGCGGGGCGCCGTAGTCGCGCTCGGGGGGCGTGAACATCGGCGTCATCAGGGTGTGCCGGTAGAACTCGCCGCGGAACTGCAGCGGCTCGCCGTTGTACCAGCAGTCCCAGATCGCCCGCAGCGCCAGCACGAACTCGCGCATGCGCGCCGCCGGCCGCGACCAGGGCATGCTGAAGCGCTTTTCGATGTGCGGCCGGATCTGCGAGCCCAGCCCCAGGATGAAGCGCCCGCGCGAGTAGGCGTGCAGGTCGTGCGCCTGCTGCGCCACCGTCATCGGGTTGCGCGCGAAGGCGACCGCGATCGAGGTCGAAAGCTCCACCCGCTCGGTGTGCTCGGCCGCCAGCACCAGTGGCAGGAACGGATCCGAGGCCAGCTCCGCGCTGGTGATGCCGTCGTACCCCTCGGCCTCGAGCTGCCGCACCCGCTCGGGCACCCCGCCCAGGTCATACTCCGCCACGATCCCCGCGTCGATCTTCATGGCGGCGGATTATAGGCAATCGCCGGCCGCCGCCGCCCCGCAAGACCGCCGCATGCGCCCACGCCAGCGCCGGCGCCCCGAGGCCGCTCCGGTCGCGCTAGCGGGAACGGGCGGCCCGGGCCTGCTCGACCAGGACGAACGGATCTTCGTGGTCGCCGTACTTGCCCACGGCCGGCCCCCGCCACTGGTAGCCGATGAAGCGAATCAGATCGTCGGGCCAGTCGGCCACCTCGGCGGGCGGGCACTCGACCATCAGCATCTCGGTCTGGACCAGCCAGCCGGCGGAGTGCTGAACCGACAAGCCGATGCGCACGCGCTCGGAGACGTTCGAGCCGCCCCCGTGGAACGTCCGGCCGGTGTAGAGCAGAAGGGAGCCCTTCTGCATCTCCGCCGGCAGGCTTTCGTCGGGCGCGGGCCGCCGCCCGTCGTCCCAGAGGTGGCTCCCGGGAATCACGTGCGTGCCGCCGTTCTCCGCGCTGAAGTCGGTGACCGCCCAGATGCCGTTGAGGTCGACCTCGCCGGGAATGCCTTCGACGCCGTACTTCCAGATGTCTCGGTGCAGCAGCTGCTTCGGCTCTCCCGGAAAAAGTTCGAAGAAGCCTACCGACGACAGATTCCAGGAGGGCGCCCCCCCAAGCACGTGATTCCCGGCCGCCAGGACGCTCGGGTGCATGGCGATGCGCCGATACGCCGGCGAGCGGTTGAGCACCAGCCCCGTGCGGCGTGTTCCCGCTCCCGCGAAGTCCGAGTCTCCGGGCTCGCTCTGGCGCGCGTAGGGCGCGAGCTCGGCGGCGATCTCGTCCATCACCACCGCCGCGGCGGCGCCCTCGATGACGCAACAACCCCACTCGTCCAAGGCGGCCGCCACCTCGGTTTCGGAGTGATCTGCCGGGAGCCGGGGAATAGAGGGAGTACTCATCGCGCGCCTACCCTGAAGGGCCGATCGGGCCTTTCCGGCTGCGCCGGTCACGGGCCGACGCTCTCGGAAATTCGACCTCCAGCGGGTCGAATAGTGGTCGTCCGGACATAGGACGTCATGGTGCCAGAGCTCGTGAGCGAGCGGCTCGGTGACTTGCAGCGTCGGGCTTCCGAGTGCCTAGACCGGCGGGACACCTCGGCCGGGGAACTGGGACTCGACTAGCCGCGGCGGGCGCGGACGCTGGCGGCGAGGGCGTCGAAGACGGGCAGGCTGCGCTCCCAGCCCATGCAGGCGTCGGTGATGCTGCGGCCGTAGACCTGCAGGTCGGCGATCTCCTGGCGACCGTCCTCCAGGAAGCTCTCGAGCATGACGCCGAAGATTTCCCGGCTGCCCCCGGCCACCTGGTCGGCGACGGCCCGGGCGACCTGCGGCTGTCGCTCGTGGTCCTTGCCGCTGTTGGCGTGGCTGCAGTCGATCATCACGCGTCCCGGGAGGTCCGCGTCGCGCAGCCGTGTGACCGCCGCCTCGATCGCCTCGGGGGTGTAGTTCGGGCCGTCGGTTCCGCCGCGCAGGACCACGTGACAGTCGGGGTTGCCGCGCGTGGCGACGATCGCCGCCACGCCCTGCTTGGTGACCGACAGGAAGCGGTGCGGGTGCGCCGCGGCGCGGATCGCGTCGAGTGCGACCTGCACCCGCCCGGCGGTGCCGTTCTTGAAGCCGACGGGCATCGACAGGCCGGACGCCAGCTCGCGATGCGCCTGACTCTCCGAGGTGCGCGCCCCGATCGCGCCCCAGGCGACCAGGTCGGCGATGAACTGCGGGGTGATCGTGTCCAGGTATTCGGTTCCGCTGGGCAGTCCCAGCTCCGCGATGTCCAGCAGCAGCCGCCGCGCCAGCCGCAGCCCGTCGTTGATGGCGAAGCTGTCGTCCAGGAACGGATCGTTGATCAGACCCTTCCAGCCGATGGTGGTGCGCGGCTTCTCGAAGTAGACGCGCATCACCACGAAGAGGTCGCCGCGCGTCTCCTCGGCCACCTTGGACAGCCGGCGGCCGTACTCCAACGCCGCGGCGGGATCATGGATCGAGCAGGGTCCGGCCACGACCAGCAGCCGGTCGTCCTCTCCCCGCAGGATCCGCGAGATGGTTTCGCGCGCCTGCGAGACGGTGCGCGAAGCCTCATCGCCGATCGGCAGCTCTTCGGTCAGGATCGCCGGCGGCAGCAGAGGCCGCAGATTCTCGATCCGCAGGTCATCAGTGCGAAAAGGCATGGGCGCGAAAAGTTAACGGACCGGCTGCGGCGGCGCGAGCCGCGCTTGCCAGGCTCGAAAGCGGAGCGTAAGAACGCCTGCGAAGAGCCGCAGGAGGAGACTCGCGTTGACCCGAACCAATCTCTGGACGCTCGCCCTGGCCTGCACGCTGCTCGCCTCTGTCTCCCTCGCACAGGACGTCCGGGCGGAGGCGGGGGCCTCCGGGCTGCACATCCTGCTGACCAACGACGACGGCATCGAAGCGGTCGGCCTGCAGACGCTCAAGACCGCTCTGCGCGACGCCGGCCACCGCGTGACGGTGCTGGCCCCGAACCGCAACTACAGCGGCAGCAGCGCCTCCGTCGGTTTCGGGCCGGTCGCGGTCGAAGAGGTCGGACCCGGCGAGTACGCCGCGGATGCCTCGCCCGCAACCTGCGCCCTGCTCGGACTGACGGCGTGGGCCGACCCCGAACGACCCTTCGACCTGCTAGTCTCGGGAACGAATCTGGGAGCGAACGCGGGGCCTGCGACCGGAATTTCGGGAACCGTGGGCGCGACCACGATCGCCGCCAGCGGCATGGCCGGAGCAGTCCCGGCGATCGCCTTCAGCAGTACCCCGCCCGGCGACCTGGCGGAAGCGGCCGCGGCAGACCCGGAAACCCACCGCCGCCACTTCCGGAACGTGGCGGAGTTCGCGGTGCGCCTGATCGACCGGCTCGCGGAGCGGCGCGACCCGGCGGGAGCACTGCTGGCGCCGGGGCTGCGCCTCAACGTGAACTACCCGTCGCTGGAGCCGCGGGCCGTGGCCGGGGTGAAAATCGCGGTGCAGGGGCGGGGCACGCCCTTCGCGATCGTCTTCGAGGAGAAGCGGCCCGGCCTGTTCGCGCCCGGATTCGCGGCGGCGGAGTCGGCACGGACGCCCGACGTTCCGGACTCCGACGCGGCGGGGCTGGCCGAGGGCTATGTCACGATCGTGCCGCTGGACACGGACTACACCGCCCCGGCTGGCGCGCTGAGCGAGACGCGGCGGCGTCTGGAGGGCTTGGCCGCGCAGGTCCCGGAGTAGACAGGCTCGCGGTGCGCCGCGTACCCGCGGGCGCGCGGCCGGCGCCGGCCGCCGGAGCGGCACTGACAGGGCAATGGGCTCAGGTCAAAGGCCGGCAGTCCAGCCTGCCCTATCCGTCCGAAGTGGCGGCAATCAGCAGTTGGCCGATCAGCCCGGCCCTGCGGTGCAGGCCCCACTCGGCCATGTCCGGAGAGGTGATGATGTCGGCGAAAGTTTCCTTCGACGGGAACTCGACGACCAGCACCTCGTCCCACATCTCTTCCACTTCGCCGAGCACCAGGTGCCTGGCCGCTCCCTGAAACACCAGGCGTCCACCCGCCGACGTCACGTGTTCGACCAGCTTCCGGCGGTAGGTCGCATAGGCTTAGCCACCCGTAAGATCCGTCTCGCGGCCGTCCGCGTACTCCGCCTTGGCCTTGAACTTCAACAGGTGCACCATCGCAACCGGACCCTCGATCTCCTGGGCGAGAAGGGCTTGCACGTAATCCGCCGTGCGCATCACCTGGTTCGATACATTCATCTCCATCTCCTCCTGGGTCCTGGCGGCAGGCCGTGCCGGCAAGTGGCCGACACGTCGCCTTGTCGAATGACTCCGACGCCGTGGCGCTGGTCGAAGGGTACGCCACGAGCGTCCCGCCGGACACGGTCTGCACCCCGCCGGACGGCGAGCCGAGCGAGACGCGGCGGCGCCTGGAGGACCAGACCGCGCAGGTTCCGGAGCAGCGGCCCCCGCGGCGGCGAGCCGGGGCGGGCTGATATGGTGGGCCGATGCCCCGTGCCGGGCCGCTCGCCGGAGTCCGCGTGCTCGACTTCACGCGCGTGTTCAGCGGGCCGATCTGCGGCCGCATGCTGGCCGACCTGGGCGCCGACGTGATCAAGGTCGAGGCCCCGGAGGGCGACGTCGTGCGGAGCACGCCGCCCTGGGCCTCGGGCACGTCGATGATGTACGCGCACATGAACGCCGGCAAGCGCAACCTGTCGGTCGACCTCAAGACGCCCGGCGCGGCGGATCTGCTGGCGCGGCTCGCCGCGCGCTGCGACGTCCTGCTGGAGAACTTCCGCCCCGGCGTACTGGCGCGCTTCGGGCTGGGCGCGGAGGAGTTGCGCGCCCGGCACCCGCGCCTGATCTACTGTTCCGTCACGGGCTGGGGCCAGAGCGGGCCGCTGGCCCGACATCCCGCCTACGCCCCGCTGGTCGCCGCCGAGGCGGGCCTGCTGGATCTGGACCGGCGCCTGCGCGGCGGAGAGGCACAAGGCGAAGTGCACCAGCACGGCGACATCTACGCCGGCGTGATGGCCTGCAACGCCGTGCTGGGCGCGCTCTACCAGCGCGAGTCTAGTGGGCGCGGACAGCACCTCGACGTTTCGATGGCCGAGGCCCGGCTGTACGTCAGCGAGCACACCGGCGTCGACCTGGCGGGATTCGGCGGGGAGCGGGGTTTCGACACCTGGACCTTCCTGACGCCGAGCCTGGGAGACGGCCGCCGCGTGCACCTGCTGGGCAATCCCCGGCGGCTGTTCCACGCCTGGATCGAGGCTCTGGGCGGAGACGGTCTGGAGGGCGACCCGCGCTTCGCCACCCCGGAGGCGATCGGCGAGCACCTCGACGCGGCGCTCGCGGAGCTGGAGGCGCGGACCCGGCGCTTCCCGGACTTCGCCGCTCTGGAGCGAGCGCTGGAAGGCCGGCCCCTGATGTTCGCCGAGGTGCGCACGACCGCCGAGGTGTGCGAGTCGGAATGGGCGGAACAGCGCCGGGCGATCCGCGAACTCGCCCCCGGCGTGCGGGTGCCCGACGCGCCCTGGCGCTCCAGCGACGCCGAGATCGGCGCGGCCGGCCCCGCGCTGGCGCGGGGCGCGAGCAACCGCGAGGTGCTGTCCGAGCTGCTGGAGCTGTCGGAGGCGGAGATCGAGCGGCTCGAGCGCGACGGCGTGCTGCGCACCGGCGGGCTCGACCCCGACGGCGCCTGAAGAGGCGCAAACGCCCCCCTCCCCGCCCCTGCAGCGGGTCGAAACGCGCCAAGTTCGACTC